>CAMDQC010000020.1 GCA_945905735.1 Prosthecobacter debontii | reverse complement strand
ACAAGGAGCGGCGACATTCCTGTCGCTGTCCTGAGAGCGCGAAGCGCCCATTATCGAGCACCGTGCAGTTTCCCAGAGCCGTGCGTATCTGATCAGGCGCTTCGCGCTATGGGGACAGCGACAGGAATGTCGCCGCTCCTTGTGCGCTTCGCGCAATTCCACTTTTAATCACACCCCGTTGCCCTGGGCTGGTATGTCGCCGCACCTTCGGTGCTCCACGCATTCGCGCAGGGCTAGGGGGCGGAGATTTCCGTATTCGGGAGGGCGGCCTGCAGCGATGCGACGCTCTCCTTCGACAGCCCCGTGCAGCCGCCGAGCCAGACCTTTTGCAGAGTGGGGAGGTTCTTGAGGGCGTCCACGTTTGTGAGCCCCGTGCAGCCGGAGAGCCAGACATCTTGCAGAGCGGAAAGGTTCTTGAGGGCGTCCACATTTGTGAGCCCCGTACAGCCGTCGAGCCCGACGTTTTGCAGACTGGAGAGATTCGTGAGCCCGTCCACATTCGTGAGCTCGGTGCATTCCATGAGATAGACCTCTTGGAGAGCGGAGAGGTTCTTGAGGCCGTCCACATTCGTGAGCCCTGTGCAAGTGTGGAGCCTGACGTATCGCAGTCTGCGGAAGGGTTTGAGCGCGGAGATGGCGCGCAACGTGTCCGCGTCATAGAGCCACAGCACCATAGGATTCAGCCGATGGATGATGGCGACGTTCTGTTCAAACTCTTCGCTCGGCGGGATGGTCACCCCCCACACGCCATCCAGCCAAGTGGCCTTCTTGAACGCTGCCTTCCAGTTCTTCCGAATCTCTACGACCGGGTCAGTGTATTCGACCGTCCACCCCAGCGCCTCTGCCTCCTTGATCGCAGCGCGGAAGGCGTATTGGGTCCACCCGCCGTATGCGAGGAACCCGGCGGCGAGGAGGAGGAGCCAGCGTTGGAGGTGCCACTTTCGGCGCGGGGGTGGTGGGTCGGTGGTCATGGGTGTGTGGGAAGTGGAGTTTTCGCTATTTGCCGGTGATTTTCGTATTCGGGAGCGCCGCCCTAAGCGATGCGACGCTCTCTTTCGTCAGCCCTGTGCAGCCGAAGAGGTCGACTGTTTGCAGAGCGGGGAGGTTCTTGAGCCCGTCCACATTCGTGAGCCCCTTGCAGCCGGCGAGCTCGACCGATTGCAGAGCGGAGAGGTTCTTGAGTGCGTCCACGTTCGTGAGCCCCGTGCAGCCGTCGAGCCGGACCTCTTGCAGAGCGGAGAGGTTCTTGAGCGCGTCCACATTCGTGAGCCCCGTGCAGCCGATGAGAGTGACCGATTGCAGAGCGGAGAGGTTCTTGAGCGCGTCCACATTCGTCAGCCCTGTGCAGTCGTAGAGATAGACTCTATGCAGAGCGGAGAGGTTCTTGAGCGCGTCCACATTCGTGAGCCCCGTGCAGCCGGTGAGATCGACCTCTTGCAGAACGGAAAGGTTCTTGAGCGCGTCCACATTCGTCAGCCCCGTGCAGCCGCTGAGATAGACCTTTTGCAGAGCGGAGAGGTTCTTGAGCCCGTCCACATTCGTGAGCCCCGTGCAGCCGGTGAGCATGACCTTTTGCAGAGCGGAGAGGTTCTTGAGCCCGTCCACATTCGTGAGCCCCGTGCAGCCGGTGAGCGTGACATCTTGCAGTCGGGTGAGTGGTTTGAGCGCGGAGAGGTCGCGCAAGGTGGCGGCGTTTTCGATCCACAGCTCCTTCGGATTCAGCCGGTGGACGATGGCGAGGTTCTGCTCAAATACCTCGTTCGTCGGGATGTGCATCCTAGTCACGCCATTCAGCCACGTGTCTTCCTTGAATGTCGCCTTCCGGTTCTCCCGAATCGTGTTGCCTGGGTCGGGGTGAAGCAACCCCAGCGCCTTTGCCTCCGCGAGCGCGGAGCGAAATGTGTAAGCCCGCCACTCGCTCCACCCCATCGCGACCAGTGCGAAGACGAGCAGCCATCGGGTGATGTTCCATTTGCGGCGAGTTGGTGTGTCGGTGGTCATGGGTGTGTGGTGGTCATGGTGGGCTTAGGGCTGGATGCCGTAGAAGCGGGCGCAGTTTCCGCCGAAGAGGGCGGCTTTGTCGAGTTCGGGGAGGGGGTAGGTTTCGAGGAGGCGGTGGGTTTGCTCGTAGTCGGCGGCGAGTTGGCAGACGGGCCAGTCGCTGCCCCACATGAGGCGGGTGGGGCCGAATGCTTCAAAGACGAGGTCGAGGTAGGGGCGGAAGTCGGCGGGCTGCCATGCGCGGTGGTCGGCTTCGGTGTGGAGGCCGCTGAGTTTGCAGTGGACGTTGGGGGCGGCGGCGAGGCGGCGGATTTGTTCGCGCCAGGGGGTGAGGGTGCGGGCTTTGATGGGGGGCTTGGCGATGTGGTCGAGGACGAAGGGCTGCTGGGGGAAGCAGGCGACGAGCTCGATGGCGGCGGGGAGCTGGTGGGGGAAGATGAGGAGGTCGTAGGTGAGGCCGAGGGCGGAGAGTTGGGCGATGCCACGCAGGAAGTCGGGGCGGAGCATGAAGCGATCGTCGGGTTCGTCTTGGACGACGTGGCGGACGCCGGCGAACTTCGGGTGGCGGGCGAGGCGCTGGAGGTCGGCGGCGACGTGGGGGGCGCGCAAGTCCACCCAGCCGACGACGGCTTTGATGCGCGGGTCTGCGTCGGCGAGGCCGAGGAGCCAGTCACTTTCTGCGAGGGATTGGCGGGCCTGGACGGCGACGGAGCCAGCGATGCCGAGGGGCTGCTGGAGGCGGGCGAGGTCGGCGGGGAGCCAGTCGCGGTGGAGCGGGGAGCCGCTGGGGATCCACGGGTATTGGGCGGCGTCGTAGCGCCAGAAGTGCTGGTGTGCGTCGAGTTTCATGTTGCGGGGAGAGGCGAGCAAGCGGGGCGGGGTGAGGCAAGTTCCCTTTCGGCGAAATCGGAGCGGGGCTTTCCTAAGCCCCGTTTGGCGCGTAGCGGCAACTCACGCTTGCCACTGACGTGGCAACGGGGCTTAGGAAAGCCCCGCTCCCATTCGCGCCGGGTGTGATTAAAAGTGGCTTGGGCGTCCCGCCCATGAGTATCGCTCCTTCATGGGCGAGACGCCCAAGCCACTCGCACTCTTCCACTTTTAATCACACCCATTCGCGCCTCCGCTGTCGTCTCGTTATTTTGTGAAGATGGTATCACTCGACAGCGCGGGGGAATCCACGGAGGGTGCGGGGACTGGTATGATTGCTGTCGATGGACTGACTAAACTATATGGCGACTTCGCCGCTGTCACGGAGCTGAGCTTCACGGTGAATCCCGGCGAGGTGCTGGGGCTGGTGGGGCCGAATGGGGCGGGGAAAACGACGACGCTGAGGTGTCTGGCGGGGATCATCCCGGCGACGCGGGGGAAGATTACCATCGCCGAGCACGACATCGCGGAGGACCCGCTGGCGGCGAAGCAGGCGCTGTCGTTTTTCTCGGATGAGCCGCGCCTCTTTGACTACCTCACGGTGCAGCAGCATCTCGATTTCACCGCCCGCCTTTACCAAGTGGCGGATGCGAAGGAGCGCGGGATGGCGCTGCTGGAGGAGCTGGATATGGCGGATAAGCGCGACCTTCTGGCGACGGAGCTTTCGCGCGGGATGAAGCAGAAGGTGGCGCTGGCGTGCGGCTTCTTGCACGAGCCGCGCGTGATGTTCTTCGACGAGCCGCTGACGGGGCTGGACCCGCTGGCGATCCGGCGGACGAAGGAACTCATCATCCGCCAAGCGCGGGACCGTGGGGTGGCGATTATCATCAGCTCGCACTTGCTGCATTTGCTGGAGGAGGTGTGCTCGCATTTCCTGATCGTGAAGCGCGGGCGCAAGGTGGAGCACGGCACGCTGGCGGACATCCGGGCGGCGCATGAAGGGGCGGACTTGGAGGAAATCTTCGTGCGCATCGCCGGGGAGGATGCGGGGAAGTGAGCGCCCTCGGCTACCTCATCACGCGCTCGCTGGCCAATTCGCTCGTCCACCGCATCAAGCGACTGCGGCAGCCGAAGTATCTGCTCGGGGCGGCGCTGGCGGTGGCCTACATCTACTTTTACTTTTACCAGTTCCTCTACCTCGCGGCGGGCGCTTCGCCGGGGATGAAGGGCGTGTCCACCGGCGGCTCCATCTATGTCGGCGCGACGATCCTCTTCGTGGGGATACTGACGCTTGCTTGGGTTTTGCCGGCTTCGCGTGCGGCGATTACTTTCACGGAGGCAGAGATCGCGTTCCTTTTCCCCGCACCGCTGAAGCGGCAGACGCTGATCATTTTCAAAATCCTGCGCTCGCAGATCGGGCTGCTGTTTATCTCGGTGTTCTTCACGCTCATCACCGGGCGCTGGCGGATGGGCGGCGACGCGTGGACGCGGACGGGGAGCTGGTGGCTGATCCTGAATACCGTGGCGCTGCATCGGCTCGGCGCATCGTTCGCGCTCTCGCGGCTCTACGCGCGCGGGCTGGCAGACTGGAAGCGCCGCCTGTTCTTCGTGGCAGTCGTCGCGGGGTTCGCGCTGCTCGTATGGCAGGCGTGGACGGCCTTGCCGCCGGGACCAGCGGGGCCAGCGGGGACGTTTGCGAAAGTGGCGCAGCTCGCGAACTCCGGCGTGATCCAGTGGGTGCTGGTGCCGTTCAAGCTGGTGGTCGCGCCTTACTACGCGCACGGCTTGCGGGAGTTTGCGGCGGCGGTCTTCCCCGCGCTGGGCATCCTGCTGGCGCACTTCCTATGGGTCGTGCGAGCGGATGCTTCGTTCGAGGATGCGGCGATAGAAAACGCCCGCCGCCGCGCGAAACTGATCGCGTCTGCGCAAAAGGGAGATGTGCGCTTTTCCACGAAGAGCGGCAAGGCGCGCGTGCCGTTGTTCGCGCTGCGGGCGACGGGATTTCAGGCGACGGCGTTTTTGTGGAAGTCGCTCATCCGCATCGGGGGAAAGCGGACGCTCTCTCGCTGGGCGGCCTTTTTCCTCGCGCTCGCAGCGGCCGCAGTTTGGCTCAACCATCGCGGGCTGCGCGATCCGTCCGCAGGCGTTATCGCGCTCGTGGTCATCATCGGCGGCGCGTGCTACATCGCGCTCATCATCAGCTTGGTGATGGTCGGCCAGCAGGCAGCCGGGCAGCTCCGGCAAGGGATCGCGGGGATGGACTTGCTGAAGACGTATCCCCTCCCCGGCTGGCAATTCGCGCTGGGTGAACTGCTCGGGCCTGTCGTGGTGGGCACGCTCATCCAATGGGCCGCGCTGGGAGTCGGCACGACGCTGGCGTTGACGTTCATCGATAGCGAAGGGCACGGGATTGGCCGTGCATGGATCGCCATCGCGGGCGTCGCGGTCTTTTTACCGCTCTTCAATCTCGGCACCTCCATCCTCCCCGCCGCCGCCGCGCTGGCGCTGCCCGGCTGGTTCAAGCCCGGCGATGTCGCTGGTGGAGCGCCCGCCGGATTGGAAGTCGTGGGCCTGCGGCTGCTGGTGGGCATCATGCAAATCCTGCTCATCTTGCTCGCATTTGTTCCGGTCGCATTTTTCGGCGCAGCAGCGTGGTTTGCAGCGGGGATGTTCGGCATCGACTTCGCGTGGAAAGTCGCCGCGACCGCCGGCAGCGCCGGATTTGTCCTCGCGCTGGAAGCCGCCAGCGGCGTCGCGTGGCTCGGCTGGCTGTTCGACCGCTTCGACCTGAGCGGGGAGTAAGCGGCTGGAAATAATCCCTCGCCAGCGCCGTGAGCACGTGTAGCGTCGCCGCCCTTTATGACTTCAAAATCCGTCCCGGCACTCGCTCTGGCGATTGCGTGCGCACTTCCATCTTTCACCTCAGCCCAAGACAAACCCGCCGCCGCGCCTGCACCCGTCGCGGTGCCTGCCGAGAAGGTCCCCGCGGAGATTCTCGCCGTCGTGGACGATGAGAAAATCACGAACGTCCAAGTCGAAGCCGAGATGAAAAAGATGCTGGCCGCACGCGGGATGCCCGTGGACGCCATCCCGGCGGAGCAGCGCGTGATGGTGACGCGGATGGTCGTGGATAACATGGTCTCCGAGCGCCTTCTCTCGCGCGCTGCGAAAGATACCGTGGTGACGGATGCAGACTTCGATGCGGAGCTAAAGAAGCTCACGGATGCACGCGGCGAGCTGGAGAAGTTCGCGCAGAGCCAAGGGATGACGGGAGAGCAAATGAAGGGTGAGCTTCGCAAAATGATGCAGCAGCGGAAGTGGATGGACACGGCGCTGGCAGGCAAGGCCCCGGAAGTCTCGGACGCAGAGGCGATGGAGTTTTACACGAAGAACCCGCAGAACTTCCAAGTGCCGGAGCAAGTCCGCGCCAGCCACATTCTTTTCATGGTCGATCCCGATGCGACGCCAGACAAGGTGACAGCGACCCTCAAGAAAGCAGAGGCCGCGCAGAAGCGTGCGGAGAAGGAAGACTTTGCAAAGCTCGCGACCGAACTGAGCGAAGACCCCGAAGCGAAGAAGAACGGTGGCGACCTCGATTTTTTCCCACGGCAAGGACCGCCGCCGGCCATCGTTGCCGCTGCATTCCCGCTGAAGAAGGGCGAACTCGCGAAAGAGCCCGTCCGCACCGAACTGGGCTACCACATCATCAAACTCACCGACCGCAAAGACGCGAAGGCGAACACGTTCGATGAGTCGAAAGAGCTGATTAAGACGCGCCTCGGCTGGGACCGGAAGCGTGGCTTCATCGATGGCGTGCTGGCCGAGTTGCGCACGAAGTCGAAGGTGGTCATCAATCTTCCCGAGCCGCCTCCGCGTCCGCAGGCTCCTGCCACCGTGGCGACTCCGCCCGTGCAAGCACCTCGTCCAAAAGGCCCGCCAGTAGAAGCAGTGACGCCGCCCGTGAGCGCGCCGCCTTTGCCGCCGAAGAAGTAATCACCCCAGCGCCGCAGCCATGACGGCGTGTGCGTCGCTGCCGCCGGGGAGGATCGCCGCGATGGTGCCGCCGCGCATGACGGCGGTACGGTCGCTCATGCCGAGAGCTTCGGGCAGGTCGCTGGAGATCATGAGCACGGCCAGTCCGTCCTTCGCGAGGGCGCGGATGATTTTATGTATCTCGCTTTTGGCTCCGACATCCACGCCTTGCGTGGGTTCATCGAGGATGAGCAGTTTCGGCTTTGTCGCGAGCCAGCGGGCGACGCTGACTTTTTGCTGGTTGCCGCCGCTGAGCGAGCCGCCGGGCGCTTCGGGTCCGTATGCTTTGATGCCGAGGTCGCGGATAAATTGCTGCGCGAGCTCCGACTCCGCGCCAGTGCGCAGGAGCGAGCCGGGGAAGAACGTCGGGTGGATGGCCATCGTCATGTTGTGGGCGATCGGCATTTCGAGGATGACTCCGTGCCGTCGGCGATCTTCGGGGACGTATGCGATGCCGTGCGCAATGGCTTCGCGTGGGCTGCCGATGGTGATGCTTTTTCCGTTCAGCAGAATCTCGCCGGAGTCGGCTGGGGTGATTCCGAAAAGGATGCGCGCGAGTTCCGTGCGACCCGCGCCGACGAGCCCGGCGAGTCCGACGATTTCGCCAGCGCGGACATCGAGGCTCACGCCGCGAACTCCGCCAGCGCGCGAGCCGACGTTTTTCAACGAGAGCACGACCTCGCCCGGCGTGCCATCCGCCGCGGGATAAATGTGAGAGACTTCACGCCCCACCATGAGCTTGATGAGCTCGGCTTCGGTCATGTTTGCAGTCGGATGCGTGCCGACGCTCTCGCCATCGCGCAGGACGGTGACACGGTCCGCGAGCGCGAAGATTTCCTCCATGCGATGCGAGATATACACGACGCCGACGCCGCTTTCGCGCAGGCTTTTCACGACGGCAAAAAGAAGGTGCTGCTCCTTCTGAGTGAGCGAAGCGGTGGGCTCGTCCATGATGACGATGCGCGCGCCAGTGCCGAGTGCGCAGGCGATTTCGACGAGCTGCTGCTCGGGCATCGAGAGCGAACGGACTTCCGCATCCGGCGAAATATCCGCGCCGATGCGCTTCAGCAATTCCGCCGCTAGCGTGCGCTGCTCCGCCCATTTCACCCGCGAAAACGCGCCAGATTTCTTGAGCCGCAGACCGATGTTTTCCGCCACGGTGAGATCGGGGAAAAGCGCCGGTTGCTGATAAATGCAGGCGATTCCGAGTTCGCGTGCTTTGGACGGTGTGAGTGCCGCGACGGTTTCGCCGCCGACGGTGAGCGCGCCGCCGTCGGGCTGATGCGCACCAGTGATGACTTTGATGAGCGTCGATTTCCCCGCGCCATTTTCACCGAGCAGCGCGTGGACTTCACCGGCGTGGAGATCAAATGAAACGCCCTTCAACGCACGGACTGCGCCGAAGAATTTTTTAACCGCTGAGAGTTGGAGAATGGGATTCATGGAACCGCAGATATACGCAAATGAACGCAGATTTTTACGCAGGGAGGTATTCGGATAGAATGTAGCGTTTGTATTCGAGACTGCCGCGTTTGCCGAAATTGATGAGGTAGCCGAGCGGCTGTTTGGTGATGCGCATATAATTGAGGAGTTGAGCTTCGTGTTCAGGTAAAAGCTGGGTCACCGCTTTGAGTTCTACAACGATGCTCTCGAAAACCATAAGGTCAGGGATGTAGCGACGCTTGAGTTCTCGGCCTTTGTAAAAACAGGCCAGTTCCTGCTTCGCACGAAACGGTATGCCCACTATCTCCAACTCTATCTCAAGGCATTCTTGGTAAATCTCCTCAGCAAGTCCGAACCCTCGTTCATTGTACACGGCGAACGCAGCCCCAATAAGCTGGTAGCTCTCGCTCTTCAAATAAGTCACATCATTCATCTGCGTTGATTTGCGTTTATCTGCGGTTCGCGAAAACCTCCCGTTCGTACCCCTTCACCTCAGCCAGCCACTTATCCCCGACAGGCACATTTTGCTGCTCGCAGTAGGCGTCCCAGACTGCGCTGAAAGGCATGGTTTTCGCCTCTTCTTGCAGCGCGAGGCGCGTGGTGAGGTCGCCGGTGTTTTCGGCGGCGCGGAGTTTATCGATGGGCTCCAGCATGGCGATGAGCAGGGCTTTGAGGAAGTTGCGCGTGCCGATGACCCAGGCGGCGACTCGGTTGATGCTGGCGTCGAAATAATCCAGCCCGAGGTGCGTGCGCGGGAGGAATGCGCCGCGCACGAGTTCCTGCGCGATTTGCTGGAGGTCGTCGGTGAGCGTGACGACGTGGTCGCTGTCCCAGCGCATGCCGCGGCTGACGTGGAGCAGGACGCGCGGGACGTATTGGAAGACGCTGCTGATTTTATCCGCGATGCCTTCCGTCGGGTGAAAGTGCCCGGCATCGAGGCAGAAAACTTTTTGCCGCGAGATGGCGTAGCCGAGGTAAAATTCGTGCGAGCCGACGACGTAGCTTTCGCTTCCGATGCCGAAGAGCTTGGGCTCCACGGCGTCGTAGTTGTGCTTGAGCGGTTTTTTGAAAACGGCGTCGAGCGAGGCTGCGAGTCGCTCGCGCGGGGCGAGTCGGTCGGCGGGTGTGTCTTTGTAGCCGTCGGGCACCCACACGTTTGTGACTGCGGGAGAGCCGAGCACTTTGCCCATCGCCGCGCCGATTTCGCGGGAGCGGCGGCAGTGTTCGATCCAGAAACTGCGGATGCCCTTGTCGCGGTGCGAGAGGGTGAATCCGTCGGCCGCTTTCGGGTGCGCGAAGCAGCTCGGGTTAAAATCGAGCCCCATCTGGTTTGCGTGCGCCCATTCCACCCAGCCGGTGAAGTGCTCCATCTCGATGGCGTCGCGGTCCACGCGCTTGCCGCCGAATTCGCCATACATCGCATGAAGATTCAGCCGGTGTTTGCCGGGGATGAGCGAGAGGGCCTTGTCGAGGTCGGCGCGGAGTTCGTCGGGCGTGCGGGCTTTGCCGGGATAGTTGCCGGTGACGGCGAGGCCGCCGCCGAGGGTGCTGCCGCCGGTTTCAAACCCGCCGACGTCATCGCCCTGCCAGCAATGCAGCGAGATGCTGAGGCCGCGGGCGGCTTTTAGCGCGGCCTCGGTATCGACGCCGAGCGCGGCGTAGCGTTCGCGGGCGAGGTCGTAGGCTTTGGTGACGGAAGATTGCTTGGCCATAAGGGTCGTCCTTTTACGGAACGGATGAAGCGAATGGAAAGCCTCCGCATCAATGAAGGCGATAAGAACAGGGGGTGCCAAACAGTCGCGCTCAACTTGAAAAACATCATTCTTCCCCTCCGCCCGCGAATCCGCGAAACGTGACGCGATGCCGAAGAAACCAAAAGCCGAGGAGCAGGGGCCAAAACCAATCACGATTCACACCGCCGGGTTGTCGCTTCCGCAGGCGCAAAAGCTCCGTACTTTACTCACCGAGCAGGGCTGGAAATTCGACGTTCGGCAATACATGCTCTTCTTCGCACAGAAGGATAAATTGACCGTCGCCTGCTACGAGAAAGGGCCGAAAGTCGTCGTGCAAGGCAGAGGCACTCAGGAGTTTGTGCAGTTCACCTTGGAGCCAGAGATTCTCGGCGAGGCGAAGCTCGGTTATGAAGAGGTCCACAACCCGGCGATGTTTGAGCCGCATTTCGGCATCGACGAGAGCGGGAAGGGCGATTTCTTCGGCCCACTCGTCATCGCCGGCTGCTACACGGATGCTGAGAGCACGCGAGCGCTCATGGAAGCCGGTGTGATGGACAGCAAACGCATCGGCACGGATGCAAAGATTCGCGAGTTATCAGCAATCATCCGCCAGACACGAGGCGTAGCGTTTTCAAGCATCACGCTCGCGCCAGAAAAGTACAACGAGCTCTACGGAAAATTTCAAAACCTCAACAAACTCCTCGGCTGGGGCCACGCCAAGGTCATCGAACATTTGCTGGACCAACGGCCCGAATGCCCCCGCGCTTTAAGCGACAAATTTGCCAGCGCCAGCCTCATCAAACGCGCCTTTTCCGAGAAGGCGAAGCACATCCAGCTCGATGCGCGGACCAAGGCCGAGAGCGATGTCGCAGTGGCCGCGGCATCCATCATTGCGCGCGAGCGATTTATCAACTGGCTCTTTGAAAAAGGCCGCGACATTGGCCGGACGCTGGAAAAAGGCGTGTCCGCAGCGGTGAAAGACACCGCCAGAGCGCTCGTCAAAACACACGGGCCAGAGTTCCTAAAACAGATCGCAAAGGTGCATTTCAAGACCGCACACGAGATCGCCCCCGACGCTTACGCCCATGTCGAGAAGCCGTTCTTCAAGCGAGAAAAGCGGGAGAAATAGGGCTCTCAACAGCAGGCCTTCTCGGCCTGAAAGATTACACAATTGGTCACATTCAAGGCTTGCCGATCGGCAAAATATCACAGCCAATTAAAGACCTACCTATGGGAACACTAACGAAACGGGAAATCGTGGTAAAAATCGCCACTGAAACCGGGCTCGTCCAGCAAGACGTATTTAACGTTGTGCAGCGGACCCTCGATCAAATCGTTGATGCGCTCGCGAACGGCGACAACATCGAACTCCGAAATTTTGGCGTCTTCGAAGTGAAGCTGACCAAACCGCGTGTCGGTCGTAATCCAAAAGAGCCCGGAAGCAGCTTCGCCATCCCTTCACGGGCGACTGTGAAGTTCAAGTCCGGCAAAATCATGAAAGAGCGCGTCGCCGTCATGACCGAAAAACTCAAGACAGGCGGAGCGTAGAGCGGCTCGGCGAGAATTGCGGGTTTCGAGGCGATCAGCGCAAATTTTTCATCGCGTCGATTGCAACGCGTGGCGCGTATCTCGGATACTCACCACACTGATGCCAAAAACGAAGCCTGCTCTGACTATTCTCGCCGCCCCAGAATCCATCCAGATCCGGGGCGCTCGGCAGAACAACCTGAAAGGCTTCGATGTCGATTTACCACTGGGTAAACTCATCGTCGTCACCGGCCCCAGCGGCTCTGGTAAAAGCTCCCTCGCGTTCGACACCGTCTATGCCGAAGGCCAGCGCCGCTACGTCGAGACGTTCTCGCCCTACACCCGGCAGTTCCTCGACCGCATGGACAAGCCCCGCGTCGATGAGATTCGCGGCATCCCTCCCGCCATCGCCATCGAGCAGTCCAACAACGTAAAATCCACTCGCTCCACCGTCGGCACGATGACCGATGTGAACGACTACCTTAAACTGCTCTTCCCCCGCATCGCCGAAGCCTCCTGCCCCGAATGCCGCAAGCCCATCCGCCCGGAGACGGCGCGTTCGATTGTGGAGCAGTTGATGACCGGGAGAAAAGAACCCATCCTCATCACCTTCGCCGTCGCAGTCCCGGACGGCACCAAGCCTCCCGATTTCTTCGCCTTTTTGCAGCAGCAAGGCTACCTCCGCGTGTGGCTCGATGGCGCAATCGTCCGCACCGACGAGGCAGGGAAAATCAAACGCCTCCCGGGCAAAGTGAGCGTCATCCAAGACCGCATCTCCCCCTCCGAAGAAAACCGAACTAGGCTCACAGAAGCCGTAGAAACAGCCCTGCGACTCGGCTCCGGAAAAATCGTCGTGGTCTCTCAACTCTCAACCCTCAACTCTCAACCCTTCAGCAGCTCATGGCACTGCGCTCACTGCGACATCGACATCCTGCCCCCATCACCCGGCCTCTTCTCATTTAATAACCCACTCGGCGCGTGCCCGAAGTGCCGAGGCTTTGGTCGCACCATCGCGATCGACCTCCCTCGCAGCATCCCAGACCGCAGCGTGAGTATCGCGGGCGGCTGCATCAAACCCTTCACCGGAGAGAGCGGCAAAGACTGCCAACTCGACCTGCTCAAATGCTGCAAAGCGAAAAAGATAAACACTCGCACCCCATTTGAAGACCTCCCCGCCGACGTGCAGCAATGGGTCTTCCACGGCGAAGACTGGGACAAATCCCCTAAGCGCAGCGGCGAAGAAATCTGGAAAGACGGCCACTGGTACGGCATCGCCGGATACTTCCGCTGGATGGAGAGCAAAGCGTATAAAATGCACGTCCGAGTGTTGCTGAGCCGCTACCGGAACTACACCGAGTGCCCCGATTGCCGTGGCACGCGCTATCAGCCTGCCGTCTTGAATTACCGCTTCGCAAACAAGACGCTTCCCGAGCTGCAACAGCTCCCGCTCGGCGACTTGCTTTCGACATTCGTCATTCGTCATTCGTCATTCGACAGCACCACCGCGATGCTCCTCGGCGAAGTCCGCAGCCGCATCGGCTTCATGGTCGAAGTCGGCCTCGGCTACCTCTCACTCGACCGCCCCACGAAGACCCTGAGCGGCGGCGAAGCCGAGCGCGTGAACCTCACCACCTGCCTCGGCGCAAACCTCGTCAACACCCTCTTCGTCCTCGACGAACCAAGCATCGGCCTACATCCGCGCGACACGGGACGACTCATCGGCGTGATGAAATCGTTGCGCGACAAAGGCAACACACTCCTCGTCGTAGAGCACGAGGAGAGCGTCATGCGGGCAGCGGATCACGTCATCGAGCTCGGTCCCGGACGAGGAGAAAAAGGAGGAGCGCTGGTGTTTGAGGGAACCGTCGAAGAAATGACGAAAATGGCGAGCGACGATCCAAGTTCGTCATTAACGGCAGACTACCTCACCGGCACCAAATCCATCCCCATCCCGAACAAGCGCCGCAGGCCCGCTGCATGGCTCAAGCTCACCGGAGCCAGCGAGCACAACCTGCAGAAGCTCAACGTCGAAATTCCGCTCGGCGTCTTCGCCTGCGTCACCGGAGTCAGCGGCAGCGGCAAGAGCACCCTCGTCCACAGCGTCCTCTACGAAAACCTCCTCCGCGCCAAAAGTCTCACCAGCGAGAATCCCGCAGGCGCGCTCAAAAAACTCACGGGACACGAGCAAATCAGCAGTGTCGTCCTCGTCGATCAATCACCACTTTCCCGCACTCCTAAGAGCACGCCCGCCGTCTATCTCGGCGTCTTCGAGCACATCCGCGAACGCTTCGCCTGCACCGAACAAGCCCTCTCCGAGGGCCTAAACGCCAGCGCATTTTCCTTCAACGGTGGCCCCGGCCGATGCGAGCGGTGCAGCGGTAGCGGCTTTGAAAAAATCGAAATGCAATTTCTCAGCGACGTCTTCGTCCGCTGCCCCGAATGCGAAGGTCGCCGCTACCAACCGCACATCCTGCGCGTGAAACTTGCGGGAAAAAACATCACGGAAGTCCTCGATCTCACCGTAAGCGAATCAATCATCTTTTTCCAAAAGCTCGGCGGCGAAAAAATCACACACCCCCTGCAAGTGCTGGAGGAAGTCGGCCTCGGCTACCTCACCCTCGGCCAGCCGCTCAACATCCTCAGTGGCGGCGAAAGCCAGCGACTCAAGCTCGTCGAACGGCTCACGCATTCGAAGAAGGAAAACTCAGGCGCTTTACTCATCCTCGACGAACCCACCACCGGCCTGCACTTCGACGACATCGCCCAACTCCTCCGCGTGTTTGAGCGACTCGTGCAAAGCGGCTACTCGCTCATCGTTATCGAGCACAACGTCGAGGTCATCAAATGCGCCGACTACGTGATCGACCTCGGCCCCGAAGCGGGGGCCGACGGCGGCTTGGTGATCGCCACCGGCACACCGGAGGAAGTCGCCCGAGTCGAGCAAAGCCACACCGGGCGATTCCTGCGGCCTATCCTGCAAGGAGTGGACTCGATGGACATCATGGACGGGATGGACGAGCAAAGCGCCCGAGTCGCCGAAGAGCCTCCAAGCTACGGTGTCCGGACTCTCAACGCTCAACCCTCAACGCTCAACTCCATCGCGATTTTCGGCGCGAGAGAACACAACCTCAAAAACATCAGCCTCACTATCCCGCGCGGCGAGCTAGTCGTCATCACAGGCCTTTCCGGTTCTGGCAAAAGCACACTCGCCTTCGACATTCTCTTTGCCGAAGGCCAGCGGCGGTTCTTGGATGTCATGTCGCCTTACGCGCGACAGTTTGTGGAGCAACTCGAGAAGCCAGACGTTGACCTCATCACCGGACTTCCTCCGAGCGTTGCCATCGAGCAACGCATCACTCGCGGCGGGGGAAAAAGCACCGTCGCCACCGTCACCGAAGTCTATCATTTCTTGCGGCTCCTGTTTTCCAAACTCGGCACGCAGCACTGCCCCGACTGCCACTGCGCGGTCGAAAAACAAACGGCCAACGCCGTCGCCCGCAAAGTCGAAACACTTGGCAAACGCGGGAAGCTCCGCCTTTTCGCCACCCTCGTGAAAGCGCGCAAAGGCTTTCACACCGATGTCGCAAAATGGGCCAAGCGCCATGAGTTCACCACGCTGCTCGTGGACGGTGAACTGCGGAAAGTGGACACCGCGATGAAGCTCGAACGGTTCGTCGAGCACACCATCGAAGTCCTCATCGGCGAGACAAGCGGCAGCGATTGCGACGCGCTCGTAAAAGCCGCGCTGGCCGTCGGAAAAGGCACCATCCGCGTCATGGATGCGAAGAACAAAAGCACCGTTCTGAGCACCGAACGCGCTTGCCCCGAATGCGGCGTGAGCTTTGAAGAACTCGACCCCCGAATGTTTTCCTTCAACTCCCCGCACGGCTGGTGCCCCGAGTGCCGAGGCTTCGGCGAAGTATGGAAACAGAGCGTCAATCCCCGCCTCGAAACCGCTCTCGAACAAGAGCTTGATGTGGAACGCCAAAGCGAAGCCCTCGAACGCGGAGAAGCCCAGCCCTGCACGGCCTGCGACGGAGCAAGGCTCAATAGAGTCTCCTGCGCCGTGCAAATCAGCGGCACTAAGATCGCCGACTTCGTCGCGCAATCCGTGGAAGAAGCGGCGAGTGCGATCTCCGCGTTCAAATTCGCCGCAGCGCAAAAGCCTATCGCCCGCGACATCGTTCCCGAGATCGCACAACGCCTCACCTTCATGGGCAAAGTCGGGCTCGGCTATCTAGCGCTCTCACGCAGCGCCCGCACCCTCAGCGGCGGCGAGAGCCAGCGCATCCGCCTCTCCGCGCAACTCGGCAGCAACTTGCGCGGCGTCCTTTACGTCCTCGACGAACCGACCATCGGTCTGCATCCGCGCGACAACGCCGCACTGCTCGACACGCTCGACGCGCTCAAGGCGAAGGGCAACTCGCTCATCGTCGTCGAGCACGACGAAGACACCATGCGCCGCGCCGACACCATCCTCGACCTCGGCCCCGGCGCAGGCATTCACGGCGGCGAAGTCATCGCCCAAGGCACCCTCGCGCAAATCACCGCCAACCGCGCAAGCGCCACCGGCAACAGCCTGCGCGAACCACTCCAGCACCCCACACGCGGCAATCGCCGTTCGCTCGCAAAAGCTGATTGGCTAGAGCTTCGCAACGCGACGGTGAACAACCTCAAAAACATCACCGTGAAGTTTCCTATCGCAAAATTCACCGTCATCACCGGCATCAGCGGCAGCGGGAAAAGCACGCTCATGCGCTCCGCATTGAAGCCCGCCGTAGAGGAAGCGCTAAAGGGAAAAAGAAAGCTCAAGGGCATCGAACACCTCGAAGCCATCCGCGAAGTGGACCAATCGCCCATCGGTAAAACCACCCGCTCCACGCCCGCGACCTACCTCGGAATATGGGACGCCGTGCGCGCCCTCTTTGCTCAACTTCCCACCGCAAGAATGCGCGGCTACACTCCGTCGCGCTTCTCCTTTAATACCGAAGGCGGACGCTGCGAGACGTGCGCAGGCCAGGGCGTCATCAAACTCGAAATGGCCTTCCTCCCCACGAGCTACCATCCCTGCACGGACTGCCACGGAGCCCGCTTCAACCCCGCCACGCTCGAAGTCCTCTACGACGGAAAAAGCATCGGCGACATCCTGAACCTCCCGCTTTCCGAGGCGGCAGAGTTCTTTAAGGCGCACCCAAAAATCCACCGCCCGCTCGCCCTGCTCTGCGACACCGGACTGGGCTATTTGAAGCTCGGCCAACCCAGCCCCACCCTCAGCGGCGGCGAGGCCCAGCGCATGAAACTCGTCTATGAACTCGCGCTAGGAATCGCCCATGACGCCAACGAGCGGATGCGCAAAATGAAACAGCCCAAGAGCACGCTCTACCTACTCGAAGAACCCACCATAGGCCTGCACATGCGCGACGTAGCCGAGCTGCTAAAAGTCCTGCACCGCCTTGTGGACAGCGGAGCCACCGTCATCGTCATCGAGCACAACCTGACGCTCATCGCCGACGCCGACCACGTCATAGACATCGGCCCCGAAGCCGGAAAACTCGGCGGCGAAGTCGTCGCAACGGGAACGCCCGAAGAAATCGCCAAGCACCCGAAGAGCCGCACCGGCCCTTACCTCAAATCTGTGCTGCGGTAGCGAACTCGCGGATGCGCGCACGCACTGCCGCCAGCCCATTGAGCCGCGTCGGTGTGATCATCCGAGTGAAGCCAAGCGTCTCAAATATCTGCGGTTCCGTCGCTGCCACATCCGCAGGCGCGCCGCCGTCGAACACCTCGCACATCAAGGCCACGAGCCCTTTCACCATCGGCGCATCGCACTCCATCGCGAAACGGCAGACGCCTTCCTTCAAGCGCGGCACGAGCCACACACGCGACTGGCAGCCGAGCACGCGGTTCGCATCTACGAGTTCATCCGGCGCGGGCACCGGCCACTTTTTCGCACGCGACATCAGCGCAGCGAGGCGCTCCTGTGGGTCTTCGATGAGAGCGAGTCGCTCCGTGATTTGGCGTTCTTTTTCCCCGACACTCACTTTGCAGCGAGCGCGTCGGCGATAGCCTTCGTGAGCTTCTCGTCGTCTGGAGAAAGGCCGGGCTCAAAGCGCGCCAGCACCTTGCCATCGCGACCGATGAGGAATTTTCCGAAGTTCCACTTCACGTCGCCCGGCAGCGCAGTCGTCAGCTCTTTATACAGCGGATGCTGCTCTGCGCCTTTCACATGGACCTTCGACATCATGGGGAAGGTCACATTGTATTTCGTCGTGCAGAACGTCTTCACCTCCGCATCCGAGCCGGGTTCCTGTTTACCGAAGTCGTTGCACGGGAAGCCGACGACCACGAGCCCCTTTTCCTTGTTCTTCTCGAAGAGCGACTGGAGCCCCTCGTATTGCGACGTGTTGCCACAGTGCGACGCGACATTTACCGCGAGCACGACTTTCCCCGCGTAGGCGTTGAGCGAGGTGTCTTTGCCATCAATGTCCTTGAGCGGGATGGTGTAAATCTTCGGTGGTTCCGCAAAGACGGATGCAGTAAGAGCGACGGCGGTGAGCATGAGAGTGTGTGCGAGTTTCATAGCGCCTCGTTGCGTATCCGCACGCGAGGGATTGCGCCAGCATCTCTTTATAGTGTGCAAAAAACGATCCGTAACCTGCCTGCCACGGCCCTTGCCATCGGCGGAAGGGTCCGCTACGGTCCGCGCCCTTTTACAAATATGAGCAGAGAGCCAAGCAAACACGCAGGTAGTCTTCACCGTCATTGGTCACGTCAGGTAACTGATGGACCCGAACGCGCCGCCAGTCGCGCAATGCTGCACGCCGTAGGGTTTGCCCGCGAGGACTTCAAGAAGTCGCAAGTCGGCATCGCCAGCACTTGGAGCATGGTCACGCCGTGCAATATGCACATCGACAAACTCGCCCGCGAAGCCGAGGCCGGCGTCGGGGCGGGCGGCGGAAAAGGCATCATCTTTGGGACGATTACGATTTCCGACGGCATCTCGATGGGCAGCGAGGGGATGAAATATTCGCTCGTTTCGCGCGAGGTCATCGCCGACAGCATCGAGACTGTGATGGGCTGCGAGATGCTCGACGGCCTCGTGGCCATCGGCGGCTGCGACAAAAACATGCCCGGCTGCCTTATCGCGATGGCGCGGCTGAATCGGCCCGCCGTCTTCGTCTATGGCGGCACCATTTTACCCGGCTGCATCAACGGCATCCTCGCGGAAAAGCGCCTGAATAAAGAACGCGCCGCTCTCATCGCCGACAAGCCGCTCGACATCGTCTCGTGCTTCGAAGCGGTCGGTAAACACGCCGGCGGCCAGATCGATGAACGCGAACTCACCCTCATCGAAGAGCACGCAATCCCCGGCGCAGGCTCGTGCGGTGGAATGTACACGGCGAACACGATGGCCAGCGCCATCGAGGCTCTCGGCATGTCGCTCCCGAATAGCTCCGCCCAAAATGCCGTCTCGAAGGAAAAAGCCATGGACGCCCGCGCGGCAGGCGTCGCCGTCGTGGAGATGATCAAGCGCGGCCTGCGCCCGAGCGAAATCCTCACTCGTGAAGCGTTCGAGAACGCCATCACCGTGGTCATCGCACTCGGCGGCTCCACGAATGCCGTGCTCCATTTGCTAGCGATGGCCCACGCCGCAAACGTGAAGCTCGACATCGACGACTTCACCAAAATCGGCAAGCGCGTCCCCGTGCTCGCCGACTTGAAGCCAAGCGGCCGCTTCCTCATGTCCGAGCTCGTCGCCATCGGCGGCCAGACCCCGCTCATGAAGATGCTCCTCGAAGAGAAATTGCTCCACGGCGATTGCATGACGGTCACCGGCAAGACGCTCAAAGAGAACCTCAAGCGCGTGAAGCACTACCCGAAAGGGCAGGAAATCGTCCGCCCCGTCAGCGACCCGATCAAAAAGGACAGCCATCTCGTCGTCCTCTACGGCAACCTCGCACCCGGCGGCGCCGTCGCAAAAATTTCCGGCAAGGAAGGCCTCAGCTTCTCCGGCAAAGCCATCGTGTTTGAAAACGAAGGCGACGCGCTCAAAGCCATCCTCGATGGCTCCGTCAAGAAGGGCCACGTCATCGTCATTCGGCACGAAGGTCCCGTCGGCGGACCCGGAATGCGCGAGATGCTCTCGCCCACCAGCGCCGTCATGGGCAAAGGCCTCGGCAAAGACGTCGCGCTCATCACCGACGGACGCTTCAGCGGCGGCTCGCACGGATTCGTCGCCGGCCACATCACGCCCGAAGCAGCGCTCGGCGGCCCGCTCGCCATCGTCAAGAACGGCGACCCGATCACGATCGATGCCTCCAAGCGCACCATCGACCTCGGCGTCTCCAAGGCAGAAATCGAAGCCCGCTTGAAGAAGTGGAAGAAGCCCGCCACGACTTACAAGCGCGGCGTCCTCGCCAAGTACGCAGCCACCGTGACCAGCGCCAGCCTTGGTGCAGTCACAGACATGCTGTAGCCGCCGTCACCGATGCTCCCGCGGATCGCCATCACCATGGGAGACCCTGCGGGCGTCGGCCCCGAAGTCTGCCTGCGAGCGCTCGCCGAGTCCTCGCTTCGCGAATGCTGCGTGCCGGTCGTGTACGGTGACCTTTCCGTGCTCGTCGCGTGTGCGGAACGGACAGGATTGCCGTCGCCGCGCGCGGAAGATGTAAAAGATTCTGGCATCATCACGATGGCGGAATTCACTCCCGGCGCGATCAATGCCGCCACGGGCAACGCGGCCTACCAATACGTGAACCGCGCCATCGACGACGCGCTCGCGGGTCGCGTCGATGCCGTGACGACCGCGCCTTTGAACAAAGAGGCGATGCACATGGCCGGGCATCATTTCCCCGGACACACGGAGATTTTCGCCAAGCGCACGGACGCCGCCCGCTCCTGTATGATGCAGTATTCCGAGGAGATTACCTGCTCCTTTGTCACCACCCACTGCGGATACGCGGAAGTGCCGCGCTTGCTCACCGTGGAGCGCATTTTGGAAGTCATCGAACTCACCGCTGCCAGCCTCCTGCGCATCCGTGGACGCGCACCGAAAATCGTCGTCTGCGGGCTGAATCCCCACGCCGGCGAGCACGGGATTTTTGGCGACCGCGAGGAAGAGCGCATCATCATCCCCGCCATCCTCGCCGCCCGCGAACGAGGCCACGATGTCGAAGGCCCGCTGCCCGGCGACACCGCATTCATCACCGCGAAACGCCGCGCGACCGACGCCTTCGTCTGCATGTATCACGACCAGGGCCACATCCCCGTGAAAGCGCTCGCATTTGACCGCGCCGTGAACACCACGCTCGGCCTCTCCATCATCCGCACCAGCGTCGATCACGGCACCGCCCTCGACATCGCATGGCAGGGAAAAGCGATGCCCGACAGCCTCTTCTGCGCGCTGCGCCTAGCGGCAAAGCTGAGCGTTCGACAGGGATAAAGGGCATTGCCTTCCTACGTCGGAGGATCAAACTGCAGCCGCTATGAAAACATTCCTACTCGCAACTATCGCACTTGGAGCCGCCGCATTCGCCGCCGACAAAAAACCCACTGTGCCCAACGCTAAACTATCCGACTTCACCATCGGTGCCGTGGTCAGCGGCCCCGCCGTGAGCCTCGCAAACACAGGCGGAAAGGCCGTCGTCATCGAAGCATGGGGCGTCAACTGTGGCCCGTGCCTCGCCAGCCTCCCGCACATCGAGAAGCTCGCCAAGAGCAACAAGGCCGACACCATCGTCATCGGTGCAGAGAGCCAAAACTCTGCCGACGACAAGATTCAGGAGATCGTCAAAAAGAACAAACTCAGCTACACCATCACCAAAGGCGGAGTTAGCGGCCCGGTGAGCTTTAGCGGCATTCCACACGCCTTTGTCTTCGATACCACGGGCAAGCTCATTTTCAGCGGACGCCCCGACGACAAAGACTTCGACAAAGCAGTGCGCAACGCGGGCAAAGCCGTCGCAGCGACGAGCGCTTTCCCGAAGAAATAGCCGGGCACACAGACGCAAGATTCAACGAATGACGAACGCCGAAACGTTCGTCATTCGTCATTTCTACCCGGAAGCGCCTAGTGCTTCGTCTCCGTCGCGACCGTCGCCGAGAGCTGGTCGCCCTCGCCGAGCTTCCGCTTAAAGAGTTCGAGCGCGTGTGCGTACACGAAGTTCGCCAGCACCGGATTGTAGCGCGGACCCTCGTCGCGCATGAAGGCGTGAGCGCCGTTATACTCCAGCGAGGTGTAGAGCGTCCCACTTTGCTCCAGCGCCTCGCGGATCTGCACGCGCCCCTCGAAGGGCACATGCGGGTCTTGCCGTCCCCAGACCATCAGCAGTTCGCCTTTAATGTCCCCACGGCGCGCGCGCTCCAGCGAGTCGTCCGCCATCCCCGTCCCCAGCCCGCGCACATGGCTCGCCAGCTTGTGAATGTCGGTCGCATACAGGCACACCGCCGCCAGCACATCCGGGCTCATCGCATTGCGAAAGCTAAAGTGACCGCCCACGCAAATCCCCATCGAGCCCAGCTTGCCGGTGCAGTTCGGGTGCGCCTTCAGGAACTCCCGCGTGATCGCCATGTCGGCGTCGAAGCTAGCCATATCGATGTTCGCCTTGCACCAGTTCCCGCGATCCGCGCCCGCGCTATCGTAGCTGAGGACAGAGCCGGGCGCTTCGTGCTGGTGGAAAATCTCGGGCACCGCCACGACAAAGCCATTTCCCGCCAAGAGCGCCGCCGTCCGCCGGATGGGGCCCGTCGCTTGGAATATCTCGGAATAAAGCATGATGCCCGGATATTTCCCGTCCGCTGCCGGACGGAAAATGTGAACCCGCATCGGGCCCGTAGGTGTCGGCAAATCGGAGGTTTCGTGGTCGAGAATCGTCATAAGAACGGGCCATGTAGCCACTCGCTCCACCGGGCGCAACCTCACCTTCACGAACGACCACTTTCGAGAAAGTGGTCGGGGCGATAGGATTTGAACCTACGACCTCCTGGTCCCAAACCAGGCGCTCTACCAAGCTAAGCTACACCCCGTGACACGAGTCGCTTTGTAGCAGGCGAAGCACGGGCTGCAAGGAGTGTTTCGAGAAGTTTTTTTCGGATGGCGCTTTTCCCCGGAGTCGAGCAGCGTTGCGCGTATGAAACTCTCAGCTCTCTTCGCCCTCCTCACGCTCAACCTTTCCGCCGCAGAAATCCGCATCGGACTCATCGGCTGCGACACGTCCCACGCCACCGCGTTCACGCAGATTCTCAATGACCCGACGGCGAAAAACCACATCCCCGGTGCCCGCGTCGTCGCAGCCATCGGGTCTTCCAGCCCGGACATCGAGTCGTCATTTTCGCGAGTCGATGGCTACATCAAAGAGCTGCGCGAAAAGTGGGGCGTGAAAATATACCCATCCATCGAAGCGATGTGCGCCGACGTGGATGCCGTGTTCATCGAGAGCGTGGATGGTCGCCCGCATCTCGCCCAAGCGAAGCCCGTGATCGCCGCAAAGAAGCCGCTCTTTATCGACAAGCCACTCGCGGGCTCCCTCGCCGATGCACGGGAAATCGCCCGGCTCGCGAAGGAGGCTGGCGTGCCCATCTGGACGGGCAGCGCGTATCGCTGGTATGCCTCAATGAAGGAACTCATGGCCACCGATGTCGGCGAGATTCGCGGCGCGATTTCCTACGGCCCCGCGCATCTGGAGAAGTCGCACCCCGACTTCTACTGGTACGGCATCCACCCCACCGAGGCGCTCTACACTGCGCTCGGCAAAGGCTGCGAAAGTGTGACACGGACGAAGACGGCGGATACCGATGTCGTCGTCGGAAAATGGAGCGGCGGGCGCACCGGCACGCTCATCGGCCTGCGCACAAAATCGCTCCCGCACAAAGTCACGCTCTTCGGCAGCAAGACCTTCGCGGAGCAGAAAAGCGGCGGCGACGACTACGCGCCGCTCGTCGGGGAAATCGTCAAATTTCTCCAAACCGGCAAGCCTCCCGTGGACATGGAAGAGACGCTGGAGATGCACGCCTTCATGTCCGCCGCCGATGAGAGCGCGCGGCGCGGCGGGGCTCCGGTGAAACTGAGCGAGGTAAAGTAGCAACGGCTGGACTCCCCGCGCTGCTCGCGCTATTGGTAGCGGCGTGAACCGAATTTTGATTGCGCTGGGCTCCGCTGTTTGCGCCAGTTCGCTCTCAGCCCAAGATGAGCCGCCGCAACTGAATCCACCGCCTTCGGTGGATGCCGCTGCGCCTGCGATTCCGCAGAAACCGAGAGGTCCATCCATCGTCGCGGTGGTCCGCGATCCGGCAGCGATGGACGGCTTTGAGGAGAACCCACGCATCACCCGCCAGATGGTGGATACCGTGGTGAAAAATGCGACGGGCCGCCCGACGGCAGCCGATGCTTGGCGCTCGCTCGCGACGCCTACGGATCGTGTGGGGATCAAAGTCACAGCGGCAGGCGGACGTTATTTTTCCACACGACGCGGAGTCGTCGCAGCGGTCGTCGAAGGGCTAAAGTCGGCGGGCGTGCCGGAGAAAAACATCTTCGTCTGGGACCGCGACGCGGGCGTTCTTCGCGACGCAGGGTTCACCGCCGAGCGCCTCGGCTGCGAGGTCCGCGCGATTGCACAGCCCAAGGACTGGGACCGCGAAGGCTCACTCACTGCACCCGTGCTCGGGCAGCTTAATTGGGGCGACGCGCAGTTTGCAGAGCGCGTCATCGCGGTCGCAAAGAACGAAGGCGACCAGCTCAGCTCGAAGAGCCACGTCTGCAAACTCCTGAGCCGCGACGCGACGAAATGGATCAACATCCCCGCCCTCAGCGACGCGCCCGGCACCGGCGTTCATGGCGCGATTTACAGTGCCGTCGTGGACAACGTGGACAACTGGCGGCGCTTCACCACAGCCGGTCCCGGCGGTGCAGGCGCACTGCCGGAGATGTACGCCGACCCCCGCATCGGCGGGAAATGCGTTCTGCACATTCTTGACGCGCTCGCCGTCACCTACGCGGGCGGCCCAGCGGCAAATCCGCACTTTGCCAACCCCCACGCCACGCTCTACGCCAGCAAAGACCCCGTCGCCCTAGATGCCACCGGCGCACGACTCCTCGAACAATGGCGACAAGCCGAAAGCCTCCCGCTTTTAGGCTCCGAAACCGCGTGGCTCGAAAACAGCGAAGCCATCGGGAACTTTGACGAATCCTTGATCCGCTTCATACTCTCCAAATGAAGGCCAAGCCAAAAACAACCGGAATCGACGAACGACTGCTCAAGTCCGTATCGCGTTCCTTTTACCTCAGCATCCGGCTCATGCCCCCCGCCATCCGCCCCGCCATCGGCATCGCCTATATGCTCGCGCGGGCCAGCGACACCATCGCCGATACGGAAAATATCGCCCCATCCGTACGGCTGCGGCGGCTCTCGGAGTTCGAGCTGCTAGTCAAGGGCGGCTTCCCTCCACACGCCATGTCCAGCATCCAGCGCGACATCCAGCCCGTGCATCCCGGAGAGAAAAAACTCATCGAATCCCTCCCCCAAGTCCTCGCCGCATTTCACGCCCTCGACGTCTGGGAATTTCGCGAAACGGCGGACCTCATGACGAACATCATCCGTGGCCAAAGCATGGACCTCGAAGTCTTCACCGACAACCGCGCCATCACCGCCATCGCCGATGCAGACACGCTGGAAGACTACATCTACCTCGTCGCCGGGTGCGTAGGCGAATGGTGGACACGCCTCTGCTTTCACCACCTCCCCAACTACTCCAAAATGCCCGAGGAAGACCTCACCCGCCTCGGCAACGACTTCGGCAAAGGCCTGCAACTCGTGAACATCCTGCGCGACATCCCAGCCGACCTCGAAGGCGGACGCTGCTACCTGCCCGCGACCGAACTCATGAACATCGGCACCGACCCCGCCTTAATCTGCGCCGCGCCTTCCGAAGCCCAGCCCGTCTTCGAGCTATGGGAGCAGCGCGCCCGCGAACTGCTCGATTCCGGGCGACTCTACATCGTCTCCATCCGCAACCGGCGCACGCGCATGGCCTGCTACCTCCCGTGGCGACTCGGCGTGGATACGCTCGACCTCCTCGCCAAAAACCCACCCCTCCTCACCGGCGAAAAAACTAAAGTTCCCCGCTCCGCCGTGCGCAAAGCCCTGTGGGAATCCATTGGCGTCGCCTTCAGTAATAAACGGCTGAGGTAGCATTCGCCTCGTGGACGTCGTTCTTCGCCGGGGAGTGATGCCGTTCGACTCCTTCGTGTATCCCAATCGCGATCGCGGGCCTTCCGAGGGCAAGGGTTCGCGAGTTCCCGTGCGCATATTGATCGCCCGCCACCTCATTGAACACTTGCCGCTCGGGCCGCGACGAATGAATCTCCGAACTCTTTTATGCGCCATCAAACCATCATCGCGATTCTCTCCCTCATCTCCTTCCTTCTTCCGGATCAGCTTCACGCAAAGCCGCTCAAAGTCTTCATCCTCGCCGGGCAGTCCAACATGGAGGGGCACGCGCGGATTGAGACCTTCGACTACATCGGCGATGACCCGGCGACGGCGCCGCTTTTGAAAATGATGCGCGGCGCGGATGGGAAACCGGCGGTCGCCGAGGGCGCGTGGATTTCGTATCTCACGGGCCGCTACGACGGCAGCGCGAATGGCGAGGGGCTGGGCAAACTCACCGCAGGCTTCGGCGCGCGGGGCGACCAGCCGACGAAGGACGGCGGGAAAATCGGACCGGAGTTCACGTTCGGGCTGGCGATGGATGCGGCGTTCACCGAGCCGGTGCTCATCATCAAGACGGCGTGGGGCGGCAGGAGTCTAAATACCGAGTTCCGCCCGCCGAGCGCGGGGCCTTACGAGTTCAGCGAGGCGCAACTCGCGCAGATGCAGAAACAGGGCAAGGACATCGCCGCAGTGAAGGCGGAGAAGGCCAAGGAAACCGGGCGCTTTTACCGCTACATGGTCGAGCATGTGAAAAGCGTGCTCGCCGACCCGAAGCGCGTCTGCCCGGACTACGACGCGGCGCAGGGCTACGAGATTGCGGGCTTTGTGTGGCTCCAGGGTTTCAACGATCTCGTGGACGGCAACACTTACCCCACGGGCGCGGATGGCAAGACGAGGGACTACACCAAATACGGCGTGTGGATGGCCGACTTCATCCGCGACGTGCGGAAGGATTTGGGTGCGCCGAAAATGCCGTTCGTCATCGGTGTGCTCGGCGTCGGCGGCTTGAAGGCAGAAGGCAGCACGGTCGCCTTCCGCAAGGCCATGGCTGCGCCCTCGCTGCTGCCGGAGTTCAAAGGCAACGTCGCCGCCGTGGAGACCGCCCCATTCTGGGCCGATGAACTCGCGGACATTGACGAGAAGCGCGGCAAAATCAAAGGGATGGCCGCCACGCTCAAGAACAAAGGCAAGAACGGCCCGAACAAGGACGGCACCATGACCGACGCGGAGCAAAAGGAATATCTCAAGAAGTATGAGGCCGAGGTGATTTCGCCGGAAGAGGCCACCAAATGGACACGCGGCGCGTCGAACGCGGGCTACCACTACCTCGGCTGCGCGAAGACTTTTGCGCTAATGGGCAAGGCTTTCGCCGAGGCGAATCTCGAGCTACTGCGTTCGGGAAAGTCGAAATAAGCGAAAGCCGGGACGGCCGAGACAGCAAGCTTGTGACTGGCACATCAATCCAAGCACCGCACACACAAATGAAATCCCGCTCCATCGCCACAGCCGCCATATTCGTCGCGGCCGCATTAGTCATCAGCGCCTGCAAGCCGGGCGACTCGACAAAACCCGACGGCATCGCGGCGACGGCACAATCCGACGCAGCGCAAATCAAAGCCCGCGTCGAAACCATCACCAAGCAACTCAGCCGCCACGGCAAGCTGCCCGGAGCGTTGTTGGACGCGCGGTTCGTGGAGGACAAAGTGGGAGACGGCGTTCTCGGCCCGGCAGATTTTTCCGCATTCTACGCGCTGTCCGTGTCCGCCGCAGACATCCCGCTTTGGCGTGCTGCATTGGCGGCCTCGCCGGTGGTGAACGGCCCCGCAGCCTACGCCGCGCCGAAAGCGCCCGCAGCGTGGTGGGCGAGCCGCGATCAATTCTCGAAGCTCGAACTCTTCGGCCCAAAGTCGCTCACAGGCCGCTTCAACGGCTGGGTGGGGCTCGCGCCGGACGGGCGGATTTTCATCTACGCATTCACCATGTGAAGATGCACAGGCACTATCAGTCTGGCACCCGATCGCGTGCTTTCTGGCGGTTTGGTTGCGCGGCTTGCTCGCCGGCAGCCTCCACGAAGGCAGACCCGAAAAGGGGCAGGCTTGTGGTGAAAGTGCGGGTTTGCGCTCGGCGCGCTTCCTCACTAGTGCCTGCGCGGTTGCGGCGGTGGGTGCCCGGGCATTTGCCGGGCGGCTCTGCCTGCTCGCTCCCAAACTATTCTCTTATGAAACTCATCCTTCTTTCCACATGCGCGGCGCTGCTCGTGTCATCCGTCTCGTCGCCCGGCGCTTCCGGCGGGGCTTTTGCAAACCCTGATTTTACCAAAGGCGAAGCCATCCCGGCGAAGGCGCGGAAGGACTGGAATCTCGGGCCGACGGGTCTGCGCGGGTGGATGTTTTCCGACAAGCTCGTGACTACGGATGCGCGGCAGATTGCTGTGACCGTCGTCGATCAAGGCTCGCCGGCCGATGGCGTGATCGCGGTGGGCGACGTGTTGCTGGGCGCGGGAGGGAAGCCGTTTTCTTTCGACCCGCGCACGGAGTTGGGCCGCGCGATCACGGCTGCGGAGACGGAGGCGGCCGCGGGAAAACTGGCGCTCACTCGCTGGCGCGCGGGGAAGTCGGAGGAGGTCGTGGTGAAGCTGCTGGTGATGGGCACGTTTAACGCGACTGCGCCGTTTGCCTGCCCGAAGTCGAAGCGTATTTTTGAGCAGGGCGTGAAGGCGCTCGCTGCTCGCATGGCTGCGGCAGATTACCCGAAGAAGACCGACGGCATCCCGCGCTCGCTCAACGCGCTCGCGCTGCTCGCCAGCGGCGACCCGGCGCATCTGCCGCTCGTGAAACGCGAGGCGCAGTGGGCGGCGGATTATTCCACGAATGGCTACAGCACTTGGTACTACGGCTACGTGATGATGCTGCTCTCGGAATACATCACGGCGACCGGCGATGCCTCGGTGCTGCCGGGCTTGCGCCGGCTCGCGATGGACGCGGCCAAGGGCCAGAGCGCGGTGGGTTCGTGGGGGCACAAGTTTGCGCTGCCGGATGGGCGGCTGAGCGGCTACGGCATGATGAATGCGCCGGGTCTGCCGCTGACCATCAGCCTCGTGATGGCGCGCGACGCGGGCGTGAAGGACCCCGAAGTGGCAAAGGCAATCGAGCTGAGCGCGAAGCTCATGCGATTCTACATCGGCAAAGGCGCGGTGCCGTACGGCGATCATCCGGCGTGGACCCAGACGCACGAGGACAACGGCAAATGCGGCATGGCAGCCGTGCTCTTCCAGCGACTCGGCGAAGCGAAGGGCGCGGAGTATTTTACGCGCATGGCCGTGGCCTCGCACGGCAACGAACGCGATGGCGGACACACGGGGAACTTTTTCAACATGACGTGGTCGCTGCCCGCCATCGGTCAGGCCGGCCCGAACGCGACGGGCGCGTGGATGAACGAATTTGGCGGCTGGTATCACGACCTCGCGCGGCGGTGGGACGGGACGTTTCCGCATCAAGGCCCGCCGGAGCCGGACTTCGACAGCTACAAAAACTGGGACGCGACGGGCGCTTATCTGCTCGGCTACGCGCTGCCGCTCAAAAAGATCGTGCTCACCGGAAAGAAGGCCGGCCTCGCCCCGCAACTCAGCGCCGCCGCCGCACAGAGCCTTATCGCCGATGGGCGCGGCTGGGATAACAAAGACCGCAAAAGCTTTTACCAAAAACTCACCGAAGCCGATCTCCTCGCACGCCTCGGCTCGTGGTCGCCCATCGTGCGCGAACGAGCGGCAGCCGAACTCTCCAAACGCAAACCCGCGCCCATTCCCGCGATTGTCGCGCTGCTCGAATCGCCTTCGCTCGATGCCCGTATCGGCGCCTGCCACGCGCTCGAAGAGCTGGGGGGATTCGCTGCGCCCGCCGTCCCGCAGCTTCGCAAAGCACTCCAGCACTCCGACCTTTGGCTGCGCGTAAAAGCGGCCGATGCGCTTGCGGCCATCGGCTCCGCTGCATTGCCCGCGCTGCCCGAAATCCTCGAACGCATCGCGATGCCCGCGGCCAAGGACGACCCACGCGCCATGGAGCAGCGCTACCTCTGCGGAGCGGTGTTTCAGCGAATGCTCAACGACGCGAAGAAGCTGGAAGGCGTGGACCGCGACAAGCTCCGCGCGGCCATCGCGAAGGGCTTGCAAAATCAGGACGGTCACGCACGCGGCAAGGTCAGCAGCATCTACAAGCGACTGAGCTTTGAGGAAATCAAACCCCTGCTGCCCGTCATCCGTGAGGCCGTCGTAACGCCTGCGCCGAGCGGCGAGATGTTCGCCGACGAAGTGCGTCTCAACGGCCTCAAAGTCCTCGCGGCACACCAAATCGAAGAAGGCATCATGGCCTGCGCCGACTACATCCGCAGCCAGAACCCATGGGCCAGCCAGGAGCGCATCAAGGAAATCCTGCCCATCTTGCTGAAATACGGAGCGCACGCGCAAGTGGCCATCCCGAGCATGAAAGAAAGCGCCGATTACTTCGAGCAACGGGAGCCGGACTTCCCGAAGAAACTCAGCCTGCAAAAAGCCGCCGCCGTCCGCGAGGCCATCGCAAAAATCGAAGCATCCGCCGAGCGCCCGGAGCTCAAGCGTCTTCAATGAGCGTCACTCACAAACAAACAGACTCCAACCTATGAACAAAATACTCACACTTCTCATCGCGTCCTCCGTCGCCGCATCCGCTGCGAAACCACTGCAAGTCTATATCCTCGCCGGACAGTCGAACATGCAGGGACACGCGAAGATCACCACTTTTGAGCACATCGGCATGGACCCGGCGACGAAGCCGATGCTCGAAGAAATGATGGGCGCGGATGGAAAACCGAAGGTCTGCGAGCGCGTGTGGATTTCATCCATCGGCTGCTCGAAGGACGACACGACGGAGCAGACGGGCAAGCTGACAGCGGGCTTCGGCGCGACGACGGAGAAGATCGGGCCGGAGTTCACGTTCGGCCTTTACACGCAGAAGACGACGGATGCGCCGATTCTGCTCATCAAGACTTCGTGGGGCGGCAAGAGCCTGAATACCGATTTCCGTTCGCCGAGCGCAGGGCCTTACGTGTTCAACGAAACGCAGCTCGCGGGATTTGCGAAACAGGGCAAGGACGTCGCGGCGATGAATGCGGAGAAGGCGAAGGCGACGGGGGTTTACTACCGCCACATGATCGAGCACGTGAAAAAAGTGCTGGCAGACCCGAAGCGCGTGGTGCCCGGCTACGATGCGGCGCAGGGCTACGAAATCGCCGGCTTTGCGTGGTTCCAGGGCTGGAACGATATGGTGGACGGCGGCACTTATCCGAATCGCGACAAGGCCGGCGGCTACGATGCCTACAGCACGGCGATGGCGCATTTCATCCGCGATGTTCGGAAGGATTTGAACGCACCGAAGATGCCGTTCGTCATCGGCGTCATCGGCGTCGGCGGCCCGACCTCGGAGTATGGACCGGACCAGCAGCGCTACAAATCCACGCACGAAAACATCCGCACCGCGATGGGCGCACCGGCGGAGATGCCGGAGTTCAAAGGGAATGTCGCAGCGATCCGCACGGAGAAGTATTGGGACCGCGAGCTGAAGCTCGCCCGGGCAAAGGAAGGCGACATCAAACAGCAGGCGAAAAAGCAGGCGAAGGACGGCAATTTGAAACCCGCAGAGGAGAAAGCCGCGATGGAGAAAGCGCTCGCCGAAGGAATGACGGAGCGCGAGCGGCAGGTGCTCGAGAAGGGTGTGTCGAACCTCGAATTCCACTACCTCGGCTCGGCGAAAATCCTCGGCGGCATCGGCAAAGGGCTTGCGGAAGCGATGGCGGACCTCCGGAAGGCGAAGTGATTTGTCCCGTGAATTTGCCGCTGGCTGGGGGTGTGGATGGTATGACTCTCCGATGAGAGCGACACTCGCAGTTCAGCGTTATCCCCAGACTACGGACGTGCGCAGAATCACGGGAGCTTGTTCAGCTCGGCCAGCAATCCGCTTTGCGTGAGACCATCGGCGATCCATGCGTCGCCGCGTTTGCGGAAGAGGACGTAGAGCGGCACGCCAGCGCGGCGGCATTTTACGAGCGCGGCTTTGATATCGGGCGCTCCGGCGGTGTAGTCGGCTTTTACAAAGAGGACGTTCTTCGCTTTGAACGCGGCTTGGATGGGCTCGGTGTTGAGCACGGTTGCTTCAAAGAACTTGCAGTTCTGGCACCAGTCGGCGGTGAAATCTACGAACACGGGGCGGTTTGCATTGAGCCCACGGCGGATGTCCACGAGGAGGTTCGAGGCTTTGCCTTTGAGCGGCTGCACGGTGCCTTGAATGAAATACATCCACGCCCCGACGACCAAGACGAGCGCAAGCGGCAACGGCCAGCGGGCATCGTGGTAAGTGCCGTAAATCCACGCCGCGAAGCTCAGCGCGAGGAGGAACGCGCCGACTGCTACGACCATCGGGCTGGTGGGCAGCGAGTTGAGCAGCCACACGGCAAAGCCGAGCATTGCGAAGCCGAAGATTTGTTTCATTCGCACCATCCACATGCCGGGCTTGGGCAGGAATCTCATCCACGCAGGCTTCCAAGTGAGGAGGAAGTACGGGAGCGCCAGCCCCGTGGCGATAGCGGCGAAGAGCGCGAAGACCTTGGGGCCGGGCTCATTCACGGCGATGCCAATGACGGGGCCGACGAGTGGCGCGGTGCAGCTCGTGCCGAGGAGCGTGGTGAAAAAACCATGCATGAATGCGCCGCCGATTCCCTCTTTGCCCGCTGCTTCGCTGAGCTTCGTGGAGGCACCGCCGCCGAGCGTGACTTCAAACACGCCGAGAAGGCTGAGCCCAAAGCCAAACATGATCGCGATCATCACGGTGAGCCCGAGCGGATTAGAAAACTGCGCGCCCCAGCCGAGCGATTGGTTCACGGATGCCAGCCCGAGGACGATCACTGCCAGCGCCCCGAAGAACGCGAAGACGCCGCCACAATACGCGAGCCCGAGCTTGAAGATGCGGTCTTTCGCCTCCCCGGCCTGCTGCATGAAGCCGAAGATTTTCAGGCTGATGACGGGCAGCACGCAGGGCATCAAATTGAGCAGGAGTCCGCCGAGGAATCCTTTGAGCAGCAGAGAGAGCAGCCCCTCGGGCTCGGCCTTCGCGAGTTCGTCGAAGGGGTCCCACGTCTCGCCGTCGTCGGCGCTTTCTACGGGCGCGGACGCTGCGTCTGGGCCTTTCACCGGCGGCGGGTCGCCGATGTACCAGCCTTTGCGTTTACCCTCGGGGTCGGTGATGACGAGCAGGCCGCTCCAGCCCAGCTCGTCGTCCCACGGGTATTTGAAGAGCTTCGCGCCGTCGGCACTGCTCTCGACGGTGACGGACTTTTGGAACGCGATGCCGCCTCCGAGCTTCGGCGTGGGGATGACGAAAAACTCGGTCTTCGTCTCGGCTGGCAGGCCGCCGATGCGGACGCGGAGTTCCTTTTTCGGCATGTCAAAAGTCACGTCCTTCGTCGGCGGCTCGTCGGTGCGTGGCATCTGCTCGGCCCACTTCGCGAAGAGCGCGGCGTTTGCAGGCGCGGCCTTCCCGATGGGGAGCGTGAGGGCCAGCTCCGCCTCACCGGGGACGCAGATGTCCGTGCAGACTTGCCACTCGAACTTCGCACCGATGGTCGCGCTGGCGAGCGGCGTTTTTTCCGGCGGCGTGACCTTCACGGTGAACATCACCTCGTGCTCGTAGCCGTAGAGCGTCGCCATATTTCCATCTATGAGCATCTGCGGCAGCGGGAACTCGGGCTCCTCGACTTGCCACCCTTTCGGCAGGTTCCACTTCGTGATGGTAAACGGAATGCCGACGCCGCCGGGGAAGCGCCAGTAGGCGTGCCATGTGTCGGCAATTTTGAAGTGGAAACCGAGCGTGAACGGCTTGCCCGGCTCGATGGCGGCGGTATCGGCGTAGAGCGTGCGCTCGGTGAGGTCGGGCAAGTCTTTGCCTTCTTTTTGGGCGTGGAGCGCGGACGCGAGGCCGAGCCAAAGAAGCGCGACGAGCAAGATGCGGTGTATCATAGAGATAGTAAGAGGCTGAACGCTGCCGCCTATTCCCGCAAATGGGAAAAGTCTCAGAACGCGACGCTGGCCCGCAAGCCGACGGCCCACTCGTCGCTCAAGGCGTTCGAGGCACCAGGGTGGATGATGTATTGCACATCCGGCTGGATGCTCAGCCACGGCGTGAGTTGCGCGCTGTATGTGAGTTCGAGGATTTGCTCATGGTCGAGGCGCGGATCGGTGGCGCGGGCGAAGTCGGCGCTGATGTGCAGGTGGGCGAAGCCGAGGCCGATGGTGTCTTCATCGCGTCCGGGGAACAGTCCTTTATACACGAGGCCCGCTTCCACAGCATACGCGACGGTGTTCTGCGATTCGGGGACGAACATGGCGCGGGCAAAAAGGCCGAGCCCTTGGTCTTCGGTGCGCGCCTCGCGGAAGAGTTCTTGGTCCACGACGGCGTAGAGCGCGGAGTTGCGGCTCTTGTTGCGCAGCGCGCCACGGGAGAGCGCGGCGTAATCGAGAAAGGCGTCTGTGTGGTGGGCGTAGCCGAGTTTGTAGCTGCCGAAGAGGCCGCGCTCCGAGCCGCAGCAGATGTGTTTCTCGCCGGTGCCGTGCGAGCGTTCGTGGGATTCCGCATTGTGTGCGTGGGCGTGGGGACCGGCTGCTTCGTCCGCTTTCTCCTCGCCGGGTGCGTTGACGACATAGCCCACTTCCACGATCCAAAGGCTGCCTTCGCTGGAGCGGAGAGACCAATCGGTGCCGTGGCGGTTGGCTTCGCTGCTCGTCGCTGCGCCTGCGGAGGGATCGCCGAAGAAGCCGGGGGCCGGGTTGCCGTCGTAGAGCGCGGCTTGGAGGTAGAGGCGCTCGGTGGACTGGAGCTTAAAGCGGATGCCGGGCGAGGTGATGGCGTAAATCGGCACAGGCATATTGGCCGACATGGCCGTGTCTGCGCCGAAGCTGGCGTTCAAAAAAAGCGCACTGTATTCGCTGACGACGAACTCTTCATCCAGCGCGAGAGAGCCCGCGCGGATGCTGAGTTTGCCGTCGAGAAAGTCTTGCTGGAGCCATGCCTCAAACATGCGGGCGCTGTTGTAAAACTCGAGGTTCGAGATGGTGCCGAGGTCGCCGCCGTAGTGCCCGCTGAAGCTCTCGCCCGATGGGATGAAGCCATTCACATGGCCGGTGAGCCCTTTAAGCCCGGCCAGTTTCTCGAAGTCAAAGTCGATCCCAAGCTCGAACAAGCCGTTGAACGCCGCGCCTTGGCGCAAGCCGCCGGAGACGTTGCCGAATACCTCAGCGGTGTAGCCGAGCGTGAAGTCGATCCCTTTGTCCGAGAGGGCTGTCCGCGCGCCACCCCAATCGCCCAGCGCGAACTCGCCCGCGTGTGCAGCGGAGAGTCCGAGGATGGTCGCGAGTGTGAGGCAGCGTGGGATATATTTCTTAGTCATGGCTAACTTCAATAGCCGGACAGAAGTTGGACGCAACAACGTTTCTTCGACAAAGGCCCGGTCCACGACACAGATGCCAAGCAACCAAGCGCAGGGCGGCGGCGTAGCCTGGGACGCCGCCACCCCGTTTGCCGGGTTGGGTTACTTCTTCGCCTTGTTCGCAGCGCACTTGCAAATCCACTCCTGCGCGTTGCAGGCGTCGCAGTTTGCGGTGTCGTATTGGAGGCGAGCGGTGACTGCTTTGGCTTTCGCGTTGTCCTTGTACTGGAGGATGAGCCACTCGCCCGGCTTCACGGCGGGGATGGTGAATTTGCCGTCCGCTTTGGTGACTTCGAGTTTCGTCGCTTTGCTGGTCGGCCCGCCGTTGGCAGTGATCGTTTGTTCGGCGAGGGCGACGGCCTTCATGTCTTTGTCGAGCAGGGCCACGACGAATTTCCCGTCCTTCACGGTGACTTCGCCGTGCATGGTTTCGTCTTTGCTGAACTCAAGGATGCGGCCACCGTTTGGCCCGAGTTCGACTTCGCCGTGCGCGAAGGCGGCGGCGGTGATTGCGAGGCTGCTGAGCAGCGCGAGGATGTATGTTTTCATGTTTTTGTATGTGTGTTTGTTTGTTGTGTTCTAGGGCGAAAAGTTTTCTTCACGCAGCGAGGAGCGCGCCGACGAGGACGCCACCGCCCACGGCGAGCAGCAGCCATGCGGCGAGGTAAATGGCTGTTGCCCGCCAGCCGATGATGCGGCCCGACATTGCGATGGTGGCAAAGCATGTGCCCACCGAGGCGAGCATGAAGCAAAAGGCCGGGCCGGGACCGACGCCGAGCGCCAGCAGAGCGCGAGTGAGCGGGATTTCCCCGCCATCGCACACGTAGGCTGGGATAGCGATGAGCGTGACGATCGCATACGCCAGCCAGCCGCCGCGCAGGTGTGCGCTATATTGCTCCACAGGCAGCCACGCCAGCAGCGCAGCGGCGACGAGAAGCCCGCCGATGAGGAAGGGTGCAAGCTCGCGCAGACTCCCGAAAAAGCGCGTGAGCCAGCGCCGCCATGCAGGCTGCGCTGCGGCGGGGGCGTCGCCCGAATCGCAGCAGCTTTTCTTTTCTCCGCAGCAGTCGTTTTTCTCCCCCGCCACGCCGACGGGCACGCGCAGGCTGCGCTGTGCGGCATTTAGAAAGAAGCCGAGCGCGCACGCAACGGCGAACGCGAGCACGATGCGCGCGACCACCATCGGCACGCTGATGAGCGTCGCCGTGAGCGCGATGGTGTGCGGGCTGAGAATGGGCGCGATCATGATAAACGCGGCGACAGTGCCGACGGGGACGCCGCGCCTTCGCATGGCGGCGGCGAGCGGCATCGTCGTCATCGCGCAACCCGGCAGCAGTGCGCCTGCCGTAGCGGCGAGGAAGACGGAACTCTTCCCACCTGCCAGCCACCGCTCCACCCAGCCACGCGGCAGCCATTCCTCGATAGCCGCGCCGACCGCCGCGCCGAGGAGGAATAGTGGCAGCGACTCGCCGAGGAGGTGCAGGAAGTGATGGATGAATGCGTGCATGGTTTTCTAGTGCGAGGCGGGGGCTTCGTTCTCGATGGCGGTTTGTGCGGCCTTTCTGCCGAAGGTGTAGAAGACGGTGGGCGTTACGCCAAGGCCGAGGAGCGTGCTGGTGATGAGCCCGCCGACGATGACGACGGCGACGGGGTGCAGGATTTCCTTGCCCGGCTGATCAGCGGCAAGGACGAGCGGGATGAGGCCGATGCCGGCGGCGAGCGCGGTCATCAAGACAGGGACGAGGCGTTCTTTGGTGCCGCGAATGACCATCGCCTTTGTGAAATTTTCGCCTTCGTGCTGCATGAGGTGCAGGTAGTGCGAGATAAGCATGATGCTGTTGCGCGCGGCGACGCCTGCGACGGCGATGAAGCCGACGAGCGTGGCGATGCTGATGTTGTTCAATTTGAAGTAGGTGAAGACGAGCCCGCCGACGAGCGCGAGGGGGATGTCGAACAAGACCTGGAACGCGAAGAACGGCGTACGGAAGTAGCCGTAGAGCAGGAAGGCGATGACGAGAAATACGACGGCGCTGAGCGTGGCGATGCGGGCGGTTGCTTCGCGCTGGGCGACGAATTCGCCTTCGTAGCTGACGAAGTATCCTTCGGGCAGTTTCACCTTTTCGGCGACGCGATTTTGGAGTTCGACGACGAGGGTGCTCACGTCGCGCACGCTGGGCTTGATGGCGATGGCGAAGCGGCGCTGGGCGTTTTCGCGGAAGATGACGTTCGGCCCTTTGGCCTCGCGCACGTCGGCGATGAGGCGGAGCGGGACCCGCTGGACGCCGCCTGCACCGTCGCTGACTTCGATGGGCAGTTCGCCGAGTTTTTCCGGCGTCTCGCGCCATTCGAGTGGGAGGCGAATTGCGAGGTCCACTTCGCGCTGTCCTTCGCGCAGGGCGACGACGTTCTCGCCGCCGATGAGCGTGGAGAGCATTTCGTTGAGCCTGCCGGGTGTGATGCCGTAGGCGGCGCATCGCTCGCGGTTGGCCTCGATGCGCAGTTGGGCGATGGATGATTGCTGGTCGAGCTTCACATCCTCAAAGCCGGGGAGTGTTTTCGCGACGGCCTGAATCTCGACGCCGAGCTGGCGCAGTTTGTCGAGGTCGGGGCCGAAGACTTTGATGGCGACGGGTGCGCTGACTCCGCTGAGCATGTGGCCGATGCGGTCGGCGAGCGGCCCCATGACGACGCTGAAGGTGCCGGGCACGCTCTGCACTTTCCTGCGGACGTCGGCGAGGATTTCGGCGCGGGTGCGCTTGCTGTTTTTATCGCGGAAATCCACATCGAATTCTGCTGTGCTGACGGGCACGACGTGGTCGCCGCGTTCGGCGCGTCCGAGGCGTCGCCCAACTTTTTTGACCTCGGGGATGGTGAGCAGTTGTTGCTCGATGACGTCGGCGATGTTGTTCGTCTCATCGAGCGAAGTGCCGGGCGCGGCAGTCATAGAGACGAGCGCGGTTTCTTCGCGGAAGGTGGGCAGGAAGTCTTTTCCCATCTGCGGGTATAAAAGGAACGCGCCGACAACCATCATGCCGACGATGCCGAGCATCAGAAACGGCTGCGAGAGGCCAAAGCGGAGGAGCGTATTTTCCAGCAGCCACTTCATCGCACGGGTGAGCGGGCCGTCTTTGTGAACGTGGCCTTCTTTCGGACGCAGCAGCATGGAGCACAGCACGGGGATGACCGACAGCGAGACGACGAACGAGGCCATCATCGAGATGATGGTGGCGATGGCGATGGGTGAGAAGAGACGCCCCTCGACGCCGCTCAGACCCAGCAGCGGGAGGAAGACGAGGATGATGAGCATCGTAGCGTAGAGGATGGAGTTTCGCACTTCGCCGGAGGCTCGGGCGATGACTTCGAGGCGCGGGTGAGGCTTGGGCAGCGCGGCGTTTTCCTGCAACCGGCGGAAGACGTTTTCCACGTCCACGATGGCGTCGTCCACGACCATGCCGATGGCGACGGCGAGGCCGCCGAGCGTCATGGAGTTCACGGATACGTCGAACCATTTGAACGTGAGCATGGTGATGGCAAACGACAGCGGCATCGCCATGAGCGTGATGAACGTGGTGCGGAAGTTAAGCAGGAACAGGAAGATGACAATCGTCACCATGACCGCGCCTTCGCCGATGGCGCTCTTGAGGTTGCCGATGGCGTTTTCGATGAAGTCGCCTTGGCGAAAAAGCACGATGGCTTCGACGCCTGCGGGCAGCGTCTTTTGCAGTTCGGCGATGGCCGTTTCGATCTGCCCTGAGAGCGCGAGTGTGTCGAAGCCGGGGGCCTTCGTGATGCTCATGATGACGCCGCGTTTTCCGTTTACGCTGCCGTCGCCGCGCATGGGCTCGACGCCCCACTCGACCTTCGCCACGTCGGCTATGGTGATGCTGCGGTCGCCGACTTTCTTTACCACAGTGCGTGCGATGTCTTCGAGCTGCACAGTCATGGCGAGATTGCGCACCATGATTTCGGTCGTCGCGCTGTTGATGAACCCGCCGGTGGAGTTGCTGGCGGATTCTTTCGCAGCGGTTTCGAGTTCCTCGAAAGTCACCTCGTGCGCGGCCATGCGATGCGGCTCGGGCAGGACTTGGATTTGTTTGATGCCGCCGCCCATGTTCAGCACTTCGGCGATGCCGGGGATGCTTTGCAGGCGGGGGCGAATGCTCCAGTCGGCAAGCGTGCGCACGTCTCGCGGCAGCACCTTCCCATCGCGACTGCTCACGCCGACGAGCATGATCTCACCCATGAGGGAAGCCGCTGGCGTGAGGAATGGCTCCACTCCCGCTGGGAGCGAACCACGCACGCCCGCCAGTCGTTCCTGCACGAATTGTCGCGCCTTATAGAGGTCCGTGCCCCACGCAAATTCCGCATAGACGAGCGAGAGCGAGACATCGGAATTGGAGCGCAGTCGCGTGAGCCCCGCGACGCCGAGCAGCGACCGCTCGATGGGCTGGGTGATGTTGATCTCCACCTCCTCGGGCGCGAGGCCGGGAGACTCGGTGAGGACGATGACGGTCGGCTTCGTGAGGTCCGGCAGCACCTCGACGGGCAGCTCCATCGTCGTCTTCACGCCCATGACCATGAGCAACAGGGAGAGCGCGATGACGATGGCGCGATTGTGGAGGGCGAGGCGGATGAGTTTATTGAGCATCTTAGTTCCCTTCCTTTCCGGCGGCTTGACGACTGCTATCAGTGATAGCACTTTGAGGCATGACCCAATTGCTGGTAAGAAACATTTCCGACTCGATTGTTAAAAAACTCAAGAAGCGTGCTGTTGAACACGGCGTATCGGCTGAGGAAGAGCACCGCCGCATTTTGCGCGAAGCACTGGAGACAAAGGACGGAGATGCCAAATCTTTCAAAGAGCATTTGCTGTCGGATGAGTTTGTCGTGGACGAGCTTCCGCTACCAGCCCGTGAATCATGGCCGACTCGGGAAATTGGATTGTGATGACATGGCTGCTCGACACGAACGTCCTCTCGGAGTTGCGCCGGAAGCAATGTGAGCCCCGCGTGAAAAAATGGATTTCTGCACAGGAAAGTGACTCGTTGGTGATTAGTGTGATGTCGCTCGCCGAGATTCGTCGCGGAGTAGAACTCAAACGCATCAAAGACCCATTGCAGGCCGGCATCATCGAGAAATGGCTGATCCTCACCGCCAAACGCTTTGCGGGAAGCATTCTCCCAGTGACCGAAGCAATCGCCGACCGCTGGGGGCGGTTGCCAGCAAAAAAACCGCAGCCGGGGATTGATGGATTTATCGCCGCCACCGCACTGGAGCACGATTTGACAGTCGTAACGCGCAATGTTGCTGACTTTGAAAAGACCGGAGTTCGCATTGTGAATCCGTGGAAGTAGGTTGCTTGATCTCACGGCTGAACCTCCGTTTTGACCGCCACGACTTCATCCACCTTCGGCTTGCGCAGCATCGCTACGACAAGCAGTACGAGCAGGAGTCCGTTTGAGGCGAGGGAGAAAATGGTGACGGTCGAGAAAACGCCACCGTGTTCGTGTCCGTCGCCGCCTTTCGCGGAAGTTTTCGCGGCTTTTTGCGCGGCGGTCATTTCGCTGCCATCTTCGGCGTGCTCGTGGCCGTGCGCGGCATCAAGGGCTTCCTTCAAAGAGACGCTTCCTTTTCCGGCGAAGCCGAGCGAGTAGGCTCCGGTGGTGACGACTTCATCGCCTGCGAGCAGTCCGCTGGTGACTTCGACAAAGCGGTCGTTCATCACGCCGACCTCCACGGCGACGCGGACGAATGTGTTCTTGAGCGATTCGTCGTAGTGCTTGCGATAGACGGTGCGGCTAAGCGCGTCGCCTTGCAGCGCGAGGCGTGGGACGCTCATCACGCCTTCGCGCTTGGCGAGCACGATGGAAAATTCCGCACGCATATCTGGGCGTAGCGCGAGGCTTGGATTAGGTAGCGAAAAGATGGCCTCAATTGTCCCGCTCGCTTTGTCCGCCGCTGTGCCGAAGCGCAGGAGCGTGCCGTCGAATTTTTCACCCGGCAGCGCGGCAACGGCGATGTGTGCGACGGAGCCGGGCTTGAGCTTTCCAGCGAGATGCTCGGGCACTCGGGCGGTAGCATAGACTTCAGCGAGGTCGGTGATTTCGAGCAGCACTTTATCCGGGTCCACGGGCTCGCCGATACGGGCGGCGCTCTCGGTGATGAGCCCACTGGCGGGAGCTTTCAGCCAGATGCTCGGTGGCGGGTCGCCCGCTTGGCGGCTTTCAAGGCGTGCCACGTCGGCGTTGGCCGCGACCATCGTGCCGAGCGTCGTTTTTAGCTCCACGATGCGACCGGGAATCCTGCTCGCGACGACGGCGCGCCGCTCGGGGATCGCCTGGATGCGGCCTAGCGAAAAGACGGTTTCTTCAAACTCCGTTTCTTCGACTTCGACCATTTCGATTTTGAGGTTTTTCACACCCGTCTCGGTGAGGATAATGGTGTTGGCTGCTTCCTCTGGCGTGACTGCGGCGTGCATCGGCAGCGCCGTGAGCGAAAGGATGAAGGTGAGTGTGAATATGCGTTTCATGATTACTTCTTGAAAGTGGGTGTGTTGCCGATGGCGGTCATGTGCTTGGCTCGGGCAAGGTGCCAGTCGCGGAGGGCATCGAGGCGCTGGGCCTCCATCTCGAATCGTTTTCCGCGAGCACGGATCACTTCCGTGAGCGGCGTGAGCCCTCCTGCGTAGTTGGCGCGGAGTTGCTCTTCGATGTGCTTCGCCTGTGGGATGAGTTTCTCGTCAATGTCTGCGACGATCTTCGTGAGTGCAGCCATCTCGCCGCGTGCGGCTGCTGCTTCGGCGCGAATCTGTGCGGCGACGGCTTCGACTTCTTTTGCTGTGCGCTTTGCGGCGGCGGTGGCTTCGCGGATTTGGCCTTCGTTCTTGTTCCAGAGCGGGAGCGGGATGTTCACTTTCACTCCAAACATCGTGTCACGGCTGAGGCCATCTGGGGCATCTTCGGAGCGGTCGTGCGATGCGGAAATCCCAACAGTTATGTCTTCCCATTTGTTTGCCTTTGCCAGCTCTACGCCTTGCCGTGCGGCATCCGCGTTGGCCTGCGCTGCACGGTAGTCCCCGCGTGCTGCGATGGTCGCACTATTTCCTTTTACGTCGCTGGGTTCGCCGAGGACTCCGGTGATAGCGATGGCATCGCGACTAGCGACGCCGAGTAACGGGCGGAGTGTGCCGAGCAGGGTCGCCTTTTCCACATCGAGCATGATTACTTGCGTGCCGAGTTGCTTTGCCTCCAGCTCCAGTTGCGCGGCATCCACTGCGGAGGCTTCACCACTTTGCACGCGTTTGAGCATGAAGGCGGTGAGTTCTTCGCTATTCAGAATTTGCTGCCCGCGCAGACCGCGCTCTTTTTCTAAAGCGAGCAGGCTTACCGCAGCCGTGCGCACTTCCCCAGAGAGCTTTCGCTCCGCGTCATGCACCTCCGCTTCGGCGACGGCGAGTTGTGCGCGGGAGACGCCTTTTTCCAATGCGAGTCGGGCTGTGCGTGGGAACTTCTGCATCCACGCCACCCCGGCACCGTGCTCGGGCGTGCGCACGTTTTGCGAAAGGTCAAACTCGAGCTCGGGATTGGGTCGCCGCCCCGCTGCGTCGAGGCGTCCGTGGGCTTCTTCGATACGGAAGCGGGCTGCGGCGAGCGCGGGATTATGCTGGATGGCGTAGGCGGCTGCGTTCTCGACGGAGAGCGAAAGTTCGCGCGCTTGGGCAGAAAGTGCGACGGCGAGAGTGGAAAATAGAATGGTACGTAGATTCATTGGTAAAAGTTTGTTTTGAACATGGAGAGAGCAACGCAAACACATGGCTACGCCGAAAGGCGCGTGTGTGTGGCAGGAAAGCAGCCGCGAATGCGACTGCTTGGGGCTCAAATTAAAAAGATAACGGTACGCGACGGCGCGATGCGCGGCGGGGAAGCCGAACAAGCAACCCGGAGGTAGTCATTCAAAGCGTTTGCCACCGTGGGCGATGGGAAAACTTGCTCCCAAATCGGTGCCATGACCATAGGCGCGGCAAAGATGAAGTGCGGCGCGGGATGGGACAGCCCATTGAAGTCGTCCTTCACCTCCGCATGGTCGCGCCTGTCGCTGTCTTCTTCCTCATGATGATGCGGAATCGGCGATTCATCTTCATGGCAGTCCTCGCCATGAACTCCGTGGCAATGATCGAGCGCGACGATTCTCGTCATACTTCCACAGTCACACTCGAATCCCCGAGTCACCCCAAACACTTGCGCCCCGAGCACTGCGAAAGCGCAGAGCACAAAAAAAAGTCGCTGCATTGATGAAAGGTGACGCACGGTGGGATAAGACTCAGGCCGTGCAAAAACGTTCAAGATATTTTTGCCGTTATTGTTACCGTTGGCCATAACGACCTACTTCAGCGCGGCCTTGTGGCCTTCGTAGGCGGCGTGGGCGGAAAGTTGGGAGATGAGGTCTTGCTGCGTGAAGGGCTTGATGAGGAAGCCGTTGCAGCCGAGTTGCTTTGCTTTATCGAGGTGCTTTTGCGCGGCGCGGGAGGTGACGAGGACCATGGGGATGTCGGCCCAGTTGGGGTTTCCACGGACGGTGGAGATGAGGTCATAGCCATTCATGCGGGGCATTTCCAGGTCGGTAAAAATCATGTCGATCTCGCGGAGGCGGAGCTTGTCGAGAGCGTCGATGCCGTCGTTGGCGAGGATGACTTCGAGGCCGAGTTCGCCGAGGAGCCTGTCCTGCACGGTGCGGACGGAGAGGGAATCGTCCACGACGAGGACGGTGAGGCGGCCTGTGTTGCGCTCCACTTTGCGCGCAGCGCGAACGGGGGCTTTGGTGGCGTCCATGCGGGCGACGCTGGCGGCGTAGCGAAGGAGCGCGGGGGCAGAGAGGATGAGGACGGGGAGGCCGTCGGCGTCGAGCGTCGCGCCTTCGAGGAAGGCGTGGCGGGCGAGGAGTGGGTCGAGCCCTTTGACGACGATTTCGCGGCGGGCGGGGACGCGGTCCACGAGGAGGAGGCAGCGTTGATCGCCGACGTTGAGGATGACGCCGCGTGGGTCGAGCGTTTCTTCGTCCTGGCCGAAGAGCCGGGCGAGGCGGATGAGGCGGAAGTCTTCGTCGGCGACGTTGTAATACTCGATGCCGTCGCGGATGAAGATGCGGTTCGCATTGAGCAGCAATCCCGACGTGACGAAGTTGAGCGGGATGGCGAACTCTTGCGTGCCGAGGCCGACGATGACTGCTTCGGAGATGGCGAGCGAAAGCGGGAGCTGGAGCCGCCAGACGGTGCCTTCGCCGAGGGTCGTCTCCATGGCGAGCGAGCCGTTCATGCTCTCGATTTCCTTTTTCACGACATCGAGGCCGACGCCGCGACCGGCGATGCTGGTGACTTCGGCGGCTGTGGAAAAACCGGGTGAGTAGAGGACTTCGAGCACTTTCTCCGGCGCAAGTTCCGCCACGTCGGCAGCGATGAGGCCGCGCTCTTTTGCGCGGGCGAGAACTTTTCTGGCATCTACGCCGCGCCCGTTGTCGCGGAGGGTGATGATGATCTGGTTCGAGCTTTGGACGGCGCTGATCGTTATAGTTCCCTCGCGGGGCTTGCCAGCGGCTTCGCGTTGCTCGGGGGCTTCGATACCGTGGGCGACGGCGTTGCGGACGAGGTGGAGCAGGGGCGTGTAGAGGCGCTCGATGATGTTGCGGTCGAGCGTGGCGTTCGCGCCCTCAAAGCGGAGCGTGGCCTCTTTTTGCTCGGCCTGTACGGCGTCGCGGAAGATGCGGTCGAGGCGGCGGAAGAGACCTTCAATCGGCTGGGAGGTGAGGGTAGTGATGTCTTGCTGCATCACTTTCGAGTTCGAGGCGAAGCGCTGCTCGTCGGTACGGAAGGAATCGATCAATCGCTCTAGCTCCAAAGTCACTTGGCCAAGGTCGTCGGCGACCTCGGTGAGCTGGCGGGAGATCATATTATACTCGTCGTAGCGGTCGAGCTCGAGCTCCGAGAAGTCGTCTATGGCCGAGCTGTTGGGAAGCGGGAGTATTCCGCGAAGCGCGCTAAGACCGCCGCCACTGCGGGCGCGGGCGGAGCTGTATTCGAACTGGTCCTGAAAGTTTTCCACGAGCCGGATGAGTCGCTGGCGGTTACTGCTCAGTAGTTGGCGGAGCTGGATGGCGCGCGTCAATTTCGCCCCAAAACGATTCCGCTCCACGACTTGTTCGCCGACTTGGTTGAGCAGCTTGCGGATGCGGGCGGCTTCCACGCGGATGTAGTCCACCTGCGCAGGTGCGGGATCGTGGGCGATGGGTTTGCCGATGGGCTCCGCGCTTTCCGCGCCGTCGCCGAGTAAAGCGGCGAGGCGCTCGGCTTCGGCCTGCCAGTCGTGCGGCCAGACGGCTTTGGAGTTCCGGGTGATCTCGGCGGCGAACTTGTTGAGGTCGTCCACGCTGGCGAGGAAGAACGTGATGATTTCTTCGCGCGGCTGGAGTTGGCCGAAGTGGTTGATGCGGTCCAGCAGCGATTCGATCGCGTGAAAATTGGCGCCGACGCTTTGGAGGCCGATGCTGTTTGCCGCGCCTTTGAGCGTGTGGAATACGCGGTAAGCGGCTTGGATTTGCTCGGCGGGATTGTTGTTCCGCTCCCATGCGAGGATCGCTTGTTCGAGGTGCTGCGATTGGTCGCGGGCATCGAGCGCGAATGCGCGGAGTAGCTCGGCCTCGAAGTCGTGCTCTGGCTTTGGCTCGGGCTTCGCTTTCGTGGGCGCGATGAGCGCGGCGACGATCTGCGCCCAATCGAGTGCCCAGTGTGCATCGGGGTTGCCGTTCAGTTCGGTGCTGAATTTGCGGAGGTGGTCCACCGTCGTGAGGAGAAAAGTGAACATCTCTTTCCTCTGCGCTACGCTGTCGGTCCCGGCTGCATCGAGGAGTGCTTCGACATGGTGGATTTGCCCACCGACGACGCCGAGGCCGATGCTGTTCGCTGCGCCTTTGAGCGTGTGGTAGGCGCGGTAGGCGGCGTGGCGTTGCTCTTCGGCGTTGTCGCCTTTCTCCCAAGCGAGGAGAGCGCGCTCCAGCGTTTCGAGCTGGTCGTTCGCATCGAGCACGAACGCCTGCGCGAGGTCTTTATCTATGGCCGTGCTGGATTCTTTTGCCGCCTTCGACGCATCGGCGGGAGCGACGAGCTTGAAGGGGATGCCGAGCAACTTGGCGCATTGCTCGATGGCTTGGATAAGTTTGGCGACGTGCTTTGTGCCACGGCTGTTCTTGTTTTCTTCGCCAGCCCGAGCGGTGGTTTCCGCGCCCTTCGCCTTGTCGCTTACATCGTCGAGGCCGACCATTGCGGCGGAGCCTTTGATCGTGTGGCAAAGGCGGCGCACCTCAGCCCAAATGGCGTCGTCGTCGCGAGTGCGAAGCTGGCCGAGCGCCACGCCCAATCCTTGAATATACTCGGCGGCTTCTTCTCGGAAGATGGCGATGAGTTCTTCGTCGGCACCGGTAAATGTTGGAGCGGGTTCCGGCCCCTCGGCACCGTGGGCGGCTGGTGTTTCGTCTTCGATTTTGAACTTCGGGGAGGACACGAGGCGAGCCACCCCGGCAGTGTCGGACGCGGGTTTCACCTGCGTTTCCGCGAGCTGCGCCGGAGGTTCCGTGTTCGCGATTTTGAGCTGCGGCGGTGTTGCTTTGCGGGCGATGCCCGCGACCTCGCTGCTGATAGAGGTGTGGCGGACTGTTGTCGTTTCTTGTGGGGCGCTCTCTACGCGGAATTTCGGCACTGCGACTTGGCGGGCGATACCCGCGACTTCGGTGGCTGGTTTGAGTTTTTTGAAATCCGGCTCCGCGTCGTTCTCCACGAGGCCGGCGGGTCTGTCGCGTTTCGGAAGGTGGTCGTAGTAGTGTTTGAGGGCTGAGCTTCGCAATCTGAGGTAGATGCTGTAGGCGTCGTCGAGACGATCCTCCAGAGTGAGCTGCGCCATTTCTTCCCACTGGGGGATGACGGCATGGATGAGCCCTGCGATGCCGCGTGATTGCTCGCGCTGGCTGTCGTGCAGCGATTCGGCGAGCTGGTAAAGGCACTCCAAGTCTTCGCCAAAGTGCGCCAACCCCCATGCGTGGACCATCGCCGCGACACCCTTCATGGAGTGCGCGCTGCGGGAACACTCGGCGAAGTCTTCAGAGGCTCCCTCGGGCGAAAGATACCGATCTAGCTGCTGCCGCGTGGAGTGGATGAAAGTCTCAAGGTCCGACCTAAAGACGTCTCTTATGTCATCTACTGAGAAAGGTTTCATTTCGAGAAGGTGGACTCCATTCGGAGGGTTAGTTTGCGCCGACCTTGAATTGGGCGAGCTGTTTATCGAGGTCCTTGGCGAAAATCGCGAGTTGCTCTGCCGAGAGACGTGTTCCGCCGACTTTTGTGCGGGAGTCCGCCGCGATCGTCGCTGCACCTGCCACAGCGGTAAGCATCTGGCCCGTCTTGGTCGCCTGTTGCTCGGCTGTGCTGGCGATCTTCGTCACCGCAGCGCGGGATTGGCTGGATACGGCGACGATGTCGTTCAGCGCTTCGCCCGCTTGCGCTACTTTTTGGGCTCCGCTTTCCACCTGCTGGGTTTGTGTTTCTGTCTGGGCGACTGCTTCGGCGGTCTCTTGTTGGATGTCGCCGACGAGTTTTTCCACCTGCTGCGTCGCCAATTTGGCGCGTTCGGCGAGGGCGCGGACCTGTTCTGCAACGGCGGAGAATCCTCGTCCGGCTTCGCCGGCGCGGCCTGCTTCGATGGAGGCATTGAGCGCCAGCATGTCGGTCTGGGCGGAGATTTCGTTAACCCGAGTTCCGCAGTTCGCACTCACCGCGAAAAAACTTTACTCTGACGGACTCCTGCTGCGCGGGAACGCCGTCTCTGTCGGAGCGCGGCGCGGGGCGATGTAGTGAAGAAGACCCCGTTGCGAAACGCTGTCCGAAGCTGGGAT
>CAMDQC010000019.1 GCA_945905735.1 Prosthecobacter debontii | reverse complement strand
CGCCCTCACGGCTTGACCGTGCCCGCATCGCACCAAAACGGGGCAAAAACAGCAATTTCTCGATGACTTTCCGCCTCAGAACCCCACTCACTACCACCCTGCCTCGCGCTTCTCTGCTCAACTCGCTTTATTCAGCGTTTCCCTAGCGGCGTGTAAGGAATTTGCCGCACACCCTCGGTGTTGCCCGCAGTATTCACCATCACTGTGGGGATAATCTGTACGAGGCCGCCGATAAAAACGGCGACCGTCGTCAATAGGGTGAAAGGCAGCGCATTCGCTAGAAGCCGCTCGTACCACGCGCCCCAGCCTGCCTTGGAGAATTCGACGCTCATGCTCATCGCTGCGGCGGTGCCGAGAAAGCCTACGATACACAGCCCGCTCACTGCGGTCGGAAGTGCGGCCCACCCGGCGGCGAAGAGGATGAGTAGTGTGGAGTAGATGACCGGCGCATTCACAAAGCTGCCGCGAATGCTCATCTGCGCTGTCTTTTCTGCTACAAAAACTTCCACGCTTCCGTTCACTTTTTCAGCCCCTCTCGCGGTTTTCCAAATGTTCCACGCCTGCATGATGAAGCCGATGAGATACATCAACCCGCCAAGTGCTCGAACGTGCATGAGCACTTTCGTGGAGGTCACGGCGTCGAGAAAGTTTGGGTATTCGAGCACTGTGCCATTTTCCTTTGTCGCGCCGAGCATCAGGCCCTGCGTGATACCGGAGACATACATCGAGAGCATGTAGATGAGAATGCCGACGGTCCCGAGCCAAAAGTGCATGTTCGCGGCAGCCGGCGAGTGCAGTGGGCGTTTCCAGAGTCGCGGGGCGAGCCAGTAGAACATTCCCGCGGCCATAAAGCCGTTCCATCCGAGCGCGCCGCCATGGACGTGTGCAATGGTCCAGTCGCTGTAATGCGAGAGGGCGTTCACCGAACGGATGGACATCAGAGGCCCCTCGAATGTCGCCATTCCGTAGAATGTCACAGCCGCCACGAAAAATTTCAGGACGTGATCCGTGCGGAGTTTGTGCCAAGCACCGCGCAGCGTGAGGAGGCCGTTGAGCATTCCGCCCCAGCTAGGAGCCCAGAGCATGAGCGAGAAAATCATTCCGAGCGACTGGAGCCAGACGGGCAGCGAGGTATTTAGAAGATGGTGAGGTCCCGCCCAGATGTAGATGAATACGAGCGACCAAAAGTGAACAATGCTCAGGCGGTAGCTGTAAACCGGGCGCTCCGCCGCTTTCGGCAGAAAGTAATACATGATGCCGAGGATCGGCGTCGTGAGGAAGAACGCGACGGCGTTATGCCCGTACCACCATTGCACGAGCGCATCCTGAACGCCGCCGAAGATCGGATAGCTGTGTGTCCAACTCGTCGGGATCGAGAGATGATTGACGATGTAGAGCATCGCCACGGTGATGATCGTCGCGATGTAAAACCAGATCGCCACGTAGAGGCTCGGCTCGTTGCGGCGAGCGAGCGTCCAGAAGAAATTGATCGCGAAGACCACCCAGATGAGCGCGACGGCGATATCAATCGGCCAGATCAGTTCTGCGTATTCCTTCCCGCGTGTCAGGCCGAGTGGGAGTGTGATCGCCGCCGCGACAATGATGAGCTGCCAACCCCAGAAGTGAATTTGCGAGAGGAGTTTTGAAGCTGTGCATGCCTTCACGAGCCGCTGAGTGGAGTAGTAAACCCCGGCAAACATCATATTGCCGACGAATGCAAAGATGACCGCGTTTGTGTGTAGCGGGCGCAATCGGCCAAACGTCAGCCACGATGTCTTGAAATTTGCCTCCCAGACGCCGAGTTGCGTGGCGATCAGCACGCCGACGAGCATCCCTATGATGCCCCAAAAGATGGACGCTATCATGAACTGCCTTACGGGCGTGTCGTCGTATTCGATGCGGATTTTTGTGCCGGTAGCTGCGGTAATCATGAGTCGGATAATTGAGACGGAGGAGAATCAGGTTCTAGCGGGAGCAAAGCGTCGCGATCGCTGAATTGGCGCGGATCGCACGCCGACACGATCCACAACACTACGAAGAACAGCACGAGCAGCAGCCCGACAAAAATAGTCAACGCTAGGACGTTCATACACCTTCTCCGAACGCCGGGACGAAACGGGATTCCGCGCCGCCCACAGCGGGTATCGCTGTGATGGTAGCAGAATGCGACATGGTCGCGTGAGCGGCACGGAATGCCGTTTCGTTTCCAGGCGGAGCCGCGCGATTCTTTCCACAGCGGCATTGCCCACACCGCCCACAAGGCACGGCGTCGGGCTCGGAGTTATCTGACTTTGCTGCCATCACGGGAGAACTCTGCTCAGGGACGTCGTTCCACGCTCACCGCCGATTGTGAAAAAATCACCCTCCGTTGCATTGCCGTGAGACTCACCACGATGTAATAGTCTCTCTATGAATTTGCCCGAGGCATCCGCTATTTCCGAGAAACTCTCGCAATCGAAAATATTGCTCGACTACGAACGTGCATTTTCTGAGGCGACAGGGATGCCTCTCAAGTACGCTCCCGTCGGCCAGAAGCGTGTCGGGATGCGCGGAAGTGCTGCTGCCAATGCGTTCTGCACCCACATGGCTGAAAGCGAACCCGGATGCCGCATGTGTGTGGAATTACAGGAGAAACTCGCCTCCTCTGGAGTAAACGGTCAAACTCGTACTGAAATCTGCATCGCTGGTCTCACTGACTCCGTCGTGCCCGTCAGCCTCGGAGAAAAAGTCCTCGGCTACCTTCAGACTGGGCAAATCGCCTTGAAGAAACTCACTCCAACGGACTTCCGTCGAGTCACTACGTTTCTAAAGAAGGGTGGGGCTGATGTTGATTGGGATACTCTCGAAAAAGCGTATTTCGGCACCCGTACCATTGAGCAAAAACAATATACCGCCGTCCTCAAGCTGCTCGAAGTTTTCGCCCAGCATCTCTCGCTTGCTGCGGAGCAAATCGCCACCCAGCAGACCCACGCCGAGCCTCCGCTCGTCGAACGCGCACGTAAAATTATCGAAGAACGCAGCGCTGAAGAGCTGACCCTCACGGAAATCGCCCGTTGCGTCCACGCCAGCACGTTCCACTTCTGCAAGACCTTCAAACGCGCAACCGGCATGACTTTCACCCAATACCTCTCCATGGTGCGCATCGCAAAAGCCAAAAAACTTCTCGCCAACCCACAGGCTCGCATTACCGAGATCGCCTATGAATCCGGCTTTGCCTCCCTCACTCATTTCAACCGAATGTTTCGCCGGATCACCGGCCAATCCCCTACTGACTTTCGCCAGAAAATACCCCGCGCTTCGACTGCCGAGTAATTCGATCAGACTGGGAATCCATCAACGCCGTGGACGCTTAACCGTCTCCATGTTATCGCAGTTGGGATGATGCTTTCTTTTACGAAAATGAACGGAGCCGGAAACGACTTCGTGATGCTGGATAACCGCTCTCTCAACCACTCGCTTGATAAGGCTGCGATTGCTCGCATTTGCGACCGCCATCGTGGCGTCGGTGGCGATGGACTCATAGCGGTGGAGCCCGCAACGGACGGCGCGGATTTCAAGATGCGCTATTACAACGCGGACGGCGGCGAGGCTGAAATGTGCGGCAACGGAGCGCGCTGTTTTGCGCGGTTTGCCAGTCGGGTGTCGGGCAAAACCGGCGCGGTTCGATTCGAGACGCTCGCGGGAGTTATAGGCGCCGAACTGATCGGCGAAAATGTGCGACTTTCCATGTCCAAGCCGCACTCGTACGCTCCGCCCGTGGAGCTGCTCGTGGCGGGTGAAAAGCTGGCCGTTCACTTTCTAAACACAGGCGTACCACACGCGGTAGTCTTCGTGAAAGACTTGGAAAACACGGACATTGTCCGGCTCGGTCGCGCGCTGCGGCACCACCCGCACTTCGCACCAAAGGGGACGAACGCAAACTTCATCGGCGAGCTTCCCGGAGGCGGAATCTCCATCCGCACCTACGAGCGCGGAGTGGAAGATGAGACGTTGGCCTGCGGCACCGGCCTTACTGCGGCAGCTCTGCTTTGGGCTGGCATCACTTACGCTCCATCGCCTGTCAGCGTGCTCGTGCGCGGCGGCGATACGATGCAGGTCGGCTTTGAAAAAGAGAGCGACGGGTGGAAAAATGTCACGCTCACTGGCCCGGCGGACTTCACGTTCGACGGGCAAGTGACGGTTTAGCGTGTTTATTCGCGGAGTGTGACCCCTAGCGTTTTGAGGCGATCTTTGAGCTTCGTGTGCGCGGCGTTGACTTCGTCTGCTGTGAGCGTGCGGTCGGCGCTGCGGTAGGTGAGCGAGTAGGCGAGCGACTTTTGGTCGGTAGGTATTTTCGCGCCTGTGGCGTCTGTGAAGACGTCGAAAAGCTCTACGCCTGCGAGCAGCGGTTCGTTGGCTTTTGCGAGTGTCTCGGCGACCTGCGCGTGTGCGAGCTTCAGTGGGGCGAGCATGGCGATGTCTCGCGTCGTCGCGGGGAAGCGCGGGATTTCGCGGTACTTCTTTGCTGCGTCGGGCGACGAGGCTTTCCACATCGCGGTAAGGTCAATCTCGGCGAAGAGGACCGGCGCTGCAGAGTCGAGCGCGCGAGCGTCTGCGGGCCAGAGCTGTCCGGCGAAACCGCACGGTTTACCGTTCATTTTCACGACGAGGGCAAGGGCGAGGGCGGGGTTCTCGTCCTTTTCGAAAGAGATGCCGGTGCCCAACACGGTTGCGAGCAGTGACTTGAGGTCAAAGAGGTCGGCGTTTCCGGCTTCGGCGGCGCGCCAGGTCCGCTCGCCGAGAATGCCTGAGATGGCGACGGCGGCGTGGAGAAATTCCTCGGGGCGCTGCGTATGGAAGACGCGGCCAATCTCAAACAGCCGCACCGATTTTGCACCGGCCCGGACGTTGTCGCGGACTGCGGTGAGCAGCCCGTGGATGAGTGCGGGGCGAAGGACGACCTGTTCTTCGAGCATCGGGTTTTTCACGCGCAGGCAGTTCTCCGACGCGGTGCGGGTATAGGCGAGTCCGAGCGGTTGCGATGGAACGAGCGTGATGCTGCGTGCCTCGTGGAGCCCCTGTGCGGCAAAGGCGCGGCGGAGCGTCATGGAGCGGTCGTAGTTGCGATCCGAGCCGCTCGCGCTGGCGAAACGCGCCTGAACTTTCGCAGGAATCGCGTCCATCCCGACGACACGGGCGATTTCCTCGATGAGATCGACTTCGCGTGTGAGGTCGGCGCGGAAGCTCGGCGGCACCCATCCAGCGTCCGTTTTTGCGAGGCCGAATCCGGTGAGGATTTCATCGACGCGGGAGTCCGCGACTTCCACGCCGAGCAGCGTGGTGATGCGCGCGGAACGCAGCGGAATTGCGGAGCGGACGGCAGTTGTCGTTCCGACGCCTTTCAATTCTCCAGCCGTTCCTCCTGCGAGTTCCAGAACGAGCTGTGTCGCCTTCTCGCTTGCGGGAACGACTCCTTCGACATCCACGCCGCGTTCGAAGCGATAGCTGGAATCGCTCGAAAGTACGAGAGCCCGAGATGTGCGGCGAATGCTCTGCGGCGAAAATGCGGCGCTCTCCACCACGATGTTTTTTGTGCTTTCGGTGACGCCCGTTTCCTCGCCGCCCATGACGCCCGCGATAGCCACGGCCCGGCGCTGGTCGGCGATGACGAGTTGTCCGGCGGTGAGCTTGTAAGTTTTGCCGTCGAGCGCGACGAACTCCTCGCCTTCCGTTGCGACCCGCACTTTCAGCGCGCCGTCGAGCTTGTCGGCGTCGAACGCGTGGAGCGGCTGGCCGGAGGCGAGCAACACGAGATTCGTGATGTCCACGATGTTGTTGATGGAGCGCAGGCCGACTGCTTCCAGCTTCGCCCGTAGCCAGTCCGGTGACTCGCCCACCTTCACACCGTCGATGCGTCGCGCCGTGTAGAGCGCACAAAGTGCGGCGTCTTCCACGACGATTCCACCGGCCTCCGCAGGTAGTGCTCCTGCGTGCCGCGTGAAGTTTAGCGTCTTGCCGGTGAGTGTCGCGATTTCGCGGGCGATGCCGGTGACGCTCAGCAAATCAGGCCGGTTCGGTGTGACTTCCAAATCGAGAATCGTGTCCGCTTTGAATACCTCGGAAATCGGCGCGCCGATGCGGGCATCCGTCGGCAGGATGAAAAGCCCCTCTGCATCCTCGGCGAGATTCAGCTCCTTCGCCGAACAGAGCATTCCGTTGGAATCCACGTCGCGGAGTTTGCCCGCCTTGATTTTGAAATTGCCGGGCAGCACTGCGCCGGGTTGTGCGAGCGGGATTTTGTCTCCCACCTGTTGGTTGCTCGCGCCGGTGACAATCTGCCGGAGCGTTCCCGTGCCTTCGTCCACCTGGCAAACATTGAGCCGATCGGCGTTCGGGTGTTTTGCTTGCGAGACGAGTTGACAGACGACGACGAACGGAAAATCCGCGCCACGCGATTCAATCCCCTCGACCTCCACGCCCGCCATCGTGAGCAAATCCACGAGCGCAGGCACGGTCGGGGGAAGTTCGACGAGTTCGCGGAGCCAATTGAGTGATACTTTCATAAAAAATGTGCGCGGAGGTAACGCGAGCGAATGACTATCGGCAAGCCTTCGCCGACTATTCCGGAATCGCGATGCCTTGGGACTCCAAAAGGCGGCGAAGGAAATACAGGTCGGGCTGGTCTTTCTCACGATGCGTGTTGCGCTTCATCCGCCACAGCAGCAGCGGCGACGCAAACGGTATGCGCACGCCATCGATCTCCCGATAAACAATCTCCGACTCTGCATCGGCAAAACGAATGCCGCTGGCTGAAGCCATGAGGTCCACGGTAATTTCGTCCATTATTCGCACAACCGTGTATTCGGAAACTTCTCCCGGCTTCAGCTCAAGCACCGCCTTGTCATGTAAAATCTCCAGCGCCTTGTAAACCTTCGCTTCATTGTCAAGATGGGCGTCAACGAGCAGATCCACGTCGCCGGTAGTGCGCAAATACCCCGCATGGATAATCGCAAAGCCGCCGCAAACAAGGTAGCGAGCTCCAAGTTCGTTCAGCCTTCGACAAAGCTCAACCAAGTCCCGCTGCTCCGGCGGCCTGGGTTCTAGTTCCGAGGAATCGATGTCTGGATCCACCATGCGTCGGCTTCTTCATGGGTCTTAAACCGAAAGACTCCTTTTCTTCCGGTCTTAATCCCAAACGTTTTCGCGAGTTCGATGGCGGTTCTTTGCATCTTCTCGGAGTAGAGAGGAATGTTCGTTACGCGTCTGCGTCCGACTGTCTTTCCGATATTCTCCTCGATATTAATAACCGGGTCCATGCTTGGAAACTATCCACACATTGAGAGCCGGGCAACGGTTAAAACTGCCCGAGGAAGCGTTGGTCGCTGTTGGTGAAGTAGCGGATGTCGGGGGTGCCGCTCATGATCATCGCGAGGCGGTCGAGGCCGAAACCAAATGCGAATCCGGTGTATTTTTCAGGATCGAATGCGCGGTCTTTACGCTTGGTGTTCACGGCTTCCAGCACGGCAGGATCAACCATGCCGCAGCCTGCGATCTCCAGCCAGCGGTCGCTTGCGCCCAGCATGCTTGTCTTGATGTCCACTTCGTAGCTCGGCTCGGTGAATGGGAAAAAATGGGGACGGAAACGGAACTTCGCGTCGTTGCCGAAGAGCTCGCGGAAGAAGAACTCCAGCGTGCCTTTGAGGTCCGCGATGGAGACGCCTTCATCGACGTAGAGGCCTTCCATCTGGGTGAACTGCGCTAGGTGCGTCGCGTCGATCTCGTCGCGGCGATACGCAGCGCCGGGCGCGATGATGCGGATGGGCGGTGCGGTTTTTTCCATCGTCCGAATCTGCACGGTGCTCGTGTGGGTGCGGAGCAGGCGGCCATCGGGCATGTAGAAAGTATCCTGCTCGTTGCGCGCGGGATGGTCGGCGGGCGTGTTCAGCGCGTCGAAGCAATGCCACTCGGTCTCGATGTCCGGCCCGTCCGCCAGTGCGAAGCCCATGCGGCGGAAAATGGAAATCGTCCGGTCGAGAAGCTGCGTGATGGGGTGCAGCGTGCCGCGCCCCGCGAAGCCGGACGGCGTGCCGGGTAGTGAGGCATCGATCCCGGCGAAAGCGGCGGTGTCCGCTGCGGCGAGGAGCGAGGCTTTGCGTTCGTCGAGCGCGGCGGTGACGGCACTGCGCACATCGTTGAGCAGTTTGCCGATTCGCGGTTTGTCGTCCTTCGAGACATCCTTCATCCCTTTGCTCAGAGCGGTGAGCGCACCTTGCTGGCCGAGATATTTTACCCTGGCGTGTTCGACAGCGGTTTCATCGGTAGCGGCGGAAATCGCGGCCAAGGCCTCGGCTTGAAGTGTAGAAAGTTGTGCGTCCATGCGTGGAAAAATGAGCGCGGAGACTTGCGAATGCCGCGCGTGGGCGCAAGGGCGGAAAGCTACACCTTCTTGAGTTTCGCAATCGGGCGGTGATCGATAGGAAGGAGGAATTAGTAACCTCGTAGGTTGCACTCTAAAAAATGTGCATAAATGGATGTGTCGATGGAGCAAAGAATCGGCACCAAAAAGCAACCACACACTCGAACCGGACACTATTGAGGAAGTGACTCAAGGGACATCCAGAGCCCCTTGAGCAGTTTGAACCACTGCGGTCGGTCGAGACACTTTTTATGGACACGCGGCTCTCTTTTTCACCATTACACAGGTGCACTTTTTTATGGCACTTTTTGATTGGCTCGATAACCGCACTGGCTACCGCAACCTCGTCCGCGCGGCGCTCTTTGAACACGTCCCCGGCGGCTCGCGGTGGCGGTATATTTGGGGGAGCACGCTGACGTTTGCCATCGTCGTGCAGTTTATCACGGGGGCGTTTTTGTGGATGCACTACAGCCCGTCGGCGCAGACGGCTTGGGAGAGTGTGTATTATATTAATGAGGTGATGCCGGGCGGCTGGCTGCTGCGCGGCATCCATCACTACATGGCGCAGCTCATGGTGCCGCTGCTGGTGCTGCACTTCATGCAGGTGCTCATTGATGGGGCGTATAAAGCGCCGCGTGAGTTCAACTATTGGTTCGGCCTCGGGCTGCTCGGGCTGACGCTCGGCATCTCGCTCACGGGGTATCTGCTGCCGTGGGATCAACGCGGATATTGGTCCACAAAAGTCGTCACGAACCTCGCGGGAAATGTGCCGGTGATCGGCGATAGCTTGCAGCGCGTGGTGGTGGGCGATGCGAACTACGGGCACCACACACTTACGCGCTTCTTTGCGCTGCACGCCGGCATTTTACCCGCGATGCTCGTGGGGCTCATTGTGCTGCACATCGCGCTGTTTCGCAAACACGGGCTGACGCCGGCGCGGCCTAAAAAGCAGCCGCAGCGGGATGCGATGTTTTACCCAGACCAAGTGCTCAAGGATTCCGTCGCGTGCTTTATCGTGATGCTCGCGGTGCTGGGGCTGGTGTGGTTTTTCAAAGGCGCGCCTCTCGGCGCTCCGGCGAACCCGGCAGAGCAGTTCAGTGCGGCGCGGCCCGACTGGTATTTCATGTTCCTCTACCAGTTCCTAAAGCTGAAGCCGTTCGCGCCGGATGGGATGTTCGGGCACTATGGGCTGACGGTGGCGTCGCTGATTATTCCAGGGCTAGTCTTCGGCCTGCTCGCGCTCATGCCGCTGCTCGGGCGGTGGAAAATGGGGCATCGCTTTAACCTGTTTGTGCTCTTCGCCGGGCTGGCAGGTTTCGGCGTGCTGACGACGATTGCCTTCACACACGATGCGAAGGACCCGCACTTCCGCGCCGCCGTACAGCAGGCGGAGAAGGACGCCGCCCGCACTGTCGAGCTGGCGAAGAAACGCGACGGCATCCCCACGGAAGGCGCGCTGGCTTTGCTGCGCGACGATCCATTTACGCAAGGCCCGCGGCTTTTCGCCTCGCAGTGCGCGACGTGCCACGCCTACGCGGGCCACGACGGGCTCGGCCAGCCGCTCAAAGACAGAGCCAGCGCGCCAGACCTCGCGGGCTTTGGCTCGCGCGAATGGCTCCGCGCTTTCCTCGACCCGAAGCAGATCGAGACGGACAAGTTTTTCGGCAACACGCATTTCGTGAAGCCCAAGGACGGCGGGAAAAAGAGCAAGATGGTCCGCATCATCACCGACGACATCCCCGATTACGACTCTGACCAAAAAGCGCAGCTCGAAAAAATGGTCCTCGCCATCAGCGCCGAGGCGAAACTCCCCGCCCAGCGCGACGCCGACACGAAGGACGCCGCGCTCATCGAGGAGGGCCGCAAGCACCTCGCCGACATTACCCTCGACTGCACCGATTGCCACGCCTGGCGCATCATCGAAGGCGGCACCGGCCCGACATTCGAGGGCTACGGCAGCGCAGAGTGGTTGCGCGAATTTCTCAAAAATCCGGGCCACGACAAATTCTACGGCAAGCGCAACGACCGGATGCCCGCCTTCGGCGAAAGCAGCCGCCTCACCGCCCGTGAGCTGGACATGCTCATCCGCTGGATGCGCGGGGAGTGAAACAGGATTGCCCCGCAGTACTTTCCGGATAGTCTCTCCCGCATGAACACCACATCTTTGGACTCGCTCATGTCGCCTGTTACGGAGTGTCTCGACGGCTTTTCTTTGCGTGCGCTCGTCAACCTTCGGGCGACGCCAGAATCCGCAGAACGGATGCAGTGGCTCGCCGAAAGAGCCAACGAGGGCGAACTCACGCCTGATGAAAAAAGCGAATACGAGAGCTGTGTGATGTTCGCGAATTTCCTAGGCATCCTTCAGTCGAAAGCCCGGCGTAAACTTGCCGCCACGCACTGATGGCCATTCGCATCAGCGACCGACGATTTATCCGAGAACGCGCCCATTCCCGCTGCGAATACTGCCGGATGTGTGAAGCGTGGGAACCCTATTTCATCTACCACACCGAGCACATCATGGCTCGGCAGCACGGAGGCTCCGACGCGCTCGAAAACCTCGCCTTCGCCTGTAACCACTGCAACGCCTTGAAAGGTCCGAACCTCACCAGCGTGGACCCAGACACCGACAAAGTGACCGCGCTTTTTCATGCACGCGCCGACGTATGGGATACGCACTTCCGCATTGAAGATGGACAAATCCGAGGACTCACCGCCATCGGCAGAACAACGGTTTTCCTGCTGCAAATGAACACGCCTCAGCGCATCGAACTCCGCATGGAGAACGCGGATGAAGAGCGGCGGTGATTCCCGCAGAGCATGAGGTAATCGCGCTTGCCTCACACGCCGGGAAACCGTCTTCATGTGGAAATGAATCTCATTGATGGAAAAGCAATCGCCCAACGGATTAACGAAGAAACTCGCGCAGCCATTGCGGAGCTGAAATCGCGGGGCATCACGCCCGGCCTTGCTGTCGTGGTGGTGGGCGATGACCCTGCTTCGCACGCTTACGTGAGGAGCAAAGAAAAGACTGCGCTCGACCTCGGGATGCACTCGGTGAAGCGCGACATGCCGGCGACGACTACGCAGGAGGAACTCCTCGCCGTCGTCCGCGCGCTGAATGCGGACCCGGCCGTTCACGGCATCCTCGTCCAATCGCCGCCGCCGAAGCACATTGATGAGCGCGCCGTGGTGGATGCGATCGACCCACGCAAGGACGTGGACGGCTTTCACCCGATCAACGTCGCCAAAGTCGCGATGGGCGATGCCAGCGCATTCGTCCCCTGCACCCCGCTGGGCTGCCAGCGGTTGCTCATCGAGAGCGGCATCGAGACGAGCGGCGCGAACGTCGTCGTCCTCGGGCGTTCGATGATCGTGGGCAAGCCGATGGCGTTTCTTTTGATGAATAAGGGCCGTGGCGGTGATGCGACCGTGACGGTCGCGCATTCGCGGACGCGCAATCTCGCGGAGGTCTGCCGAGGTGCAGACATCCTCATCGCGGCCATTGGGCAGCCGGAGTTTGTGAAGGCGGATATGGTGAAAGAGGGCGCGGTGGTGATTGATGTGGGCATCAACCGCGTGGCCGACCCGACCTCCGCAAAAGGCTCGAAGCTCGTGGGCGATGTGGCCTTTGCCGAAGTCGCGCCGAAGTGCCGAGCCATCACGCCCGTCCCCGGCGGCGTCGGCCCGATGACTATCGCGATGCTCATGCACAATACAGTGCTCGCCGCGCGGCGAATTGGTCTTCCGCCAAAGTAGGAAGACTCCGATTGAGTCTTTGATGCGAACCTCACTCTCCAAACCTCGCGCGCTGCGGGAGGCTGGGGAGCCGAACCAGTTGTTCCCCCCAGAATCCGGCCCAGACATCCCCAGCCTGCCGCAGCGCGTTGGTGTTGGGATATTCAGGCGCGGTGCGGCTGTCTAGTGAAAATTTCAAGAATGTTTCGCCCCCGAAACACATCGAATGCGATCTGCCGTCGTATTGCCCCATCAAGTTGATAATTGGGAATCGCCAGCGCTCGACCCATGCAGGGAGTTTGCGTCCGGAGCCCGCTACTTCCTTTGGAAAAGGGCCGATCCAAAAACCGGAGATGCCCCCCCAATCGTAAGGCTTAACCCGACTACGTATCGCCGAAGGAGATGCCGATGGCGCGGCAGGTTTCGACCATTTGATTGTCGAGGGTGACGGTTTTGAGTTTGCGGACGGCGGTGGCGATGGGCACGTCGAGGACGGAGTAGTTTTGGTAGCTGACCATGTAGCCGAATTTGCCTTCGGCGATGAGGTCCACGGCTTTGACTCCGAAGCGGGTGCCGAGGATGCGGTCGAGGGTGGTGGGGTCGCCGCCGCGCTGGAGGTGGCCGAGGACGCAGGTGCGGATTTCTTTGACGAGGGATTCGGCGTTGATGCGCTTATCCAGCTCGCGGGCGACGGTGTCGCCGATGCCGCCGAGTCGGTATTCGCCGCCGGGGCCGGGGCGGTATTGTTCGCGGCGACCGATGGGGGTGGCTCCTTCGGCGACGATGATGATGCTGCTGGGATGACCGTCTTCTCCGCGTTTGCGAATGAAGTCGGCGAGGCGGTCCATGGAGAAGGGGATCTCGGGGATGAGGATGGCGTCGGCTCCTCCGGCGAGGCCGCCGTAGAGGGCGATCCAGCCAGCGTGGCGGCCCATGACTTCGATGATCATGATGCGCTTGTGGGCGCGGGCGGTGGTGTGGAGTCGGTCGAGAGCGTCGGTGACGCAGGCGACTGCGCTGTCGAAGCCGAAGGTCATGGCGGTGGCTTCGAGGTCGTTGTCGATGGTCTTGGGGACGCCGATGCAGGGGATGCCTCTTTCAAAGAGCTGCTGCGAGGTGGTGAGGGAGCCGTCGCCGCCGATGGTGATGAGGGCGTCTATCTTGAGGCGGTCGAGGAGGGACTTGGTTTTGGCGATGACTTCGTCGGAGATGCGGTTTCTGTTGCCGCCGCCGACTTTGCTGACGAAGTGGCCGCGGTTGGTGGTGCCGAGGATGGTGCCGCCGTAGGCCATGATGCCTTCGGTGTTTTCGAGGGTGAGATCCATGAACATGTCTTCGCCGAGGAGGCCTTCGTAGCCGTCTTTGAAGCCGATGACTCTCCAGTCTCTCTCGGGATGTTTCGCTGCGCAGACGACGCCTCGAAGGACGGCGTTGAGTCCGGGGCAGTCGCCTCCGCTTGTTAGGACACCGATAGTTTTGCTCATTGTCTTGAATCCCATCCTTTCATCGGACGGCCCGCGGCTGCCCATCTGTCTAGGAGGTTCCAACCGTGATCGAGAAGGGTGCGTGCGGTGTCGAAGCGAGTGGGGGAGTCGAGGACGACGACGGTGAGGCGGCGAGGGGTGATGATTTGTTGTTCGCCGACTTGGCGGTTTTCGGGGCGCTTGGCGGCGGTGATGACGACGCAGGGCCCGGCTTTGCGGGTGGTGCCGGTTTTCATGCCGTCGATGATGCCGCCGAGGAGTTCGTTGGTGTTTTTGAGTTGGGCTCCGCTGATTTCGCCCGTGGATGTGGACCAGGAAATCTTGCGGTCTTTTTGGGATGTGTAAAATGAGAAGCCGCTGTGGCCGACTGCGTAGTTGGCGAGGAGGGCGAGGTCGCCTGCGGTGGAGTGTGGGGCTTTGCTTTCGAGGTCGTCGAGGCCGTGGGCGTTGAGGAAGCGGGTGTTGCGCATCCCGAGTTTGCGGGCGAGGGCGTTCATTTGGGAGACGAAGAAGTCTGAGGCTGCGCGTTCGTCGCCGCCGCCGAGCTTTGTTCCTACGTGGACGGCGATGGTTTCCGCAGCTTGGTTGTCGCTTTGCATGAGGGCGGCGTAGAGGGCTTCGCGGAGGGAGATGCGGTCGCCGAGTTGGAGTCCGATGCTGTTGGGGCTTTGGAGGAGGGAGGTGGTGGCGGGGACGGTGGCGAGTTGCCCGAGGTCTTCGCCTTTGGATGAGGCCCAATCGAGGAGGACCATCGCGGTGGCGATTTTGGTGATGCTGCCGACTTGAAGTTTGCGGGTGGCGTTCGATGAGTCGAGGACGAAGCCGGTGGCTGCATCGGAGACGACCCACGCGGAGGCGTCATAGGCCGAAGAGCGTCGGGAACCGCCGCCGCCGAAGAGTTGAGCTTGCGCAGATGTTGGTGTGAAAAGACCGGTGAAAATTCCGAGAACGGCAGCGGCGAAAAGGCGACGAGTGAAGTGCATCAAGTGACAGAAAACGGGCGCACTCTAGCGGGGTGTTTTCGGCACGCAAGATTTCCATAAAAAAACGCTGCTGGGAAATTGGGAGGGAGTGTGAGACAACGCGTTTTCTATGATCCGCCGCCACTTTATTCGTCTCGCTCTTTGTCTCATCTTTCTGTCGTTGGCTGGCTGTGTCACGAAGCCGATGGCGAGTAGCGACATCACGCTGGAGACGGATGAGGAGCGTGCTACGCGGAAGGTATATAAGAACGATTGGTTGCGGCCCTCCATCTCGCAGGAGGACTACGATTTCTTTTACAAGGGGTTGTTTGGGAGCGGGCGGTAGGGGGAATGACGAATGACGAAGTTCGCTGGGTTCGTCATTTCACTTCGGCTTCACGGAGAAGCGATGTTCACTGTAAAGCTGGGCGGCGGCTTCAGGGGTGGTGGCATCCTGCCTCGGGAGAATCGAGGAGCTTGCGGACGCGCCCGAAGGCTTCTTTGTAAGGGAGCGCGGGGTAGATGTGGGTGTAGTCGAGGCCGCTGGTCCAGAGGGCGATGGCACCGCGGGTGAAGCCGTTGGAGCTGAGTTCGTTCATCACGCCCTCGCTGTTTTTTGAAACTCGATGTGCCACGCGCAAGCGAGCAAGAGTGCCGTCGCACGGAGCCATACGAGCAGCCCTTTGAGCCTGCGGGCGAGCGGGACTTCCGCTGCGGGCCGCACATTTGCCCATAGGGGCCAGACGATAGCCGCTGCGGCGCTGAGGCTCAAAGTGACAACCGTTTTCCACGCCATGCATCTCTTTGATGTTGCCGCTGACTTCCGTCCAATAGTGGAGTTATCTCAACACCAAGATTGCCTCGCGTGAAGGTTTCTGACATTTTCAGGCTGCTTATGACTCACACTGAGCCTCTTTCGTCCACGATTCTGGCTGCCATTTCGCTCGGTGCGGAGGCGGCGCTGGATGCTGCGATGGGGCTTTTTGGGTGCCAAGTGGGGACCGTTCACTGGCTCGGCGCGGATGGGCTTCTTACCCTCGCCGCACAGAGAAATCTGCCGCCGCCCATCGTCAGCATCGTGCAGACGGTGCCCATAGGGAAGGGGATCGCCGGGCTGGCAGCCGAGAGGCGCGAGCCGGTCTCACTGTGTAATCTGCAAACGGACGCGTCCGGCCAAGCGCGTCCGGCTGCGAAAACTACAGGCATGGAGGGCTCCATCGCGGTGCCGATGCTCGTGAACGGTGAACTCCGAGGCGTGCTCGGGATCGCGAAAATAGAGGCCCATGATTGGAATGATGAGGAAAAGGCATCACTCCTGCGTATCGCTGCACTCCTTGGTGAGCAGCGCCCGTTGCTTTCAGCCCATGAAAAAAAGCCAACAAAACCATAATTGCCATATTGACGACTTTCGCCCGACTCTGCACGCTGCGCAGCGCCGCATGGTGAACAAATCCACACAGCGTAGCCCGCTCTCCGGGCCGATTCAGCCGGTTTCTCGTCTGGGGCTCCTGTTGCTTCCTGCGCTCTTATTCGGCTCATTTTGCGGAGTCGCTCAGGATACTGGTGTGAAGTTTCGCGGCACTGTGCCGCTGGCTCCGGCAGTGGCGCCTGCGAGCTCGACGGCTCCCGCGATCGTGGAACTTCCAGACCCTCAGCCCGTCTTGCCCGGCTCGAAAATCATCGACCCGAAAATGCCTGCCGTCCCGGCCCCGAATCCGGCAGCCGACGGAAAATCTGTGGACACTGTTCCACAGCTCCCCGACCCCGCGCCGGTGGATAAAACCGGCATCCCGCAATCGAACCCCGCCGACGTGCAAGTATTGCCCGACCCAAGCACGATCCGGCCGCAGATGCCAGCAGTGGATGTCCCTCAACTCGATAACGTGAACCTTTTCCCCACCCCACAGCAGCAATTAGAAAACGCGGCGGACGAATCCAGCCGCGGCTGGCAACTCGTCACCCACGGCGGACTGAGAGCAACTTGGGACAGCAATATCTTCATTCAGAGCAAAAATGAACAGTCGGATTTCATCATCTCATTTTCACCCGGCGCAGCAGTGGGCATCGGTGAATTCCGGCAGGAACTGGCAACCGCCGGCACGTTCCGGGATCGGTTCGACCGGACGGATGCCGAGCTAGGCCGCCGCTACTTCTTCCTCGATTACAATCCGAGCTACCACCTTTACACCTCAAACGGCGACGAGAGTAGCTTCGAGCAGGATATTCGTGCCGAAGTGCGCTACACTTTTACCAAGCTGACGCTGGGTGCCACCGCGCGCTACGAGACACTCAATATCGCTGACGCAGACCTCGGCGAAAAAGTGGGCATGAGGCGCTTTCAAAGCCGCATCAATGCCGATTACGCGCTCACCGGAAAGACGACGCTGGAAGTCCAGTTCGACCACGGCATCCGCAACTACGAAGGCAACCGGAACGACATCACCGAGTATCGCGCCACAGGTTTTGTGGATTACCAAGTTTTGCCAAAAACGAACCTTGCTCTCGGCTACACGCACGGATGGGTGGATGTGACGAATAGCAGCAACCAGAGCTTCGACCAAGTCCAGCTCCGCGCTGTGTGGAAGACCTCGGCGAAGCTGGCAGTTAAGGCCAGCGGCGGCATCGAGTTCCGAACGATTGATAATCGCGACGACGTGACCAATGCGACGTTTGCCGTAGGCGTCATCTACAACCCCTTCGACGCTACGAGCATCTTCCTCAACGGCTTCCGCAGGACCACGACATCGGCGAGCGGGTTTAACGAAACCTTCCTCACCACAGGCTTCGATGTCCGCGTGAACCAACGTTTCTCGCAGAAATACTTCCTCACCGCTGCGGGTGGGCTCCAATCCGCAGATTACCAAGAAAACCTCATCACTGGCATAACTCGTGCAGATGACTATGCGTGGGGACGGCTCAGCCTCGGCTGGGACGTGAACAAGTGGCTCACCGCGCTTGTCGCCTACGAATACCGACAGAACGATTCGAACCAAGAGAACCGTTCGTTTGAGGACCACCTTTTTTACATACAATTTAACTTCTTATTTTAGCCATGCGCACACTCGCCGTCCTCATCTTCACCGCATTCACGTCGTTTGCCATCGCGCAGGATAGCGCGGTCATCAAAAAGAACGACAAACTCGAAATCAAAGTCTCGGGTGAAGAAGATATGACGGGGGCACTCACAGTGGGCTCGGATGGCTTTGTTAGCGTCAACTACATCGGGCGTATCAAAGTGGGCGACTTGAATGTGGATGACGCTGCCACGCGGATCCGCGCTGAACTCATCAAAAAGCGCTACTTTGTGGACCCTCAAGTGAGTCTAAACATCACCTCCGCGGCGAAGCTCTTCTTCACCGTCATCGGGCAGGTCAATAAAGGCGACACCTTTGAGTTTCCCGCTGATGGTAAGATAGACCTTATGGCCGCCATCGGGCGCGCACAGGGTTTTAACAAAATCGCCAACCCCAGCAAAGTGACCATTAAACGCGCAAAAGGCGGTGCCAAAGAAACTTACGACACCAAAAAACTCACCGACCCAGTCCCCATTTTTCCGGGTGACGTTGTCGAAGTCGCAGAAAGCAGATTCTAATTTAACTATATGGCCGTCTCATACCGCTCCAAATCACGTCCCGCGTCCCCTGAAGAACCTCGCCGCCGCAAAAGCAGCAACCGGAAAGATTCCGGTGCGCCCGCCATCGACTTGCGATCGTGGATTTTCATCATCCGCGAACGCATCATCCTTATCTTAGCGTGCCTAGGTCTCGCCGTTGGAGGTGCACTCTTTTATCTTTCAAAAGCGCCACCGGTTTACACCGCAGTCGGGGCCATCGAAGTCATGACCGAGGCACAAAGAGTCCTCGGCGGAGACGTGAAGGGATTTAACCCCGAAGGCTCCAGCAGCATTGAAGCGGTGAAAACCGTGGAAAACGCGCTCCTCAGCGAGTCGCTACTCGTACGCGTCGCTAAAAAGAATGACCTACACCTGACGCACCCGCGCTTCATGGCCGACCCGAAAACCGGCAACCCGCTCTCCGAAGGCGAGATCGCCAAGGGAATGGCTGCTAAAGTGGACGCCAAGCAAAAGCGCGGCTCCCGGACAATTGAAGTCTCCTGGGACGATCCCGACCCAGTACTGGCGGCCAAGCTCACAAAGTCCCACATGGAAGAATACGTCACTTCTCGCGATGAGTTGCAGGTCGGCACACAAGGCGTAGCCATCAAAGACCTCATCAAAAACCGCGACGAACTCGACAAACAAATGCGCGAAGACGAGCTGGAACTGCAAAAGTTCCGGGAGAAGAACAAGACGACCGACCTTGATAAAAACGAGACACAAATAAAGACCCGCATTGAAGATCTCAGTAAGCAATACACCACGGCGAAAGCGCGTCGTCTCACGCTGGAAAGCGATCTCCCGATCCTGAATCATCGCGCGGAGCTTACCGCTGAACAACTCCTCGCCCTTTCCACCATCGCCTCGCAAGTCGATGTGCAAGAATCGCAGAAGAAAATCATCTCTGCAGAAGCAGAGTTCGCATCCGCAAAGCGCGTCTATCTGGAAAACCACCCCAAATACAAACGCGCAGGCAGCATGGTGAGCGACTTGAAGGTGTCGCTTGAAAAAGCCGTCCGCCAGGCCGCCACGATGGTCGCCAACAACTACGAGACCGCCAAAGACTCCGAAGAGAAGCTCCAAAAAGAAATGGGCGAACTTGAGAAGTCCTACATCGAACTCAAAGGCATCTCTCTCCCTTACCGGATGCTCGCCGACAAAGTGGAAGGCACACAGAAGATGCGCGCCATCGCCAATGAACGACTCGACGCCCTTAAGCTCACCACCGGCGTCGCCGCCCGCAACGTCGTCATCAGCACACTTCCCATTGTTCACGACGAGCCCAGCAAGCCCAGCAGGATCAAGATTCTCGCGTTGGCCATCGCAGCAGGCATCGGTCTCGCGGCTACGATGATCGTGCTCTTAAAGGCGTTCGACAATACCATCCTGTCCATAGACCAGGCCGAGACGGACCTCGGACTCCCCGTGCTCGCCGCCGTCCCGCAGGCGAAGGGCAAAGCGACCAAGACCCAGCTCGTCATCTCCGACTTTCCCGCTTCGCGAGAAGCAGAGGCATTCCGCTGTCTGCGCACCGCCGTCTCGCTGGCGAACAGCGATGGCACGCAGAAAGTCATCCTTTTCACCAGTGCCGTGCCCGCCGAGGGCAAGAGCTACTGTTCCTCGAACTACGCCGCAGCCCTCGCCCAGCAAGGGTTGCGCACCCTGCTCATTGACTGCGACCTTCGCCGCCCAGCGCTTGGCCGCGTCTTCCCGACGAAGAAAGACGCCAACGGCATCACCGACTTCCTCACCGGGAAGTGCAAGTTCGACGAATGCTGGCACGTCACTGAGGTCAGCAAACTCTACTTCATGCCCGCTGGCACCAAGAACGCGAACCCTGCCGAGCTTCTGTCTGGCGAAGTCGTCGCGAAAATCCTCAAGGAAGCGGCGCGCAAGTTCGACCGCGTCATCATTGACTCCGCGCCGGTCAACGCCGTCAGCGACACTCTGCTTCTCGCCGAGCATGTGGACGCCGTCGTCTTCGTCGTCCGCGCTCGCAGCACGCCCGTCCGCGCCACCGCCCGCGCGCTCCAGCAGCTCCAGCAAGCCAACGGCACGCCTTACGGCATCGTGTTAAATCGCCTGCCGACCCGTGGGGCGAACTACTACTACTACGACGAAGGATCGTACCACTCCAAGGGCGTGTACGGTGCCTGAGGATGAAGTAACAGCAGAGCCGACGCTCCGAGCAAAAGCCAAGCGTGGCCTTATTTGGGGTGGTATCGAAGCGGGTAGCCGCGCCATCTTGCAATTCGTCGTCATGGCCGTCCTCGCCCGCCTGCTCAAACCAGGCGAACGTGGACAAGCTGACGCCGCGCTCGCTGTCGTCGGAATCTCTGCCGTCTTTAGCCAACTCGGCGTCGGTCCTGCGCTCGTTCAGCGCCGTGATGAACTGCGGCCCGCCCACCTCTCAAGCGCGTTCACTTTCTCCATCCTGTTCGGCATTTTCACCTCTGCGCTGCTCTGGTTCCTCGCGCCGACTATCGGTGCGTGCTTCAAGAACCCGATCCCGCCGGATGTGCTCCGTGCGCTGGCCATTGTCTTCCCGATTTCCGCACTGGCCGTCGTCAGCGAATCGCTTATCCAGCGCAGCCTGCGCTTTGATCTCATCGCTCGCGCGGAAATCTTCTCCTACCTCGCTGGCTACGGCGCGCTGGCGACGATGCTCGCTGCCTTTGACTTCGGCGTGTGGGCGCTCGTGTGGGCGCATGTGCTTCAGATTTTTCTGAAATCGCTCATGTTCGTCGTCTATGCGCGATGGTTCCCGCGCTTTGGCTGGAACAGTGCGGCGGTGAAAGAACTCATGGGATTTTCCGGCGGCATCACCGTCGCTCGACTCGCCAATTACCTCGCCACGAATGGGGACAATCTCATCGTCGGCGCGAAGCTCGGAGAGGAGGCACTCGGCTTCTACGGACGCGCCTACCAGATCATGGTCATGCCAGCGAATCTGCTCGGGCAAGTGCTCGAAAAAGTGCTCTTCCCCGTCATGTCCAAAGTGCAGGAGCACAACGCGCCGCTCGCCCGCGTTTACCGCCAAGGCATCCGCCTCCTCGCGCTCGCCATGCTGCCCGTCAGCGCCGCCATTTTCCTCCTCGCGCCGGAGCTTGTGGCTGTCCTCCTCGGCAACCAGTGGGAGCCAGTCGGCGGCGCGCTGCAAATCCTCTCTGCCGGGCTCCTTTTCCGTACCAGCATGAAGATGAGCAACTCCCTCATCCGTGCGAAAGGCGCGGTGGCACAGATGGCCACCTGCCAGATTCTCTACATGGCCTCCGTGCTCGTCGCTGCGGCGATCGGTTGTCGCTGGGGGATCAACGGCGTGAGCTGGGGCGTGCTTTGCGCGATCTTCATCTGCTTCATCCACGCCGCCGCCATCTGCCACAAACTCGTCGGCATCAAATGGAGCGAATTTATCGCCGACCACCTGCCCGGCCTATTCCTCGCCGCCATCGTCCTCGCCGTTGGATGGCCCGCGCACGCTGCGCTGAAATCTGCGAACGCAGAACATTTCATCGTCCTCCTTGGCACCGGCTTCATCATCGTGCTGGCCACGCTCATCCCCGCGCTCTTCCTCCCCAGCAAAATGCTCGGCCCCGACGGTGCGAAGCTGCGCGATAAAGCGAAGAAACTCATGGGCAAAGTCACGGGAGGCGAGGAGTGAGCAGTAAACCCGAACGCATCTCAGAACTCGACGTGCTCCGTGGCGTCGCAGCCGTGTGGGTCGTGCTCTTTCACTTCGCCGTCCGCTACCACGAGCAGCCCGGCCCATCCGTCAGCAAGCTCGGCGAATACGCCGTGCATCTCTTCTTCATCATCAGCGGCTTCGTCATCTTCATGACGCTCCGCAACACCCGCACCGGTGCAGACTTCATCGTCTCCCGCGCATCGCGTCTTTACCCCGCATACTGGGCGGCAGTGCTGCTCACGGGAGCCGTCATGGTCGTCGCTCCGCCGTTTGAAAAATGTGCCGTCACCCTCCCGCAAGTCGCGGTAAATCTCACCATGCTCCAGCAATGGCTGCGCGTCCGCGAAGTGGATGGCGTCTATTGGATGCTGGCCATCGAGCTGGCGTTCTACGGCTGGATGTTCCTCATTTTCAAACTGCGCGCGCTCAACCGAATCGAGCTGATCGGTGCAGTTTGGATCGCCGTGGAGATCATCGTGCGAAAATGGGAGCGACTCCAAAATCCCATCCTCGATCCCGGCATCATCCCGTCCATCATCTCCCGCACCTTCCTCCTCGAACACGCGCACCTTTTCGTCGCTGGCATGGTCTTCTACCGCATCCGCACGGAAGGCTCCACGCTCGGGCGCTCCGCCCTGCTCGGCGGGTGCTTATTCACGCACCTTTTTATCCACGGACCTTACGCCACGCCGTATCTCGCCATCTTCTTCGGCGTCTTCCTCCTCATCGCGCGCCGCAAGCTCGGGTGGCTCGCCCTGCGCCCGCTCGTGTGGCTCGGCAGCATCTCGTATCCGCTCTATCTCGTGCATCAAAATATCGGCTACACCGTCATGCGGCAGCTCTCCGCGCAGCGCACGGAAGTGCAAGTCGCCGCGGCTTTCTCCGTCGCCATTTTGCTCGCCACAATTCTCCACTACATCGTCGAGAAACCGGCACTTCGTTTGCTTCGCAATTGGTATGCGGCCCGCCGAACACCCGGAAACACTTAACACCTTGCCAACGATGCACTCACCAACAACGATCCAAATTAAAACCGGGGAACACAAATGATCGAAAAAGCCGTATTTATAGGAGGATGCGCCCGTGCGGGCACCACACTGTTGGGCGCGATGCTTGGCGCTCACAGCACTGCCGTCTGCGTACCAGAGTCTCAGTTCAAGATTGGCCTCCTCCGCGATAAACACCTCACCGACCGCGAAAGCGCCGTCCGTTTTCTAAAAAGCCACTGGCGCTTTCGCCTGTGGAATATGCCCATCGAAGCCAGCGACCTCCCCGGCAACGGCGAGCTTGAGCGCACCAACATCATCCGTCGCCTTTGCCGCATGTATGGTGCCCAACAAGGACGCGCAGGACGCGCCATATGGGTGGACCACACGCCGCACAACATCCGCCACTGCAAGCTGCTGAACGACCGCTTCCCCGACTCCAAGTTCATCCACATCATTCGCGATGGACGCGCCGTCGCAGCCAGCGTCATGCCTCTCGACTGGGGGCCGAACAACATCATCGAAGCCGTGCACTTTTGGATCGAGCAAACCGCCTACGGCCTCGCCGCAGAGTGCAGCTTCGGCCCGGAGCGCATCCACCGCGTCCACTACGAACAGCTCGTCACCGAGCCCGAGCGGGTGATGCGCGAAGTGAGCAAATTCATCGGCTGGGAATACGAGCCCGCGTTGCTCGAAGGCAACGGCTTCACCCCGCCCGGCTACACCGCCCATCAGCACCAGCTCGTCGGCAAACGCCCCGACCCCTCCCGCATCCATGCGTGGAAAAAGAAATTCTCCAAACGCGACCACGAAATCTTCGAGAGCCTCACCGAAGACTTCCTCGATTACCTCGGCTACGAGCGCATGTTTGAGTTCCCCGCGCGCACCGCATCCACTTGGGAAAAACTCTGCATCCACGGCGCAGGCGCATTCCGCAAGCAGTTCACCAACCGCCTCCGAAGCTGGGTGCGGCGGCATCGTTAAAATGGGGTATCGTAATATAAAGAGGATCGTTCCATCCACGCGAGAGGTGCGCGGGGTAGCGCCTGCGCCCTCGCAGGCTGCGTCTGCGTCGCCCTCGACGCAGCGGGGCGACGTGGCAGTTCGTGCCACGTTCGTTTTTCGCAGATACTCACCCGTTTTCGACTGCTCATGTGTCGGCGAGGGCGCCGACACCAGCCTGCGGGGGCGCAGGCGCTACCCCGCGCACCCGCCTTCTGTTTAAGGAAACTCAATGTCTCTGCGCATCCTCCTCATCACCAACAAATGCCCCCCCGACTTTGACGGCGGCTACGAACTCCGAGCCTTCCAGATCGCCGGTGCGCTCCGGGCTCGCGGGCACGACGTGGATATCGTCACCGCCAAATACCGCGACACTTTCGCCGGGAAAAAGGAAGACCCGCCGTGGGTCCACCGCATCTTTCGCTACGTCGGCGTGAGCAAAGCCAGAGGGCTTCGCCGCCAGCTCGACCGCGTGTCCAAGCACCTCGAAAGCACCATCGTCGCCGCCGAAAACGAGCCCGCGATGGAGCGCTTCCTTGCGCAGCACCACGACTCGCAGCCCTACGACATCGTCTATGCGTTTGGCATGTTGCGCATCAGCTTTGCCGTCCTCCGGCCCGTAACCCAGCGCGGCATTCCCGTGCTGCACCATGCAGGCGGCACCTGCATCGCCGACCACTTCCACTACTGGCCGAAAAAATATCCCGGCTACGGAGCCGCGATGCGCCTTTTCACCAAAGGCTGGTACAGCCGTGAGCATGAAATTGACCGCCGCCATGTCGCTTACGTCTCCACATTTCTCCGCGACCGCGAAGCCGAGCGCGGCCACACCGCGCCGCACCGCTACGTCATCTCGCGGGGCATTGATTTCCCGCTCGCCACCGACGTCGATCGCGAGCGCACCCAGCCGCCCACCTTCCTCACCGCCGCCCGCATTGACCCGCAAAAGGGCATCCACCACGTCCTCGCCGCCGCTGCCCTCCTGCGCAAAGACCTCCCGTGGCAACTCCACCTCGCCGGCGAATCCCTCAACCCGCCCTACCGCGAACAGTGCGAGCAACAGATCGCCCGCGACGGCATCGGCGACCGCGTGAAATTCCTCGGCAAGCTCAACCGCGCCGACCTCCTCGCCGCCATGCGCAACGCCACCGCGTTCATCTTTAGCAGCATCTACGGCGAGCCATTTTCCAGCACCATCATCGAGAGCATGGCCTGCGGAACCCCGCTCATCGGCGCGCGCGACGGCAGCATCCTCGAAGTCGCCACGCCCGGCACCGACGCTCTTGTGTATGAAAAAAACACCCCCGCCGAACTCGCCGCGCACATGGAGACACTGCTCACTGACCCCGCTCGCGCCCGCGCGCTCGCCGTCGCCGGACTCGCCACCGTCGAGACCCGCTACACGCTCGACCGCATCCTCGACCTCACCGAAAAAGTTCTCGCCGGAGTCATCGCAGAAACAAAAACTGCCCGCCACGCATAGAACTCGCTAAACGAGTCTAGCTCAATCATTCAGCCCAAACTCATGTCGCTCACTACCACACTCAAATCGCTCCTTCCCGAACGACTACACGGCCCGCTTAAAGAGGCCGCCTACCGCGCCACCAGCTTCCTCTACGCTGGCGACCGCTACGAATGCGTCTTCTGCGGAGGCCGCTTCAAGAAGCTCCTCCCGCGCGGCCTCAGCTACGGCGTCCTCGTTGATCAACACGTCGTCGGCGGCGGCATCCGCGATAACGCTTTTTGCCCACGCTGCCTAAGTTACGACAGGGAGCGCCTCGTCTATCTCTACCTTAAAAACGAAACCGACCTCCTCCGCCGCCCGGCCAAGGTTCTCCATGTCGCGCCCGAGCGCCAACTCCTCAAAGTCCTCCGCCGCCACCCGGACTTCCAAGTCACCACCGGCGACCTCTTCTGCAAAACCGTGGACGTAAAACTCGACGTCACCGCCATTCAATTTGCCGACCACACCTTCGACCTCGTCCTCTGCAACCACGTCATGGAGCACGTCCCCGAAGACCGCAAAGCGATGCGCGAAATCCTGCGCGTCCTCAAACCCGGCGGCATCGCCATGCTCCAAACGCCCATCTCCCTCAAAATGGCCGCGACCGACGAAGACCTCGGCGACATCCCCGAGAGCGAGCGCATCCGCCGCTTCGGCCAAAAAGACCACTGCCGCATCTACGCCCAAGCCGACTACCCGCAGCGCCTCCGCGAATGCGGCTACGAAGTCGAACTCTTCCGCTGGTGGGAAACCCCCGGGCACTACGGAGGGAAAGACAACCGCTCCGCGCTCAACGCCGAGGAAGTGGTGTTCGTGTGCCGGAAGCCCGTAGCGTGAATGTAGTCCACGACTTTAGTCGGCCAGAGCGGGAGGAAGAGAACCAGGTTTCGCTTGGCGAAAAGTTCCGGCATAGGAACTTCGACGCGAACCCTTATCGTTGCGTCTCGCCGACTAAAGTCGGTGACTACTTTCGCAAAACCCGCTGATGCTCTTCAACAGCTACGAGTTCATCTTAGTCTTCCTCCCCATCTGCCTGCTCGTCTTCTTCCTGCTCGGCAATCGCGGGAAAATCGCCGCTGCGAGCTGGTGGCTTACGGGGACTTCGCTCGGCTTTTATGCGTGGTGGAATCCGGGGGCTGCCGAGGGCAAGCCTTGGTCGCCGTTTTACCTCGCCCTGATCATCACCAGCATCGTCTTCAACTACTGGCTCGGGGTCGGCATCGCGCGGGAAAAAGAGGCGCGGCCACGGCGGGCGAAGGGCTTTCTCACGCTCGGTGTGACCGTCAATATGGTCGCGCTGGCGTGGTTCAAATACGCGGACTTCGGCGTGGCGCTGGCGAACTCCGCCTTTGGCACGCTCTTCCCCGCGCCGCATGTGCTGTTGCCGCTAGCCATCTCGTTTTTCACCTTTACGCAAATCGCCTATCTCGTGGATGCGTGGCATGGCGTGACGAAGGAATACAACTTCCGCTGGTACGCGCTGTTCGTGAGTTTTTTCCCCCACCTCATCGCGGGTCCCATCGTGCTCTATCGTTCGCTGATGCCGCAGTTTGCGAAGCGCGAAACGTGGCGCTTCAATGCGGATAACTTTGCCGCTGGCTTCACGCTCTTCGCATTCGGCTTGTTCAAAAAAGCGGTGATTGCCGATGCCCTCAGCCCCACGGCCAACGCCGTCTTTCTCGGCGTCGCAGGTGGTGGGGAACCGAGCCTCATCGTCGCGTGGGTCGGCGCGCTGGCGTACACGTTTCAGCTCTACTTCGACTTCAGCGGATACAGCGATATGGCCGTCGGCATCGGGATGATGTTCAACGTCCGCTTCCCGCTCAATTTCGACTCGCCGTATAAAGCGCGCGACATCGTGGACTTCTGGCGGCGGTGGCACATCACCCTCAGCCAATTCCTCCGCGATCATCTGTATATCCCGCTCGGCGGCTCGCGGTGCGGCCCCACGCGGCGCTACACGAATCTATTTCTCACGATGCTGCTCGGCGGGCTGTGGCACGGTGCGGGATGGGCGTTCATCATCTGGGGCGCACTCCACGGCGCGTATCTCTGCGTGAACCACGCATGGTCGTCCTTCGCAAAAAACCGCGCCGTTTTGCAAAGCAAGCCCGCTGTGTTTGGCGGATGGCTCCTCACGTTTCTCGCCGTCGTCGTCGGCTGGGTTTTCTTCAAATCGGGCGACCGTTTGCTGTATCGCGCCATCGAGAAGCCCGATGAGTTTGGCGTCGCCCGCGAGATGCTCGAAGGCATGTGCGGCATCAACGGCCTCACGCTGCCGCTGCAACTCAAAGCCGCACTCAGCGGGCTTGCAGGCACCTTCGAGTTCGCCGCCGCGCCGTTCAAAGTGCAAGAGTTGCCGTGGATATTCGGAGCCGCGCTCATCGCCTTCTTTGCGCCAAATACGCAGCAGCTCTTCCGCATCGCGCTGACCGCCCGCGAGACGAACGAGCCGCCGATTTGGAAAACCGATGGGCGCTGGGTGGTGCTCACGGCGGTCGTGTTCGTGGTCGCCTTTTTCCGGCTCACGGGCGTCACTGAGTTCCTTTACTTTCAGTTCTGATGAACGCCGCCTGCTATCTCCGCCGCCTCGCTCTCGTCGCACTGCTCATCACAGTCGCGATGGCCGCGCTCAATTACTACGCCGACCCGTATGGCGTCTGGCGCTACGGCTTGCCCAGCGACCCCATCCGCTCCCGCCCCGCGATCCGCAACCAAGAGCGGATGCACAAAGCCCACGCCGTCCGCTTTGCCGATGCCGATTGCATCATCATCGGCAGCAGTCGCGTCATCGTCGGCATAGACCCCAATCACCCCGCGCTCCCGGAAAAAACCTACAACCTCGGGCTCAGCGCCGCGAACATCTACGAGTGCTGGCGCTACCTCCAACACGCCGCTTCTTTCCAAAAGCCCAAGCTCGTCCTGCTCGCGATCGACAAAGGAATGTTCGACGCCGACTCGAAGCCCGAAGTGGACTTCGACGAAAAGCGGCTCGCCGTCGCCGCTGACGGCACGCCCAACCCGAACTGGGGCTGCGCCGACATCCCGGAGACGCTCCTCAGCCTCGATGCCTTCGTGGACAGTCTCAAAACGCTCCGCGACAAAACGGGCGTCACCTACAAAGACGGGATGCGCGACGAGGTGCTGCTCAAGCCCTACATGCAGGCCGCGAAAGTCCTCTCGGAAAACGTGCGTTGGAAAGAGATGAGCCGGAAGTTTTCGTCGAACGATCTGCGTGGGCAAAACGCGCAGCGCGACGCCTTCGTGCAGCTCCTCAGTTTCTGCAAAAAGAACAAAATCGAACTCCGCATCTTCACCAATCCACTCCACGCCGAGATGCTCGACATCGAGTACGGGGACGGCGTCGCATTCGGGCAATGGGGTCGCTGGCTGAACGAAGCCCTCGCCAATTTCCAGATGAGCTTCAGCAACTTCTACCACTTCCTCCCCGAGAACTCCGAGCCCTTCCCCAAGCCGGGGGAGAAGGTCAGCGCGATGAAGTCGTATTGGGAAATCTCGCACTACAAGAAAGCCGTCGGCGACCGCGTCCTCAGCGAAGTGATGAGAAACGACCGCCCAGCGGAAGGGGACTGGCTCACGACACTCCGCAGCGAACGTGCGGCATGGAAGGCGGGCAGATGATCTACATCCTCTCCAACATGCGTGAATACGGCGGAGCCGAGAAGAGCATCGCCACGCTGCTCCCGCACATCGCGGCGCAAATGCCCACGCGCATCTTCGTGGAGAACGACAAGCACGCCGCCGACTGCGCTGCCATCCCCGGCCTGCAAGTCACTGCCACCGCGAAGGGCAACGGCCCGCTCGCGATGCTCAAAACCTTCCTGATGCTCCGCAGTGCCTTCGCGAAAGAACGCCCCGCTTTGCTCCTCGCGAATGGCCACAAAGGCGCGCTCTTTCTCGCGCTGCTCCGCACACTTTCCCCCGCCGCACGCAAAGCGCGCTACGCCATCTACGTCCGCGATTTCGACTACTACTGGCTGGGAAAAATCCTCCCGCGCTTGCCCGGCTGCATCCTGCTCGCGCCCTCGCAGGCGGTCTTTGACAATGAACGCTACCTCGATTGGGGCATCGAGAAGCACCCGAGCTATGTCATAGAAAACGCCGCCGACATCTCCACCTCCGAGCACATAGCGGACGAAGGCTGGGTCGGATTGCTCGCGCGGCTCGTCCCGTGGAAGGGCGTCGAATACGCCATCCGCGCCATGCGCATCGTCGCCGACAAACTCCCCGCCGCAACGCTCCGCATCTACGGCGAAACCATTGACGCCGCCTACGTCGCCAGCCTGCGCGCCCTCGTCGCCGAGCTGAAACTGGGCGCCAATATTGAGTTCCACGAACACACGCGGGATACCGCCAGCGTCTATCGTGCAGGCGCGCTTTTCCTCGTCACCTCGCTGAACCAAGTGCCCGGCCCAGAGTCATTCGGGCGTGTCGTCATCGAGGCGTGGAGCCATCGCCGCCCGGTGATCGCGTTCGATTGCGGAGGGCCGCGCCATTTGATCGAAGACGGCACCGACGGTTACCTCGTCCACGAAAAGGACATCGCCGTGCTGGCCGAAGACATCATCGAGCTGCTGGAGAATCCCGCCCAGCGCCGCGCCTTCGGGGAAGCCGGATACGCCAAGGTGCGCGAGCGATTTAACCCCGCCACGCTGGCAGGCCGTTTGCTCCAGACAGTTTTCCCTTCCAACATCCCGACCACCAAATGAAGAGCTCCTATAACGAAGACGATTACGATGATGAAGATGAGGACGACCAGGGACCGGTGCGCGGCGCGATGTATCGGCTCATCTGGCTTTCCATGTTTGCCGTCGGGTTTTTCTTATGGATGTTCAAAGGTCGGCGTGGCGGCTCCACCGAAGGCAACGAGTTGTTGCCCTTTAGCCCGCTGCAAATCCTCATCCCGCTGCTCGGCATCTTCGCGCTCGCCGTCTTCATCATGGGGACGCGCGGGCACTTCCCGAAGGTCTTTGAGTCCTCCGTGGCATCGTGGCTTTTCAGCCTCGGCATCCTCATCATCTGCGTCGGCGCGCTCGTCCACATCGGCAACGGGACTTACCGGAAAGAAGCTATTATGTACATCGTGCGATGGATGATGCCGTTCGCATTTCTCCTCTTCCTCACGCTGGCGCAAAAATACGAAGTCGGCTGGCGGCCTCTTGCTTACGGCCTCGCCGCAGGGGTCTTCATGAGCGTCATCATCGTCGAAGGCTACCGCGCGGGCCTGACGTGGCTGCCCGTGGATCGGAAAACGGAAGGACGGTTCGGCGGGCTCTTTTCTCACCCGAATCAATACGGCATCGCCTTCGCGACGACGGCGTGCGTGCCCGTCTGCCTGTGGATGTCCCGCGTCGCGAAACTCCGAACGCTCGCGGTGTTTATGCTGCCGCTCTACCTCGTCACGATCTTCCAGCACATGTCGAAGACGAACATCATCCTCTTCGGCGTGTGCGTATTCGCGTGCTTCGTCGTCCTGTCGCTCCACAGCACGGCGAAAACCGTAGCCACGCTTGGCACTTCCATAGCCGCCGCAGCCATCGCCGCCATCCTGGGATACTTCGCGCTGGAACTCATGTTTCAGTTTGCGCCGAAAGATGCGCAGGTCATCAACAACGCCATTTTCGATCCCGGCGGCGTGCGCTCGATGGACGTGCGTGAAGACGTGTGGGATGAAGCGTGGCGCTACGTGCAGGGCAATCCCTACTTGGGCTACGGCCCCGGCTGGGCCAGCGAAAACCTCATGCGCAACCACGCGCACAACCTCTTCCTCCAAATGGAGATTGATACCGGCATCATCGGAACCGTGGGCATGGCGCTGCTCGTCCTCGGGTGCCTCTGGCGCTTTTGTGAACTGCTCGGGCAGGCATTTCGTGCGCCCTCGCGGATGAGCGAATCCTTCCTCATGCGGCTGTGCAGCGGCGTTGCCTTGGTCATTTATATCGCGGGGAATGCGCTCAGCGATTCCTTCGGCACCGCCACCATTCCGTTGTTCTGCATTTTTGCCAGCTACGCATTTATCAACAGCGAGTGGCAGCCCGAGCCCGATGGTGAGGAGGAAGAATACGACGACGATGAGTTCGGAGAGGAATACGATGACGCAGACGCAGCCTAAAATCATCCTCGGCCACGACTACCTGATCCAAATGGGTGGCGCGGAAAAAGTCGTCGCCTCGCTCCACCGCGCGTGGCCCAAAGCGCCCATCTACGTCAGCGCCACGGACTACGCGAAGCTGCTGCCCGACTTCCGCGACGCCGAGATTCACAACACATGGATGCAGCACATCCCCCGCATCAACTCGCAGTTCAAGAAGCTCTTCCCCGTCTATCCTTTTGCCTTCAAATCGCTCGGGACGCTCGACGCCGACGCTGCCGTAGTCAGCAGCAGCGGCTTTGCAAAATGGATGCGCTTCACGCCCCGCACGCAACTCTTCTGCTACTGCCACACGCCGCCGCGTTTCTTTTGGCAGACCGAGCATTACCTCAAAGACGAAATCTCCAGCGGCCTCGTGAAAGCGATGGCGAAAGTCTTTATCCCGCCACTCCGCCGCAGCGACTACCGCGCAGCGCAAAAGGTCACGCACTTCATCGCGAACTCGGAATGTGTGCAGGCGCGCATCAAGCAATTCTACGGGCGCGAGTCCGTCGTCATCTACCCCGCAGTCGAAGTGCATCGCTTCGACGTGCAGACGAGCAACGACGGTTTTTACCTCATCCTCTCGCGCCTTGTCTCCTACAAGGGCATTGATCGTGCCGTCGCCGCATTCGCGAAAAGCGGCAAGCGCCTCGTCATCGCCGGCAGCGGCCCCGACCGCGCTCGACTGGAAAAGCTCGCCGCTGGCGCGGGCAACATTGAGTTCAAAGGCCGCGTGGATGATGCCGAGCTGAAGCACCTCATCGAGCGATGCTACGCCTTCGTTTTTCCAGGGCTGGAAGATTTCGGCATCACCCCCGTCGAGGCGCAAGCCGCCGGGAAGCCCGTCCTCGCATACGGCGACGGCGGCGCGCTGGAGACCGTCATCCCCGGCGAAACCGGCCTATTTTTCAAAGACCCCGCGCCCGACGCCATAAACGCCGTCGTCGAGCAATTCGAGCGCATCCAGTGGAACCCCGCCCGCATCCGCGCCAACGCCGAACGCTTCGCCGAAGAGAAGTTCATCTCTGCGATGAAAACGCTCGTGGCCTCGAAACTCAACGGCAGCAGGGCTGACTAGTTTCGATTCTCGACACGTCTGCGCCGTCCTGTTTGAAAAAGCGGCATTCTATGATTGGCTCTCTTTCTTCAAACATACCGTCCGGCCCGCTCGACCAGAAATGGGAGAAGCACAAATTTGAGTCACGCATCATCAATCCGGCGAACAAGCGCAAATACTCTGTGATTGTGGTGGGCTCGGGCCTGGCGGGGGCGAGCGCGGCGGCGACGTTGGCGGACCTCGGGTATGCGGTGAAGTGCTTTTGCTACCAAGACTCGCCGCGCCGGGCGCACAGCATCGCGGCGCAAGGCGGGATCAACGCGGCGAAGAATTACCAGGGCGACGGGGACTCGGTGCATCGGCTGTTTTACGACACGGTGAAGGGCGGCGATTTCCGCGCTCGCGAGGCGAATGTGCATCGGCTGGCGGAGGTGTCGGTGAACATCATCGATCAATGCGTGGCGCTGGGTGTGCCGTTCGCTCGGGAGTATGGCGGGCTGTTGGCGAATCGCTCGTTTGGTGGCTCGCAGGTGTCGCGGACTTTTTACGCACGAGGGCAGACGGGGCAGCAGCTTTTGCTCGGCGCTTACTCGACGCTGAATCGCACGATTGCGCAGGGGACGGTGCAGATGTTCCCGCGCACGGAGATGCTGGAGCTGGTCATCGTCGATGGGCACGCGAAGGGAATCGTCGTGCGCGATATGGTGACGGGCGCGGTGACTTCGCACTCGGCGGACGCGGTGATTTTGGCGACGGGCGGCTACGGGAATGTCTATTACCTTTCCACGAATGCGAAGGGCTGCAACGTCACGGCGACTTGGCGGGCGCATAAAAAGGGCGCGCTGTTTGCGAACCCGTGCTTCTCGCAAATCCACCCGACGTGCATCCCGGTGGCGGGGTCGTTTCAGTCGAAACTGACGCTCATGTCCGAGTCGCTGCGCAACGACGGACGCTGCTGGGTGCCGGTGAAAAAAGGAGACACGCGCAAGCCGAGCGAGATTCCTGAAAGCGAGCGCGATTACTATTTGGAGCGCATGTATCCAGCATTCGGCAACCTCGCGCCGCGCGACATCGCGTCGCGGGCAGCGAAGATGCAGTGCGACGAAGGGCGCGGTGTCGGGCCGGGCGGCTTGGGCATTTATCTGGATTTTGGCGCGGCGATTTTGCGCTACGGAAAAGGCACGGCGGGAGAGAAGGAGGAAGACGTGCGGGCTCGCGGACGCGCTATCGTGGAGGAGAAATACGGGAACCTTTTCGAGATGTATGAGCAGATCACCAGCGAGGACGCTTACCATGTCCCGATGCGCGTGTATCCTGCGGTCCACTACACGATGGGCGGCTTGTGGGTGGACTATAATTTGATGTCGAACGTCCCGGGGCTCTTCGTGCTCGGCGAAGCAAATTTTTCGGATCACGGCGCGAATCGTCTCGGCGCCTCGGCGCTCATGCAGGGACTCGCCGACGGCTATTTCGTCATCCCATCCACCATCGGGAACTACCTCGCCACCGTCGCGCCGGACAAGCGCCCGAAGCCGACGGACGGTGCATTTCGCGAAGCGGAAGAAGCGGCAAACGCCCGCACGTCGAAGCTGCTGGGAATCAAAGGCAAGAAGACCGTGGACGAGTTCCACCGCGAACTCGGCCTGCTCATGTGGGACCTCTGCGGCATGGCTCGCACGGAGAAATCGCTGAACCGCGCCTTGGCCCGCATCCCCACGCTGCGAGCGGAGTTTTGGGAAAATGTGAACGTTCCCGGCAGCGGCGAATCGCTCAACGTGTCGCTGGAAAAAGCAGGCCGCGTCGCCGACTTCTTGGAGTTTGGCGAGCTGACCTGCCGCGACGCCCTAGAGCGCCGCGAGAGCTGCGGTGGCCACTTCCGCGAGGAGTTTCAATACACGGAAAAGGACGAAGAAGTGAAAAGCGGCAAAGTCTGCGCCGGCGACGTAAAGCGCGACGACGAAAACTTCCTGCACGTAGCCGCATGGGAAGCGGGCGCGGACCCGAGCAAGTCCATCCGCCACGCTGAGCCGCTCATCTACGACGTAGCGCATCCGTCGGTGCGGAGTTACCGGTAAGGCAGAGCGCCGTCGTGCGCGCCTTATGTCCGCCGCGTCTTGGGCTTGCAGTATTGATCCGAGTCCTCCAGCGGGGACTTGTTTTCCAAATCCACGTCGTTCGCACTCCGTCCGCGGCCCCATGCAAACAGCCGCTCGAACAACGGAAGCAGGCGGCTCGTCTTAATCTGCTCCAGAAAATACACCTCGTGCTCCTTCTCCTTCATCCCCATCGCATAGAGCATCGCATCGTGCTCGCGGATGCCCAGCGAGTGAAAGAACTGCATCATCCGGAAATACTCGCACACATTGCCGCCCTCCAATTTCCCCGCGAAAAAAAACGGCATGAAACGCCCGATGACGTGGCAGCTCGCCGAGATGAGTTTGCCGATCAGGAAAAAGCGGCGCTCGTAGCTCCGCGAGATCGGAATGCCGTAGAGCTTCATCAAGCGCAGCACATTTTCGCGATGCTCCCACTCGTCGTCCTCGATGCGCTTCACCGCCGCCTTCGCCCCGGCGCACTTCAGCGAGCCCGCGTGCCCGATGTAGGCAAAGGCCGCCGCGCGTTCCGCAGAATAGGCTCTCTGTAAAAGTTCGATGAGTTCGGGATGTTCCAGCTTCACGGTCAATGCACGGTAATAAAACGCCTTCCTTCCATTGGCGAAGCAATATCGCGGGCGCGACGCAGGGCTGTGCGCCGGGGCGAAAAGGATCGCCAAACTTCGGGGCGGGCGGTAGAGGGGCGGCGGTGGCTTTTCCGCCGTGGCAGGACGAGTGTCGTGCTGTGCGCCGCGTGGGCCGCCGGATTTTAATGCTCCGTATTTTACTCGCTCTCGCCGTTTCCGTGTCCGCTTTGGCCCAAGACGCCAAGCCGCTCGCTGCGCTCCGACTCCCGCTCACCATCGCCGACGTCAAGACGCCGGAGGTGAAGCTCGACTTTGAAGGCGATGTTTCGCCCGAGACGAAGGCGTGGGCGGAGGAAGCGGCGGTGCAGGTCCGTGAGTGGTGGCCGCAGGTGGTGCGGATGCTTTCCACGCAGGAGTTCAAATCGCCGGAGCAGTTCGTTCTTCATTTTAAGAAAGAGCTCAAAGTGCCCGCATATCGCACTCCCGAGGGGCTCTTCATCAGCATCGCGTGGATCACCAAGCGGCCGGACGACTTCGGTATGGTCATTCATGAAATGACGCACGCCATCCAGGATTACCGCCGCACGCCGCGCGATGCGGGATGGCTCGTGGAGGGTATCGCTGACTACATCCGCTACTACCACTACGAGCCCGAGTCCCCGCGCCCGCGCTTCGACGTGACGAAGGCCAGCTACCGCGATGCGTATGGGACGACGGCGGCTTTCCTCGCCTGGGCGATGCACAAATATGACCGCCGGTTGGTGCGCGAGCTTGATTCCGCGCTCCGGCGCAACGATTACACGGATGCGCTCTTCGAGAAAATCACCGGCAAGACGGTGGACGTTCTTTGGGCGGAATTCATCGCGACCAAGAAAAACTAATGCACACAGTCATCGCCATAGACGGGCCTGCCGCCAGCGGCAAAAGCAGCGTCGCCCGCCTCCTCGCCCGCAAACTCGGGTTCCTCTACGTCAACAGCGGGGCGATGTATCGTGCGGTGACGTGGCTGGCTACGAGTCGCGGAATCGCCGCCACAGACATCGGACGCGTGCTCGGCTTGCTGGATGTGACGCGCTTTGAATGCGGCACTGTCGCCAACCAGAGCACGATCCTCGTTGACGGCGTGGACCCCGATCCGCACCTCACCGAACCCGCCGTGAATGCGAACGTCTCCGCCATTTCCGCCATCCCGGAAGTGCGCCGCCTGCTCGTGGAAAAGCAGCGTCTTTTCGCCGAAGCACACGACCTGGTGATGGAAGGCCGCGACATCGGCAGCGTCGTCTTTCCCGATACGCCGTATAAATTTTACGTGGATGCCAGCCCCGAAGTCCGCGCTGCGCGCCGGGCGAAACAGGGGCTCACGGATGCCATCGGCGAGCGGGATAAAGTGGACACGACTCGCCGCACGAGCCCGCTCGTCATCGCGGAAGATGCCCACGTCATCGAAAGTTCGCACCTCACGATCGATGGCGTCGTGGGCGAAATCATCGGGCGGCTGAAGCTCAAAGGGCTCGCCCTGCGCGAAGGAGTCTAAAGCACGATGGGTCTCGTCTATCGCTTCTGCTGGACGGTCGCGAAGTTCACCGCGCTGAACTTCTTCCGCCTCCAAGTCTATGGCCGCGAGAACCTCATCGAGGAGGGCTCCGCCATCATCGCCTCGAACCACCAGAGCTTCCTGGACCCTCCCGTCGTTGGCATCTGCATGGAGCGCGAGCTGCACTATCTCGCGCGCAAAACGCTGTTCGACATTCCTCTTCTGGGTCGGCTGCTGCCGCACCTCCACGTCGTCGGCGTGGACCGTGACGGCGCAGACATGAGTGCGCTGAAGTCCGTCATCCGGCTCGTGAAAGAAGGCGGCTCCACCATCGTCTTCCCGGAGGGCACTCGCAGCACTGATGGCGCGCTTCAGGCGGCGAAACCGGGCCTCGGGCTCATCGTCGCGAAGACCCTCGCGCCCGTCGTGCCGGTGCGCGTCTTTGGAGCGTTCGACGCATTTCCCCGCGGCGCGAAATTTCCCCACTCTGCTGCAGTCACCGTCGTTATCGGCAAACCGCTCCATTTTACCAAGGCGGACACGGTTGGCGATCCGCGCGAGGTCTATCAGCGCATCAGCGATCAAGTGATGTCGCGTATCGCCGCGCTGGAGAATCCACGGGGGGAGTAGGGGCTTGTGACTTGCGACTTGTGAGAGTTGACTAGTCGCGAAAGTGTTTGCTGTCCCTCACCTGAAGTCCGTGCGACTCACGCTTGCGACCAATCACAAGTCACAAGTCACTTCTCACAAACCACCCCACTAAGCCGCCTTTTCGTCGGTGCATTGGGCGGCTTCGAGGAGGAGCGAGCGCCAGTCCGTGCGGATTGTGCGCGGGCGCGGGCTGTTGTCTTGGACGTCGGAAGCCTTCCCACTTTTCCACCCGACGATTTCCTCGAACGCGTCGTAGCCAATCGTGCTACCGCCCATGGCAGAGCGGACGATGGCGTGGACGACGTCACCTTTTTCGAAATAGAGACGCCCATTGCCATGTGAATTGCTGAACTCCAAAATACCCGTGGAACCACTCATGCACTTGAGCTGAATGATGTCGATCGGCGCGAGCCCGCTGAGCGTGGCGCGGAATGCGGGGGCCGCCGGGGATGCGGGCGCGCTCCAGCCGAGGAGCTTCGAGATGGCCCCTGCCAGCTTCTCCGGGTGGACGGGCTTGGAGAGGATTTGGACCATGCCGCACCGCTCGGCGCGGGTGCGAATGTCGTCAGTCGGGCTGTCGGTGATGATGATGGCTCTCCCCTGCGGTTGCGAGACGGTCATCTCGCAGAGGAAATCAATGCCGTCCCCATCCGGCAGCCCAATGTCCACGAGGAAAAGGTCGATCGTCCGGTTGGCCGCGAGCTTGCGCGCTTCGGCCAGCGATCCAGCCGTGAGCAACGTGTGAGCTTTAGGCAAACTGGTCAGCGCGTTGCGGACGAAAAACTGCACCGTGCTGATGTCTTCAAGCAAAAGAATGTTGGCCGGATTTTCGTTCATTATTTGGTTTAGCTGACCGCTTTCAAAGCAGTCACTACGCCAAGAGTTTGGGCGATCGCGGCCATGCAATGAAGGAATTGATGCTTTGACCTCCCGCCCGCGCTCCGCTCTTTCTCCCGCCGCGATGCAGCCAAAACATGGAGAAATTCCGACCAGCGAGAGGTCCAGCAATGGAGCGGTCTCCGCGCTGGTATTGATGCTGATCATCAATCTGTTGAACTACATCGATCGTTCGATGCTCGCCGCCGTGGAAGAGCCGCTGAGCCGGGAGTTCTCGCTGACTGAAGGGAACGCAGGCCTCCTCGCCTCCGCATTTCTTTACGCCTACATGCTGGGCGCGCCGATCCTTGGGCGATTTGCGGAGCGCATGTCCCGATGGTGGATTATCGGCGGGAGCGTCCTCGTCTGGAGCCTCGCAAGTGGGTGGACGGGGTTCGCGTATTCGTACGGAGTCTTGCTGCTCACGCGAGTGCTCGTGGGCTTTGGAGAGGCAGGCTACGGGCCTGCGGCACCGGCGCTGATTGCCGACTACTTCCCCATCGCGCGCCGGGGGAAGATGATGGCGCTCTTCTATCTCGCCATCCCTGTAGGCAGCGCGCTCGGCTATATCATCGGAGGGAAAGTGAACGCGCTCTGGGGCTGGCGCACGGCCTTCCACTTGGCGGTGGTGCCGGGTGTCCTGCTTGCGGCGTTGTGCTTTTTCCGCAAGGAGCCTCGCCCCCTTCGCGCAGTCTCCACGCGGCAAAAGACATCGATCTTCGCAGATGCGAAAGTGCTGCTGAAAATCCCATCTTACACCCTCAATACTGCCGCAATGACGGCGATGACTTTTGCCATCGGCGGCATCTCGTTTTGGATCCCTCGATTCATGACGGAGCGCAAGGCCGCGCAAGACGGACTGGCCCCGCAATGGGCGATGGAGCCTCTCAACGGCATGCCCTCCGCTGCCACTCTACAGCGGAAAAATGAGATTCTCAGCGAGATGAATACGACTTTTGGGATCATCGTCGTCATCGCTGGCATCCTTTCCACGTTCACCGGCGGGTGGCTGGCAGATAAGCTCCGCCCGCGCTGGTCTGGCGCATATTTCACCCTGTCCGGCGTCGCCATCGCGCTCGCATTTCCCTGCACGTTGCTGATGATTTCGCTTCCCTTCCCCTATACTTGGGTTGCGGTATTCTGCGCAGTGTTCTTCCTCTTTTTTAATACCGGTCCTGCCAACACCGCACTGGCGAATGTCACGAGTTCCCGGATGCGCTCCACGGCGTTTGCCTTGAACATCTTCTTCATCCACGCCCTCGGAGACGCGATCTCCCCACCGCTCGTCGGTTACGTCAAGCGGGTCACCAATTGGGAGACCGCGTTCACTTTGATGTCTCTAATGATGGTCCTCGCCAGCGCCCTCTGGATCATGGCGGCGAAGTATCTCGAGCGCGACACCGAGGCTGCGGCAGCTCAAGAGCGCGCCGAGAGCACGACTACGAATCCTGCGGGACAGTAAACGCGTGCAGCACCGCCAAATCCGGATCATCTAGCGCGTATTCCCTCAGCTTTTTATCCATGGCAAAACTCACATCGAGGTGCGCCCGCGCTTGGTCCAAGTTGCCCAGCTTTGCCTCGTAGCAGGCGAGGTTGTAATGATAAGTCGCCTCCGCCTTGAGAGCCGAAGGGCCACCCATCAAGACCTCGCGCGCGGCCTTCGTATTACCCATTTCGTGCAGACAAAACGCTGAGTGGATAAAGCCCGCAGACTTCTCGGGCACCAGACGGCAAAGCTCCTGACCTACGGGCAGCGCCTCTTTCCACCGCTTCGCCTGCATCAGCACCGACAGTCGCGTCTCCACGAGCATCGCCTCACTTTGAAATTCCGCAGGGATCAACGCCAACTCGTCCAGCGCCAGATCGGGCAGCCCGAGCTCGCTGTAACCCTGTGCGGCAATCAGTAATCTTTGATGAAAAACGTCCATTTAGTCTCTGGTGGGCATTACAAACAGAAGCGCCGCCTAGAGCAAACACCCATAGCACCATGCAAGCCTGAAAATCACCGAATAATCGTGCCACTCTCCACCGCATGTGCTCAAAGCGCACCCATGCGCACCACATTTGCCTTCCTCGCCTTCACACTCACCGCACTCGCCGATTCTGCAAAAGACTTCGAGGTCCGCAAAAACATCGCCTACGCCGCGACCGATAACCGCCGGCAGGCCCTCGACCTTTATCTCCCCAAAAAAGCCGCAGACAAACCCCGCCCGCTCCTCGTCTATATCCACGGCGGCGGCTGGGAAGGCGGATCCAAAGACGACGCCGGCATCCTCACCACCCTCATCACTGACGGCAACTACGTCGGCGCCTCCATCGGCTACCGGCTCACCGACCAAGCCCACTGGCCCGCACAGCTCCACGACTGCAAAGCCGCCATCCGCTGGCTCCGCGCCCACGCAGCGGAAAACGGCATAGACCCGGAGCGCATTGCCGTCTTCGGCATCTCAGCGGGCGGCCACCTCGTCAGCCTGCTCGGCACCACCAGCGGCGACGGGCCGAAAGAACTCGAAGGCGACCTCGGCGAAAACGGCGGCGTCTCCACCAAAGTCACCTGCGTCCTCAACTTCTGCGGCCCCGCCAACCTCCTCACCATCGGCGACCAAGGCAGTATCATCAGCGTCGAAGCCCCCGGCACGGCCCTTACCAAACTCCTCGGCGGCCCGCTCAGCGCCCACAAAGACGCCGCCACAGCCGCATCCCCCATCACCCACATCACCAAAAACGATCCGCCCTTCCTCCACATCCACGGCACCAAAGACAACCTCGTCCCTTACGCACAAGTGCAAGAGTTCGACGCCGCACTCGAAAAAGCCGGCGTCCCCAGCACCCTCCTCACCGGCACTGGCGGCGCGCACGTTTTCTTCTCCGCTGAACTCATCGCTCACATGAAGACCTTCCTCGCTCGCCACCTCCTCGGCGGAAAGGACGAAGTCCCCGAAGGGCCTGTCGCCATAAAATAATCCGATTTCTACACGCCGGAACTAGGAAGCCGGTCATGGAGAGAGAGCGAAAGTTTGACCGATGCGTGGGACGTGGTTATGGCTTCAGAATGAATACGAAACCTCTATTGCTCGGAATCGTCGCGATGATTCCGCTCTGCCTATCGGCGGCACCCATTGACCGCGCGACGATCACCGAAGCAGTGAATAGCGTCTCCATCATCGACCGGGCGACAAAGAAATCCTCGGCGGCAAAACCGCAGTCGCAATTCGATGCGCCCAATGTTCTCCGCACAGGGCCGGATTCGCGGGCGGAGATGATTTCTGCGGACCAGACGGTGACGCGAGTCGGGCAAAATACGCTCTTTTCGTTTCAGCAGGACGGACGGGAGATCAATCTCGATAAAGGGAGCATCCTCTTCCAAAGCCCCAGCGGCAAAGGCGGAGGGACGATCCGCACGAGCGCGGCATCGGCTGCGGTGCTCGGTACCACGATGATCGTCTCTTCCACGAAGAACGGAGGCTTTAAGGTGCTGCTGCTGGAGGGAAAAGGCCGCGTGACAGGCAAGGGCGGGACGCGGACGCTCACGGCGGGGCAGCTCGTGTATGCGATGCCGGGCGGGGCCATCTCGGCTCCGTTTAATTTCCAGCTCCGCGAGCAGACGGGCACGTCGAAGCTGGTCCGTGGCTTCAAGCGTCCGCTGCCTTCGCTGGGCAAGATCGCCGCTGCTGTGGCTGCGCAGGAAAAGGAAATCGCCAGTGGAAAAATCCAAGTCACCGGCTTGCTGGCGAGTGGGTCGCCGGATGTCGCGATCCAGCTCAGCGCAGTGAAGGAGACGCAACTTGTGAACGAACAGGCGGCGGCGGGAGGGGCGTCCCCATTTGTGGCGGCGGTGAGCAGCGATGCCATCATCGCGACGCCCGATCTGGATCCCGCGCGGCTGTTTGGCCCCGGCTATAATGTGAACGAGTTTGCCACTCCGCCGATCCTGTTCGATGCGGGGAATGAGACGACGGATGCGAGCACGGCGCGGGTGGCCGTATCTCCGGCGGTGTTCCTCGGGAACAACATCACTTTCGACAGCGCGAGCGTGAATCTCGCGCCGTTTGCAGGCCGCGACTTGGTGCAGTTTTTCGCCACGAGCGACCTGTCGCTCACGAAGTCTTTGGACTTCTCCGAGTTCCCCGGACAGCTCTTCCTCTCGGCGGGCGGGACCGTGCGCAATACGCCCGGCATCACCATCCGTGCATCGTCGGAAGTGCTGGCAATCTTGGCGTTTGGCCACGGGACGGCGATGACGGATATGCCGCGCGGCGAGCTGGATGTGCAGTTTGAAAAGAACTTCTCGCTGTCGCAAATAGACATCGTGAACGAGACGGGCGGCATCGCCATCGGGGGCGGGAACATCTCGCTCGCCGGAGTGCAAGTTGCCGCGCCGAAAGGTGTCCGCATCAACTCCAGCGGATCGCTCACGATTGACAAAGCGCAGGGCATGTCGGACGTGACGCTGCCCATGCTGTTTAACAACGACGGCGCACTGCCAGCGGGCTACTCGAACTTCGGCTCGGCAGGCGGCATCGAGATATTCGGCAGCGGGGATACGACGATTCGCAACGCCAGCATCCGTGCCCCTCAAATCGCCATCAGCGCCAACAATTTGTCGCTCAATTTAGTCCGCATCTCGGATGGGACACCGGGGAATCCCGACGGCAACTCTGGCCCGATGCCGAACGCGGCAACCGTGCGCCTGAACGCTGCGAACTTGCTCTCCATTTCCGGCGTCCGCTTCACCGCGAATGATATGTATATGCAGGCGCGCACCATCGCGCTGGCGGATGTGAACTTCCGCAACGGCTCGCGCGTCTGGCTCGAATCCGCAATCGGCACGCTGGCTGCGCGCCCGAACACGAACGCCTCCGTCGTTCCCGGCAGAGTGAACTTCGTCCGCAACGTCCGCTACGCCGGTTCGCCTATCCTGAATGCGAATGACCCCGTCATCCTCCAAAACGGCACACCGGTATCCGGCCCCGGCACACCTCAAGGGCCGGGCATCGTCATCCGCCCACGTCTCCGCTAACTCTCACCCGCATTCTTTTTTCTCAAAATGAAACACATCCTCGCCACACTCCCGCTTCTCTTTATCGCCGCCGAAGTCGCCGCCCAGTCGCCAGCCGACCGCGCGATTTCCGCAGTCCAAGGTGCCAATACGCGCACCAAATCCACCACGCTGCTCAAGCGCGCGATCACCGAGCAAGTCGCGCCGGAGCTTTACCCCGGCGAACTGGACGATGTCGGCCCGCAATTCCTGCTCATGCCTACGCAAGGTGCGGCGGCGAAGCACCAGTGGTTTGAGGCGCTCGTGGACACGCAGCTCTACTACACGTCGAACGCGCTCCTCACCGAAAAGGGCAACTCCGACACCAGCCTCATGGTCACGACCATCCAAGCAGCCGTGAACTTCCCTGCCTTCGACCTGCTCGGTAAGCAAGTCGCCGCCAAGGCTGGCTACCGGCACCAATGGTGGCTCTACAGCCTGAACGACTCCGGCTCCGGGCTGAACAACTTCGACTTCGCAGTCTCCACCTTCTTTCTCCAAGCCCGCCACACCTTTGGCGAAAACTGGACCACCGGCGTCGCGCTCGACCACAACCGTCTCCTCAGCCGCGAAGACGAATGGGCGGAGTTTTACACCGAACTCGTCCCCTCGTGGTTCGTAGAGCGCAACTTCAACTTCGGTGAAAAAGCCGCGCTCACCGCCGGGCTCTACGGCGCATATCATTGGACGCATACCGATGACATCGTCGCCCACATCAACGACCGGCTCGATACCTCTTTCGGCATCACCTACAGCTACGAACTAGCGCCCGGCCTTGTCGCGCAGCCCTACTACCGCATCCAATGGTCGCACTACACCGAGAACAGCGACCGCAACGACATGTATAATTCCCTCGGCCTCGGGCTCAGCTACGCGCTCGGCGAGGCAGCCAGCGTCCGCGCATTCATCGGCTACGAAAACCGCAACTCCACCGACACACTCGTCGCCGACTACGGTAAATGGGACAGTGGGGCGGGGCTGACGCTGAGCGTGAGGTTTTAAGAATGACGAATGACGAACTCGGCGAACCTCGTCATTCGTTATTCGTCATTCGTCATTTTCCCCATTGTCCAAATCGGGTGAGCGGGTGCTATTACCCCGTCAGCATCCACTCTTATGAACCGCATCGTTTTCTCGCTCATCGCCACGGCTGCCGTGGCCACCTTATCCGCCGCTCCTTTAGGGAAGGGTAAAAATCGGCGGCAGGCACTGGAGACACCGACTCCAGTCAAGCCCGTGGCCCCAAAGGCGCCGACTATGGATCTCAGCTCGCCGTGGCATGTGTGGAGTGACCCGCAGGGGCGAAAAATTGAAGCAGCGTTTTGTGCGCTTGGGGGCAGTATCTGCACGGTGCAGACGAGGGCCGGGCAGACGCTCCGGCTGAATCTCGATACGCTCGTCCCGGCGGATGGGGCGTTCGCGCGGGCGTTCGCGGCGAAGTTGAACGAGAGCCGGTTTCAGGACGCGTATGTGAAGCAGGCGGCTTATCAAATCGATCACCTCATCGGGACGACGCTGGTGTCAAAAGGGCTCAAATTTAACGTCCCGGTTTCGGACGAGCAGTTTGTGCGTCGGCTGTATCTCGATACCGTGGGTCGCGTGCCGACTGCGGAAGAGGCGTCGTCTTTTCTGGGAAACGCTGCGCCGGATAAACGGGCGAAGCTCATCGACTCGCTGCTGCATTCGCCGGGCTACACGATGCACATGTATAACTGGCTCGCCGACACGTTCCGCGTGCAGGACGAGTTCGGTAAAGGGGCTCGGGCGTATCTTTTCCAGGATTGGTTGAAAGACCAGCTCGCAGCAGATCGTCCTTGGGATGCGCTCGTAAAGGACATGCTCACCGCCGATGGGAAGCTGTGCGAGAATGGGGCAGCGGGATTCCTTTTGCGCGATGCGCAGATGCCGCTGGATGGTGTGTCGAACATGCTGACGACGTTCCTCGGCGCGAATGTGGCGTGTGCGCAGTGTCATGATCATCCGCTGGCGCATTGGACGCAGCGGGATTTTTACGAGATGGCGGCGTTTTTCGGAGCGACGGATGGCTACGACCAAGGGGCCTACGGCAAGGCGCGCAAACTTACCAATGGGAAGGGTGCCGCGACGGGGCTGGATAAGCGGCAGGTGCAGCAAATCGCGGGTGTGAATGTATTCCGGCTGCTCGACACCGGAAAGCAGGAGCTCGATTTCCCCAAGGACTATAAATACGACGATGCGAAGCCCGGTTCGCCGGTGACTCCGCGCCTCATTTCGTGGGCTTCGGGCGACGCAAAGATGCCGTCTTATCAAGTGAACAGCTCGAATCCGCAGACGCTGCGCGACGAGTTCGCGAAGTGGATGACGAATCCGGAAAACCCACGCTTCGCCACGAATATCGCGAACCGCACGTGGAAGAAGGTCTTCGGCCTCGCGGTGCAGGAACCGGTGAGCGACCTCGATGATCTGACGAAGGCGAGCAACCCACAGTTGCTGGGGCATCTCACGACCATCATGAAGGCGGCGAAGTTCGACCTGCGGCAGTTTCAACGCGTGCTCTTTAATTCGCAGACGTATCAGCGTGCCGCGAGTCTCACGCCGGATTTGGAAAAAGGTCCGTATCTTTTCCCCGGCCCGCTCCTGCGTCGCATGACTGCGGAGCAGACGTGGGACAGTGTGCTGGTGCTGGCCAGCGGACGCGAAGTGGACAACGCGCTGCTGCGTCGCGGCGATGAGATGCAGCTCTTTTCGCTGCCGGGAAATGAGATGACGGCGGCGAACTTCAAAGTCGTCATCGAGCGTGCGAAAGAAGCGGGAATGCAGATGGGCGGCTACGGCGGCGGCGGGAAAAAAGGGAAGGGTGTAAACCCACAGAAGCTGATGGCAGCCTACGAAGGCGTTAAACCGCAGCAGCGAAACGGATTGCTCTTGGCCCGCGCAAGTGAGCTGCCGCAACCGGCACCAGAGTCGCATTTTCTCCGACTCTTCGGCCAGAGCGACCGGCTCGTCGCGGACAGCAACACAACCGACGGCAGCGTGCCGCAAGCGCTCATGATGATGAACGGCCCTATCGGCCAGCTCATCAGCGATTCGAACTCGTCCGCAGTGGTCGCGGCGAACAGCGCGAAGGGTCGCGATGAGCAGGTGGATTCGCTTTACCTGAGTTTCCTCGCCCGCAAGCCGAGCATCACCGAGCGCGCCGCAGCGACAAAATCGCTCGAAGGCGGGTTGGCGCTGACGGATGTCGCGTGGACGCTGCTCAACAGCCGCGAGTTTCTTTTCGTACAATAATTCTATGAACACCAATATTCTCCGCGACCCACAGGACCGCCGCACATTTGTCGAACGCTGCGCACGCGCGGCTTTCGGGCTCACCATTCTGCCATTCTTTGCCGGGGCGGCTGCTGCCGAACAGCGCGGCGCGGGCTTCGGCAAGGCGAAGCGCATCATCATGATTCACCTCGATGGCGGATTGTCGCACATCGACTCATTCGACCCGAAGGAAGGTGCCTCGAAGGGCCCCGGCTCGGCGGTGAGCACGAAGGCGGGCTTTCAGCTCACGTCGTTCCTTCCCGAGACGGTGAAGGTCGCGGACAAAATCACCGTTATTCGCTCAATGGCAGCGAAAGTCGGCGTTCACGAGAATGCGCGCTACCTGATGCGCACGGGCTTTGAAAAACGCGGCACCATCGTCCACCCTACGATCGGCGCGTGGGGGCAGCACTACCTCGGCGCGAGCAGCAAGACGCTCCCGTCGTCCGTCGCCGTGAACCACAGCTCCGCGCACGGCAACGGCTTTTTCCCCGCTACATATTCGCCGCTGCCCATCCTTGATCCGGACGCCGGGCTCGCAAACTCGAAGGCGACAGTTCCTGATGAGAAAGCTGCAAAACGCACACAGCTCCTCGCGCAGCTCGATGCCTCGTTTTCCAAGAGCGTGCCGGATGAAAACGTCCGCGCGTACAACGATTTCTACGACACGACGATGCAGCTGATGAAGAGCAGCGACCTCGCCGCGTTCGATATCAACGCCGAGAAAGCTGAGGTTCGCGACCGCTACGGGCGCAACAAATTCGGCCAGGGCTGCCTGCTCGCACGGAGACTCGTGGAAGGCGGCGTGCGCTTTGTGGAAGTCCACAGCGGCGGCTGGGACATGCACAAGGAACTCGAAGACGGGATGGAAGATCGCGGTGGGGAGTTCGACCGCGCATTCGCCGCACTCGTCGCCGACCTCGACGCGCGCGGCCTGCTCGACAGCACCCTCGTCGCCGTCACCACGGAGTTTGGGCGCAAGCCGACTTTCGACGGCAACGGACGCGGGCATCATCCGCTCGCATTCAGCACCGTGCTCGCGGGCGGCGGCGCAAAGCGCGGCTTCGTTTACGGAAGCAGCGACGAGAAAGGCTACAAAGCGAAGGACAATCCGGTCACGCCGGGCGATTTCCACGCGACCATCGCGTGGGCTGCAGGGATGCCGATAGAGAAGGAAGTCATCGCGCCAAGCGGTCGCCCATTCACCGTGGGCAACAAAGGCAGGGCCGCGTTGGGTGTGTTTGCGTAGGCGTTACTTCTTCGCCTTCGCCGCCTCGATCTTCGCGAGGTATTTTTGGGGGGCGGCGTTGAAGTCTTCTTTGCAGCCTTTGCAGCAGAAATAGACTTTCTTGCCCTCGAATTCGAACGCGTAGGGCTCGCCCATACTGCCGAGTTTTTTGCCGGCGACCACGCATGTATCGAGCGGGTAGTCACCGAGATTTAGCTTCTTTTCTCCGCAGGCGGAAAAGGCGATGGCGACAGCGCAGGCAATGATGAGTTTCATGGTGTGATTGTCTTATTGTGATGGATTCGGCGCAAGAGTTCCCTTGCGCCTTGGAAACGTGCGCGATAGACCGCACGCCGCTATGAATTCCAGAACCTTCAGTCGTCGCCAATTCCTCACCACCATCCTCGCTACATCCATCGCGCCTGCATTCGTGCGGGCGCAGGCGGGCAAGAAGCTCAATGTCGCAATCATCGGCTGCGGCGGACGCGGCGCGGGCAACCTCGCCGAAATCGCGGGCGCGGGCGAAAACATCGTCGCGCTTTGCGACGTGAATGCGAACAACCTCGCCGCCGCTGCGAAGAAATATCCCGGGGCGAAAACGTTCGCCGATTTCCGCAAGCTCTACGACGAGTTTAAGGACTTCGACGCCGTGGCCGTGAGCACTGCCGAGCACACGCACGCCCTTGCCACGCTGCCCGCGCTGCGGATGAAAAAGCACGTCTATTGCGAAAAGCCGCTCACCCACAACGTCTGGGAGTGCCGCAAAATCCGCGAGGCTGCCAAGGCGGCGGGCGTTGCCACGCAGATGGGCACGCAGATTCACGCGCTGAAAAATTACCGTCGGGTGGTAGAGCTGATTCAGGGTGGCGCAATTGGCGGCGTGACTGAGTGTCACGTGTGGGTGAGTCGTGCGTGGGGGCTTCAAAGTGAAGAGGCGGCAAAGCGCAATCACG
>CAMDQC010000018.1 GCA_945905735.1 Prosthecobacter debontii | reverse complement strand
GTTTCCCGCAGCAATAGCTGCGGATAAACCGAACAACTCTCAAACGCGGCGGGTGTCTGAAAAGATGCCCGCCGCGTTTCCTTTTGCCCGGTTGACTCGCAGCTTGCAGCAAGACAGCGTTCGGGATGCGCGAGATTTTTACCCATCGTGAGTTTGCCCGAGTCGGCCACTACAAATCTATTCTCGAGTCTGAAGGCATCCCGGCCTTTATCCGCAACGAAGCTGGCCACAACTTGCTCGCCGAGCTTCCTGCCGCTGTCCTTTTCCCCACGCTGTGTGTGGAGAATGACTCGGACTACGATCGGGCGATAGAAATCCTCCGCTCTGTGTATAAGCCTGAGCATACCGACGCCCCTGACTGGACCTGCGCCGAGTGCAAAGAGACAGTGCCGGGCACATTCGACTCCTGCTGGAGCTGCGGTGCTGTGCCGGATGAAAAATCAGCAGCATCCATCGCCGCCGAACCAGCCACAGCGCCCCCGGCGGAACCTGCCATCGATGCTCTGGGATACCGCGATGCTGTGAAAGCCCTCCGCATTTTACTCATCCTCCATGCGGGAGTGCTAGTGGGATTCGCGGTGGCGGGAGACGCGACTCGTCTATCCCTCCCGATGAGTAAGCAACTCGTGCTGGAAAGCCTCTACCCTCCCAACGCATTGAGTGGATTGGAAATGGCTTGCCGCTATTTTTTTCTCACGCTCGGACTCCTTTCGACGTTCTTGTGCTTCACGCTTACGAAGATTGGCCGGACGGTTTTTGCGCTGAATATCATCATCAGTGGTGTAGTGGGGCTGGGAAGCACAGGAGATTTCACGGAACGCTGGAGTTGGCCACTTGGTTACGCGGATACCCTAATCACCGGCGCAATTCTGGCGATGCTCTACCTCAGCCCTGCTGCTGCATACTTTCGCAGTGAGCGAGCAGCGTCACGTTGATTTCGGGGGTTGCGGTGCCTTTTTGACAGGCGCTGGCGCCGGTGGGCTTTGCGGTGCGGAGGGCGTAGCGGGCACTGCTGCTGGGACGGCAGGGACGGCGGGCACGACCACTGGCGGCGGCTCGGGCACAGCGGGGCGCGTGATGTCGGGCCATGCGAACAGCTCGCCGGTGAAGCCGCCGAAGTCGTTGAGCAGTTCCTCGCAGCGTGTCCGCCATTGAGCATAGTTGGGTGGCGTCGCAGTCTTTTCGGCGGTGCTGGTGAAGACGAGGTAGGTCGCCTTCAGGTCGCTGAGGGCGCGGTTTTCGCCGCTCGCTCGGGCGGTGATTTGGCGGCAAAGTCGCAGTGATGCCTCTCCGATTTTCGTCGTTGGCCCGGCGTCGCCGACGATGCCGGGATAAAGGCCTTCGCCTACGATGATGACGCAGTAGTCGCCGATTTTGGGGACAAAGCCGGAGTGGTTGCGCCCAAACATCGTCGTCGGCAGTACGATAAATGGATCGAACGCGCCCGCGAGGTAGCTGTGGGTTTGTAAATCGCGCAACTCCACGCGCAGGCGATTGTTCTCGGCGCGCAGTCGCTGCTTTTCTGCATCCGTTGTATCGGCGCGGGCGACCTTTGCGTCGTTGTCGGCGATGCGCTTTTGCCAGACGGGTTCGACGGGGTTTGGGTTCTTGGTGCGCTTCGGCCAGTGGTAGCTGGTGAAGGGCTGGAAAGTGCGCGAGTTTCCCGTATCGACCGTCGCGATGCGGTCGCCGTCGGAGCCGTCGGTATCCACATCCATGTCGGATTGAATGAGCACGGCTTTACGCTTTGTCGTCGGGTGCGTGAGTTCGAGGATCGTCTCGCAGTCGTAGAAATTGTGGCGCGAGAGCAGGTTGTCGAGTCGGTTTAGATTTGAGCGGAGGGAGGTGACTTTGTTGCGATACAACTCGTCAAATTCCGGTGAGACTTTCGCGCTATCGAGCATCGCGGGGAGGCCGGGCAGGAGTTTGTCTATGCTTGGCGAGAGCTTCTGAAGTTCCGGCAGGAGCTTGTGCGGCTTCGGGATGTTCACGCGCACATTCATCTCGATGGTGTAGCTCGCGGCGTCTTCACGCTCGTTCGTCGCAGTTCTGCCGACGGTCGTTTCAAGGTTCGCCTTGAAGGTCATGCCGTTAAACATGCTGCCGGTCTGTAAAGACTTCATCGGCACATACGGCGTGGGTGGCGGCGTGGGCACGGGTGTCGGTGTGGGAGTGGGGCGGGGAGTCGGCACGGGCGTAGGAGTCGCCGTGGGCGGCGGCGTGGCGGGAGGGGGCACGGGCTTCTTTTCGCACGCGGTGAAAAGAAGCGTAGTCAGCACAAAAAAAGTGGCATGACGATTGAGCATTGCGAGCGCCTTTACCGGGCCGCCGGGAGGATGGAAACTGTATTCACTCGGATCTCTCAAATTGGTGTGCGTGCGGAGATACTAAAAGTTCCGGCTTACGTCTTAATAAAGGGCTTACGAAAATTTGATGCTCTTCCCCGGCTGCATCTCGTAGTTGGCTACGAATTGTTCTTCTACCGTGCTAGAAAGGATGTCGGCTTGGAACTTGATGTAGATCGCGTCTTCGTGGACGAGTTTCAGTCGGTCCATGCTCTCCACATCCAGCGCGACGAAAAAGCCCCACGGTGCGCCTGGCTCGACATTTTTCCCGGTCCGAACGCCTTGGACTTCAGGAATTTTCAACATGCCGACGCGGGCAGAGATCATCATTTGGTCGAGGCGCTTTTCATCCACTTCGGGACGGACGCGGTAGAGAGTGACAGAGTGAATCATAGCTGTGAAAAAGAAGCGGCCCGGCTGTTACTCGTGCAACAGCCGGGCCGCAATAGTTTGTTGGTGATGGGTTAGCTCTTTTTCCAGTCGAGCACGCCTTTTTTGATGGCGTAGATGTAGCCGACAGTGACGAGCGAGAGGAACCCCGTCATGCTCCAGAAGATGGTGGAGCCGTATTTGACGATCATCATCTTAAAGTTGACGGCCCACGGATAAAGGAAGACGACCTCGATATCGAACAGGATGAAGAGCATGGCTATGAGGTAAAACTTCACCGCAAATCGCGGCTGCGCTTCACCTTGCGGGACCATGCCGCACTCGTAGGCCATGTCTTTGGTGGCGGTGCGCTTCCCGGATTTTCCGAGAAGGATGCTGATAGCCAGTGTCACCGCGCCAAACCCAAGAACGATTCCGACCTGTATGAGGACGGGAAAGAACTCTTTCACTTAAATCGCAGGTGTGACGTTGGTCTGGAGCGTGGCGAGCTGCTTGGGCAGGCCTTTGTAGCTCTTCTTGCCGTCTTTACCGACGGTGATTTTGACCATTCCACGGGAGACGAGGTTTTGGAGTTTCTCGTATGCGCGGAGGCGGAGCATCTCCTCGCCACCACTGGCTGCGTTGCGCGCTTTGAGGTTTTCGTGGACCACGTCGAAAAGGTCTTTGAACTCGTAACCGGTCTTGCGTGACAGAGCGGAAGCGAGTTCTTCTGTCACTAAATCCGGGAGCCGACGGCTGAATGCGGGTTTCTTTGCGATAGACATAGGAGGGTCACAATAGCACACCCATTGGTGGGAAAGAAGGGAAATTTTCCACTTTTGGACGTATGCCTCTGAAAATTGCGTGAAGAAACGCATTTTTTTAAAGCCCCGATTGCATTCGGCACGCGCATCGGATTGGATGTGCGCAAGGTATCGCCGACATGGCGAAATGGCAGACGCATGGGACTTAAAATCCCTTGGAGGGCAACTTCCGTGCGGGTTCGAGTCCCGCTGTCGGTACCTTTTCCTTGTCGTGGAGAAGAAAACACTGGCGCTCCGCGTGTTTTTTGTTCTGTTTCACAAAGAAATGCAGAAGGCCGATATTCCAAGGAAAACCATATACAGATTATCCATCTATAACCGTGCGCTCCAACGACTTAAAGAGAATGGAGTGTCCACGGTAAGCTCCGGTGCGCTGGCGACTGCGGCTGCGGTAAAGCCCACGCAACTCCGTAAAGATCTCACATATTTTGGTCAATGGGGTACTCGCGGCCTCGGCTACAGCGTCGCTGATCTCAGTAAGGCGATTACAGAGGTGCTTGGGATGGCGAAGCTCCAGCCCGTCATCCTCGTCGGCGCGGGGCAACTCGGGACGGCGCTTTTGCGCTACGGCGGGTTTGCGAAGGAGGGATTTGAGTTTGTAGCGGCGTTCGATATGGATACCGAACGCAAACGCCCGAGAGACATTAAAGTGCCCATTTTGCCGATGGAGCAGCTCTCATCCTTCATCCGCGAACGCAATGTGCGGCTGGCGATTCTCACGGTGCCGGGCAGCTTCGCGCAGTCGGTGGCGAACACGCTGATCGAGGCCGGGATTCAGGCGATCCTGAACTTCGCGCCGAGCGTCCTGCATGTGCCGGAGCGCGTCGTGGTGAACAATGTGGATCTCGCCATCCAGCTCGAAAATCTGAGCTATTTCGTGAAGTAGCCGCTTTCCCACGGGAACGCCTTCACTGCGGGCGGTGGCGGAGGTTGCGCTCGCCATTCGATGAACGCCCACACCGCAGCGACGAGGGTCGCTACGACGAGGCTGGCGGCGCGCTTGCTCAATCCACCAATGTGTCAATTTTCTCGGCCAAATCGAGGTCCGACTCCGTCACTCCGCCCTTGCTGTGGGTGGAGAGGACGAGGCGCACTTTGCTGTAGTGAATCTCGATGTCCGGGTGGTGTTCGTTTTCCTCGGCAAGCTCGGCGACGCCATTCACGAAGTCTATCGCTTGCGCGAAGTCGTCGAACTCGAAAGTCCTCTCAATGGTTTTGCCTTCGCTTTCCCATTGGGGGAGGTCTTTGAGTGCTGCTTTGATTTCTTTTGAGCTGAGTACGTTTGCCATGTCGCGGGAGATAAGCGGCCTCCGCGATTCCCGCAAGGAAATGGTTTGAGAAAGAATGCACGGCCACCCGGCAAATCGGAAACTCTCTGCCTGCACATACGCGCAGGAGCTGCCTCGAAGCCGTATTTTACTCCCGCTTCACAACTCTCGGCTTGGTTGCACACACGGTCTTTACAGTCGGGTGCGAGAGTGTTCGCCGTAATCTTAGAACGATGAAAACCAAACACACACCTACTTTCAACTCACTGGCCATCCTTGGAATCCTTGCACTGTCTGCGCCTTGGGCGGCGGGGCAGTTGCCGGCGGGCGCTTCCTTCAAAATGAACGCGGGGACTGTAGAAAATATCGGGCAAGTCGAGATTGCAGATCCCGGGAATCATTCTTGGAAATTGCAAAGCACTACGAACTTCACGACATGGACGGACGTGGAGACTTGGAAGGTACACAATGGGCGATTCACGAAAAGCATCCCGCGCACAGGGGCTCCGGCGGGGCAGTTCTTCCGCATGGTGTTCGATCCATCGCAGCAAACGGGAACGAGCACGGTGGCAAATGGGCTTTCCGTCCCCACACCGCTCGCGAACTACGCGAATCCTACTCTGCCGCCGAGTTTCTTGCAGCAGCCCATCTTGGGGCAGGATAATACGCCGGTGAATAATCCGGTGACGAACCCGGCGGCGACTTTGGGGCGGGTGCTGTTTTACGATAAGCGGCTGTCTTTTAATAACACGGTGTCGTGCGCGTCGTGCCACCAGCAGGCGAATGGGTTCTCGGACCCCGAGCAGTTTAGCGTGGGGTTCAACGGCGGGCTGACGGGGCGGAACTCGATGGGGCTGGCCAACGCGCGGTGGTATCAGCGCGTGAAGTTCTTCTGGGATGAGCGCGCGGCGACGCTGGAGGCGCAGGTGTTGCAGCCGATTCAAAACGCGGTGGAGATGGGGATGACGCTGCCCGCCTTGGAGACGAAGCTGGCGGCGGAGCCTTATTACCAGACGCTTTTTACGAATGCGTTTGGGACTTCGGCGGTCACATCCGACCGTATCTCGAAAGCACTCGCGCAGTTCGTGCGCTCGATTGTTTCCACGCAGACAAAGTTTGACGTGGGCGCGGCGTCGGGCTTTGCCAATTTCACGGCGGAGGAAAACCAAGGGCGGACGATTTTTAATACGCCGAACCAAGGCGGCTGCGCGGCGTGTCACGGCACGGATAATTTCGTGCCCGGAGGAGCGATCACTAATAATGGGCTGGAGAATCCGTATGTGGACAAGGGAGTGGGGGCGTTGACCGGGCTGCCCCAGGATGAAGGACTCTTCAAGGTGCCGTCGCTACGCAACATCGCGCTGACCGCGCCGTATATGCACGACGGTCGGTTCGCGACGCTGGAGGAAGTCGTGGAGTTCTATAATAGCGGCGTGGTGGCGCACCCAAATCTATCGGGGCCCCTGCGCAATCCCGGCCCCGGTCCGGTCCAGCCTCGGCGGCTGAATCTCACCGCAGCGCAGAAGGCGGCGCTGGTAGCATTCATGCGGACGTTGACGGACGCCTCGTTGAGTACGGACGTGAAGTTCTCGGACCCATTCCAATATGGAAACTGAGTTTTTCGTTTCGTTCGAGCGGGTTCATAGCCAATCTCCATCAATGAGCAACGACAGTAACTCCGCACAACGCCTGCTGGTGATCGACGACGATCAAAAGCTGTGCCGCCTCATCACGGACTACCTTTCGCCGCTCGGCTACGACGTCCTTGCGGAACATACCGGGCCGTGCGGAGCGGAGCGGGCGCTCGCGGAAACGTGGAGCGTGGTGTTGCTCGATTTCATGCTCCCGGGCTGCGATGGGTTGGAAGTGCTCAAGCGCATTCGCGCGGCGAAACCGGACCTTCCAGTGCTGATGTTTACAGGGCGCGGTGACGATGCGGACCGTATCGTGGGTCTCGAGATCGGCGCGGATGACTATATCCCAAAGACGTTCTCCACGCGGGAACTGCTGGCGCGGCTGCGGGCGATTACTCGGCGGGCGGCGAGGACAGTGGATGACAGCGATGCGCCTGTTCCTGAGATCACGGTGGGGCCGCTGCGGGTGAATCCGAACACGCGGACGGCCGCAGTGAACGAGCACCCGTTAGTACTCACGCCGGTGGAATACGACATCTTGTATGCGCTCGCGAAAGCGAAGGGACGCGTGAAGACCCGGGAGTCTATCATCGAGCATGTGCGCGACCGGAACTACGATGTGTTCGACCGCTCGATCGACGTCCACATTTCCGCGCTGCGGCGGAAGCTGGGCGATGATGCGAAACACCCGCGCTTCATTCGCACGGTGCGGGCCGCAGGTTATATGTTGACGGAGCCGGACGCGGAATGAGACCGCGCTTTCCCTTGTATGCGAAGATTCTCGCGTGGTTTTTTGTGAACCTCGCGGTGGTGGGCGTTGCTGGTTGGCTGTTAGTACGCGAGCAGTTTCGTTTCTCGGCGCTCCCAGCGCGTGCAGCCACAGCGAATCTCGACAAGGTTGCGGGAGAGTTTCTCTTTCAGGCGCTCGATCAGGATATCCGTGAATGGGACACGATCCTTTCTCGGACTGGCGCGAAGTATCGCGTGGAGTTTTACCTTTTTGCGCGGGATGGGCGACGCATCGCCGGGCCTCGGGAACCTTTGCCCCCCGCCGTCCACGGAGGCTGGTTTGATGGGCCGCCGAAGCGCAGGCGTGGGCCGGGACCGGAAGGGCGTCCGGGGTTTGATCGTCCGCCGCCCATGGAACAGGATGTGCCCGACAAGCGGCCGCCGGGTGTTCCGCTGACTGATTTTATTCACAGCGTCGGACCAGACCGGTATTGGGCCACAACGCGCATCGATGCGCAACACCCGGAGTTTGAGCGTGGCGCGCTCTTGCTCGCATCGTCTGCGTCCCCGACGGGGCACGGGTTCTTTTTCGATATGCGTCCGTATTTGTGGGGCGGTGCAGGCGTGCTGGCTCTTTCGGTGCTCGTCTGGCTGCCATTCGTCCGTGGGCTTACGCGCAGTTTATCGCGGATGCAGGCTGCGACGAAGCTGCTCGCTGAGGGGGACTTCGCGGCGCGTAGTGAAGAGCATCGCAGGGATGAAGTGGGCGCGCTCGGCGCTGAAATCAACCGCATGGCAGCGCGGCTCGCGGGATATGTGGCCGGGCAAAAGCGCTTCCTCGGCGACGTGGCGCATGAACTCAGTGCGCCGATTGCGCGGCTGCAGGTCGCGATTGAGATCCTTGAACGGCGCATCGCTTCGACTGAGGGAACGCGAGTCGCGGATGTGCGTGAGGAGATCGAGCACATGGCGAAGTTGGTGAACGAGCTTCTCCAGTTTTCCCGCGCAGGAATGCTGGGCGAAACGACTCCGCTCGTGGTGGTGAAGCTCGGAGAGATAGTGGGCCGCGCAGTTTACCGCGAGGCGGGAGATACGTCGCAGGTGTCCATAACGCTCGATCCCGAGCTTTGCGTGCAGGCGGTTCCGGAGTTGCTCCAGCGTGCGATCGGCAACGTCGTCCGCAACGCTATCCGCTACGGCGGGCATGCGGGGGCGGTCTCGATTTCCGCCGAGGCGCACGGCGAAGAGGTCTTCCTGTGTATCACTGATAACGGCCCCGGAATCCCTGCTGATGCGCTGCCCAAGATTTTCAACCCGTTCTTTCGGATCGACGAATCTCGAACGGCCAGCACAGGCGGGACGGGCCTCGGCCTCACGATTGTTAAAAGCTGCGTGGAAGCCTGTCGAGGCACCGTCATTGCCGAGAATTGCGCGCCGAATGGGTTGCGTGTGACGATGAAACTGCGGAAGGCCGAGGCATGAGGGCGTCGGTTCTTGGGAGTTCCGGCGCACGGAGGTGCCTTCTGGGTCTGGTTGTAAACGCAATCAGGTGAAAGATTCCGCCGTTTTCTACGTTATGAGTAATATGCGCCAACTCATCTTCATCGTCCTCGTAGCAATGACATCGAACATCCATTCTCAAGCCGACTCTCGCCTCGACAATGCCCGCCGCCGGGCGGAGCCAGTTCTTCGCGCTGCCTTTGCGAAAGCGGGAGTGGCGTATCCGGCGAGCGAGCTTTTCATCCGTGCGTTCAAGCGCGAGGGAGAGCTCGAGCTTTGGGCGAAGAGCGACGGCAAGTTCGTGAAAGTGACCACCTTCCCCATTCTTGCGGCGAGCGGCGATCCCGGGCCGAAGCGGAAGGAAGGCGATAGACAGGTGCCGGAGGGCTTTTACGAAATCGACCGCTACAATCCCGCGAGCCTTTACCACCTTTCACTCGGGCTCAATTACCCAAACACGGCGGACCGTATCCTCAGCGACCGCGAGCGTCCGGGGAGCGATATTTTCATCCACGGCCGAGACGTGACTATCGGTTGCCTGCCGATGGGTGATGAGGGGATCGAGCAAATCTACATCGCCGCCAACGCCACGAAATTGAAGCCGGTGAAAGTCCACATTTTCCCAGCTCGGATGGCGGGTGACGCGTGGCGTGAATGGAGCGCAACCCAGCCCGAGCACGCCGCATTTTGGGCGCAGCTTTTGCCGGCGTTCGAGCATTTCGAGAAAAAGCACACGCTGCCGGAAATCACCGTGCAGCCCGACGGGAAATACCGCGTCAACTCGCGCTGAGCGCGGCGCGTAGCTCTTCGAGGAAGCGCGCGTTTTGCGTGGCAGTGCCGATGCTTACGCGGATCCACTCGGGCAGGCCGTAGGCGTTCATATCGCGGATGATGACGCCCTTCTTCATCAGCGCCGCGAAGACCGCTTTGCCGTCGCCCACTTTCACGAGCACGAAGTTCGCGTGGCTGGGGACAAACTCCAGGCCCATCGCGGCGAAGGCGTCCTGCATCTTCGCGCGCTCGACGAGGGTGAGTTCGCGCGTTTTCGTCTGGTGCTCATCGTCTTGCAGCCCGGCCAGCGCGCCTGCTTGGGCGATGCCGTTGGCGTTAAAAGGCTGCCGGGTTTTTTGCAGCACATCGACGAGTTCCTTCGGCGCGATGCCGTAGCCGATGCGGAGATTTGCGAGGCCCTGAATCTTCGAGAACGTCCGCAGCACGACGACCTTGCGGCCCTCGCGGACGTATTTCAGCACGTCGGGCGGGTTCGGCAGGAATTCGTAATACGCTTCGTCAAATACCACGACGATGTGCTCGGGGACTTTGGCCATAAAGGCGTCGAGCTGCTCCTGCGAGAGGAGCGTGCCCGTGGGATTGTTGGGGTTCGCGATGAAGATTTCTTTCGTCTTTGGAGTGACGGCGGCGAGCATTGCATCGAGGTCGTGCGCGAAGCCGGGGTCGGGCACTTCCACAGTCGTCGCGCCGAAGAGCGTGGCCATGAGTTTATAGACGACGAAGGCGTGGCGGGCGGCGATGATCTCGTCGCCGGGATTGAGGAACGCCTTGCCGATGAACTCGATGATCTCATTGGACCCGCAGCCGAGGATGATATTTGCGCGCTCCAGCCCGAGCCGCTGCGCGATGGCCTCGCGAAGGTAGTAGCCGCCGCCATCGGGGTAAAAGTGGGCGCGCTCCAGCGTCTCGCGCATCGCGGCGAGCGCCTTCGGCGAGGGCCCGAGCGGGTTTTCGTTGGAGGCGAGCTTGATGATTTGCTCCGGGCGCAACCCGAGTTCCCGCGCGACATCCTCGATGGGTTTACCCGGCTCGTAAGAGACAAGTTCACGCAACCACGGATGAGCATTGGACCAGACATTCGACATAAGGGCGCGGACGCTACCCGGCGGAACGAATCCGCCTAGTCAAAAATGAAACCGCCCCCGCCGGGGCGTTATCCAAGGAGCGTCTTCGCGTGGGCTAGGGCGCTCTCGCCTTTGCCGCCGAGCATCCGCGCGATTTCGGCGATGCGCTCTTTGCTTTCGATGCGCTGGAGCTTCGACACGGTCCGCCCGCTCTCGATGTCTTTGCTGACGACAAACTGGCTCACGGCACACGCGGCGACTTGCGGCAGGTGGGTAATGGCGAGGACTTGCCGCTCGCTGGCGATGGCGCGCATTTTCTCGCCGACGGCGTGGGCGATCTCGCCGCCGACGTTTGCGTCAATCTCGTCGAACACGAGCAGCGAAATGGTGTCCTGCGCGGCGAGGGCGGACTTCACGGCGAGCATGACGCGGGAGATTTCGCCGCTGCTGGCGATGGCCTTGAGCGGCTTTGCGGGCTCGCCGGGATTTGGCGCGAAGACGAAGTCTATGCTCTCCTTCCCATGCGGGCCGGGAGCGGCGAGGGCGGCGAGAGCCACGGAGAAATCGGACTTCTTGAACCCGAGATCGCGCAAGTGGGCGGTAACGGTTTTGGCAAGCTTGGGCGCGGCGGCGTGGCGCTTCTCGGAGAGCTTCGCGGCGGTGTCGGCGGCGGCTTTGCGCTGCTTCTCGATCTCGTGGCCGAGTCGCTCGATTTCTTCGCCACGGCTCTCGATCTTGGCAAGCCGTGCGGCGGCGGTTTCGCCGAAGGCCATCACGTCGGAGATGGTGCTGCCGTATTTGCGTTTCAGCGTTTCGAAGAGGGAGACGCGGTCTTCCATCTCCGCGAGTTCGCCGGGCTCGACTTCGAGGTCTTCGGCGTAGTGCTGGATGCTGGAGGCGAGATCTTCGATCTCGGCGATGCCACGATGCAGCGCGTCGGAGAACCGCACGGCTGCTGGGTCCACGCGCTCTAGGTCGCGAAGGAGTCGCCCGCATTCGTTGAGGCGCGTGACGGCGCTATCTTCGGATTCCGAGATTCTGGCGAGGACGCCCGTGGAGAGTTCGAGGATGCGGCGTGCGTTGGATGCCACGGTGTAGCGCCCGGTGATTTCTTCCTCCTCGCCGGGCTTGAGCGCGGCGTCGGTGATCTCGTTGACTTGGTGGCGCAGGAGGTCCAGCTCGCGCTCCATCGCGGCTTCGTTACTGGCGAGTTCATCGCGCTCGGTGATGAGGCGGTTCATCGCGCGGAATTGCTCGCCGTATTTTGCATGGAGCGGCGCAGCTCCGGCGAAGGAATCGAGCAGCCCGAGCTGCTTCTCGGAGGAAAGCAGCGATTGGTGGTCGTGTGGGCCGTGGAGGTCCACGAGCCCATCGCCGAGTTCCTTCAGCACGCTGAGCGTCGTGGGGCTACCATTGATGAATTGCCGGTTCGTGCCCGTGGTGGAAAAGACGCGCTTCAAAATGAGCTGCGCCTCTTCACACGGCTCTACGCCTTGCTCTTCCAGCCATGCGTTTGTCTTCTTCGCATCGCGGATCGTGAAGACAGCCTCCACGGTGCAGCTCTCCGCGCCTGCGCGGATGAGCGATTTATCCGCGCGCTCGCCGAGGACGAGCTTGAGCGCGCCGACGATGATACTTTTGCCCGAGCCGGTCTCCCCAGTCACGGCGATGAAGCCGGGGCCGAGCAGCCACTCAAGTTCCTCGACGAGCGCGAGGTTGCGAATACGGAGCGATACGAGCATGTCCCGTGTGAGTAAAAGGACCGCCCGATTTGTGCAAGTGCGCGCAACATTTCTCAGCGAGTCGGCGTTTGCCATCTTGCCCGTCCGCCACTACGCACGCAGCCATGAATCTGACGTCTCACGATTTGGAACGTTACTCGTGGCAGCTCGATGTGCCGGGCTTCGGCGAGGAGGGGCAGCGCAAACTAATGGGATCGACCGTGCTCGTCACGCGCTGCGGCGGAGTGGGCGGGACTGCGGCGCTGGAGCTTGCGGCGGCGGGCGTGGGTCACATCATCCTCGCTCACGCCGGAGCGTTGCGGCTCGATGATTTGAACCGCCAACTCCTCATGACCACCGAGCACATCGGCAAGCCACGCATCGCCTCCGCAGCACGGCGACTCCGCGAGCTAAACCCGAACGTCGAAGTCACCACCATCGCCGAAAACGCGACTCCCGAAAACGCCGCACGGCTCGTGGAAAAGGCGGACCTCGTCATCGACGCCGCGCCACTTTTTTCCGAACGCTACGCGCTGAACCGCGCCTGCGTCGCCGCGGGCAAGCCGCTCGTCGAGGTCGCCATGTATGCGATGGAGCTGACGCTGACGACGATCCTCCCCGGCAAGACGCCGTGCTTGGAGTGCATCTTCCCGGAGAACCCAGCGTGGTGGCGGCGGCGCTTCCCGGTGTTTGGCGCGGTCGCTGGGACGGCAGGTTGCCTCGCCGCGATGGAGGCGATCAAAGTCCTCTCGGGCATCGGCGAGCCGTTGGCTGGGACGATGCTGTGCGGCGATTTAGGCACGCAGAGCTTCCGCAAAGTGTCGCTTCACAAGCTCGCGATGTGCCCGTGTTGCAGCGGGCGCTAGTAAACTTCCGCGTCGTCCGGCAGGCCGGAATCGTGGCGGATGCTGTCGAGGCTCTTCTTTGCGCCACGCTCGGTATCGGGGCCTGCAATCAAGTTGGAGAGCGCATCCACAACGGCTGGCAGCGCGAGCAGAGCGCCTATGCCGAGCAGCGTAAACGCGGTGGTCTTCTGTGCTTGGCGGCTCATTTTACCACCTAGCAAAAGGCCAAGACCGCACCCCACGGCGGTTTGCGTGACCGCGAGAAGCGATGTGTTTAATACGTCGGGCTGCTTTTTGGGATCCATGTGACTCACGTGTGAAAATGCGGATGATTTCCGAAAAGTAAAGCACCCAGCGGGCCGCGAGGGAAAATAGCGCGCGGCGCGGCAGGACTCACGCATCTAAGGGGCTTCGAAAAAAGTCAGTCGAGGGAGGATTTAGCGAGCCTGCGAGCCATGATGCGGCAGGCAGCTACATAAATGAAGGCGGTTGAGTGGGAAGTTTTGACTTCACAATCCCGGGCAAGGCGGCGGTAGCGGCTGAGCCAAGCGAAGGTGCGCTCGACGACCCAACGCTTTGGCAAGCGAGTGAAGCCGGGGCCGATTTTGCGGATGATTTGGAGTTTCGCGCAGCGGCCCAGCTTGAGTTGGCGCACCCATTGGACGAGTTGGCCTACGTAGCCCCCGTCGGCCCAGATGACGCGCAGCCAGCCAAAGCACCACGCTTTCAAAAGCAGGGTCTTCGCGCCGTCCCGGTCTTGGATGGCGGCGGAGTGGCCATAGACGGCCAGCAGCAGCCCGAGACTATCTACCAAAAGGTGCCGTTTTCGCCCCAAAAATAGCGCCCCGATATTTGACAATAGGGATGACAAATTGGCGGATACGAGCCCCGGTTTTAAAAATTTCCCCGCCAGATTGTGCGTTATGATTCCGTGATTGAGAAGTAGCGCAGTCGGGTTGCAGGGTGGTTTGCTGTTTGAAGATTTTTCGTCCACCCGAGTTCCGATGTGCCGTTATGGCGTTTGCGCGCCCATCGGGGCTTAGGAAAACCCCGCTCCCACTCACATTTCCCGCGCCCAATCGGGCCGCTGGCGGAGGTGGTAGAGCATCTCGCCGGCCTTGGGGACGTAGAGCACGCCTTCGTCTTCGCGGTCTGCGTAGCTTGCTGGGTCAATCGAGCGCCAGTCGCGCCAGCCGAGATTGATTTCGGCGCATTCTTCCGGCGGGATGCTCGTGGCCAGCGTCACGCGGACGCGGCAGTGCTCCACGCCGTCGCGCATTTCGCCGATGCCGCGAACGTGCGTGCTGTGGGCGATGACGCCGCGCGGCACATCCGCGAACCGTGCAAGCTGCGATGTGAAGTAATCGCGGCAGTGGTAGCCGATTTCGCGGATGAATTTGCCGTGCGTCACCGACAGTTCGTGGATGTGCGGCGCGTAGATGATCAGCTCGCCGCCGTCGGCGACGACGGGCTCCAGTTTATACATGCACTTCCCGCCGACCCATAGCTCGTCATACATCTTCGGCGCGCAGGAGAGGACCGTGTGAAAGGGGCGATCTTTATACGTGATGTGGACTTGCCGCGAGAGGTCGCTCGCCGCATCCCAGGCATCCACAGGGCCGCCGAAAAAGAGGCCCGCGAGTTCGTTGGTCCCCGGCTGCACGACCATGCAGAAACAGCGCTTCGGCACTTGCACGAGCGACGCCGCGTAGTCCACGACGCGGCGCACGGGCGTCCACTTATTGCCGATGATCATCGGGTTCGTGACGAGCGCGCCGAGCCAGTGGAAGTAGTTCAGCACCGTCGGCCCGCCCACGCCGGGGAAAAGGTATTTATTCCCGCCGGAAAACCCGACGACCTCGTGCGGGAATACGGGGCCGACAATCATCAATTCATCGTAGTCGAAAACCCGCGCATTGATCTCCACCGGCACCTCCTCCGCCAGCAATCCGCCCGTCAGTTCGAGACTCTTTTCTTTCGTGATGCGCCCGATTTCGCGCAGCGCCGTGAAGTCGTCCCAAGCGTGATTGTGAAACTGCACGCCCGCATAAACCGACCGCCGTTCCGCCATCGAAATCTCCAGCCGCTCGCAAATCGCCTCGTCGCTCATCGGCTGATGCGTGCCCAGCGCGATCATCACATCCACCGCCTTCGCCGCGTCGCCAATGCGCGCTACGACGGCCTTAAATAGAAGACCCAGAGGGCAAGTGCGCGTGCCATCCGGGACGATGAGCAGCACGCGCTTGCCGCGATAGTCGTCCGGCGAAAGCGCGCGACCTACGAGTTCCTGAATCTGCGCGACGGAAAGTAGCTGACCGTTTTCAGCGGCAAGAGAATGCGTCATGGCCCGACTTAACCACGCTATCATCGCAGGACGCCACGCAAATTTACCGCCATCGTGGGCCGCCGTCCGCAATGAGTTGTCAAACGCGGTCACCTTTCGGTAAAGCGGACTCCTCATGTCTGGATACGATCCTTCACGACTACTCACAATCTCACGCCAGTTTCACATTTACGGTGAACTCTCCCACGCCGAACCGTGCAAGGTCGGCCACATCAACGAAACCTACACTGCGACCTACGAGCAAGGCGGTACCAACGTCCGCTACATCCACCAGCGCATCAACCATGAGGTCTTCAAGGATCCCGTCGGCCTGATGGACAACCTCCAGCGCGTCACCACCCACCAGCACCGCAAGAACGCCGAGCGCGGAGCCCGCGACACCACCCGTCGCGCGCTCACTCTCATCCCAGCGAGAGACGGGAAGAGCTACTACAAAACCCCCGACGGCGAATACTGGCGCACGTTTGTCTTCATCGAAAACGTCCGCACTTTCGAGGCTGTGGAGAGCGCCGAGCAAGCGTACGAAGCAGGTAAAGCGTTCGGCGAATTCCAGCACCAACTTGTCGATCTCCCCGGTCCTCGGCTTCACGATACCATCCCCCACTTTCACAACACCCGGAAGCGATTCGAGGCATTCACCACCGCTCTCGCCGAGGATCGGCTCAACCGTGCAGCCACTGCGAGAAAAGAGATCGCATGGGTGATGGCGCACGAGAAGCTCTGCGATGTCATCCTCAAGGCGATGGCCGCGAAGAAGATCCCCGAGCGCATTACCCACAACGACACGAAGTTTAACAACGTCATGCTGGACACCGAAAACGGACGCGCCATGTGCGTCGTGGACCTCGATACCGTCATGCCCGGATGTGCCCTCTATGACTTCGGCGACCAAGTCCGCACGACCACTAGCCCGACTCTCGAGGATGAACTCGACCTGACTAAAGTGGAAATGCGGATGCCCATGTTCAAGGCTCTCTGCCGAGGTTACCTCGAAAGCGCCGCCCAATTTCTCAATAAAGCCGAGCGCGCGCATATCGCCTTCAGCGGCAAGCTCATCACGCTCACCATCGGTCTTCGATTCCTCACCGACTATCTGAACGGCGACACCTACTTCCGCATCCACCGCCCCCACCACAACCTCGACCGCAGTCGCACGCAGTTTCGCCTCGTCGAAAGCATTGAGCGCCAGGAAGCCGCGATGCAGAAATTTGCCGATAGCCTTTAGTGCTCCGCCGCCGCCGGATCGTCATTTCGTAAGACCTGCCTGCTGCGGTTAAAAAAGTAACGCTTTCCGCTTGCCGTCATATCCCGGGACCGCTAAAAAAGTAACGCATCATCCAATTCACACTATGCCAAACCCATCCGACCTCAGCCGCCGCGAACGCCAAATCATGGACCTCGTCTTTGCCAAAGGCGAAGCGACCGTGAACCAAATTTGCGCTGAACTTCCCGACCCACCCACCACGATGGCCGTGCGTCGCATGATGCACATCCTCGAAGGAAAAGGGCATCTCAACCGCCGCGAGGAAGGCCGTGAAGTCGTCTATTCGCCGACGGAAGCCAAGGCCGAAGCGGGAATGAGCGCATTTCAGCGCGTGCTGGAGACATTCTTCGGCGGCTCGCTGGAAAACGCGCTTGCTGCGCATCTCGTGGGCCGCAAAGACAAAGTCCCTCCCGAAGAACGCGCGCGCCTCGTGAAGCTCATTGAGCAGGCGAAAAAGGAGGGCCGCTAACATGATCGCCTTCCCAACCGTCTCAACAACCTCGCCACTGCCATGAACCGCATCCTTTTCTCACTCGCCGCGCTGCTCGGCGCGCTCGTGCCACTGGTCTTCGACTCCGCGCTGAAAGGCGCGGCGCTGCTCGCCGTCGCGGCGCTTTGCGCGCTGGTACTATATAGGGCGTCCGCTGCGACGCGGCATCTCGTGTGGCTCGTCGCGGTGGTCACGCTGCTCATCGTGCCGGTGCTTTCCGTCGCGCTGCCGCAATGGCGCGTGCTGCCAAAGTGGGCCGCCGCGCCGGTGGTCGAGCCTGCGCCAGCCGTGGCGATGCAAGGGACTGAATGGACGCAAGAGACGAAATGGACGGGCGCCCCCGCGCCCGCCGCGCCCGCCGCGCCAGCAGAAACCATCACTCCGCCCGCAGCACCCGCACCCGCACCCACGCTCGCCGCGCCAGCGGCTCTCATCCCGCATCCCGTCCCGACCTGGCGCGACTGGCTACCGCTCGCGTGGTGCGCGGGCTTTGCCCTGCTCGCGCTGCGGCTGCTCGCCGCGCACGTCCTGCTGCGCCGCGCCTCGCGAAACTGCCCGGCACTCACTTCGCCGCCAGATGAAACCATCGCCGCCGCCTTTGCCAACGCCTGCAAGCAACTCGGCATCCGCCAGCGCGTCACTTTGCTGCTCGATGAACGGCGCACGATCCCCGTCGTGTGGGGCGTCTTTCGTCCGCGCCTGATGCTCCCCATCGAGGCGCGCGGGTGGACGGACGACCAACTCCGCTCCGTGCTGCTGCACGAACTCGCGCACATCCGCCGCCGCGACACCCTCGTCCAATGGCTCACGCAAATCGCCTGCGCGCTGCATTGGTGGAACCCGCTCGTGTGGCTCGCCGCGTGGCGTCTTCACGTCGAGCGCGAGCGCGCTTGCGACGACCTCGTCCTCGCCAGCGGCGTCCGCCCTTCCGCCTACGCGGAGCATCTGCTCGACATCGCCACGAAGCTCTCGCCCGCGCGCTGGACGCAGGCGTGCGGCCTCGCGATGGCTCGCAAGTCTTCGCTCGAAAGCCGCCTCCTCGCCGTGCTCAGCGAAAAGCTGAACCGCCGTCGCGTCTCCGCCACGCTCGCCGCCGTCGCCCTGCTGCTCGGCGCGGGCATCGCCATCCCCGTCGCCATGCTGCGCGCGGCGGATGAAAAATGGAACCCGCCGAGCGGCGCGCACATCTTAGGCAACGACTTTTCCTCATTTTGCATCCACGACGGAAAGGACACGACGTTCGTCATCGCGTATCACGGCGACTTCGACTCGACGAGCCGAAGCTCATCGAACGCCAAGGCGCGCACCTGGAACAACGACGTCACCCTCATCGCGAAGAAGCCCGGCATCGCGCTCACCTTCCTCCGCACGCACGCCGCGCCCGGCAAACTGAGCATCACCACCGCACCCGCCGAAGCTCGCGACCTCAGCAAGCCCGCGCCGCCGCCCCGCGCCTTCGGGCAAAAGGAATACGACCTCGCGAAGGGCCGCGTCTTTCTCCTCACCGACACCGGCCTCGTGCGCCAGTTCGACATCGCCACGCCGCCCGTCCGCGACCGCGAAAGCGCGGACAAACTCGCCGCGCTCATCGCCGCCATCCCGCCGCAGGAGCGTGAGGAAATCGCGCTGAAGCCCAAGCACAAAGACGCCCGTGCGCTTTACGAAATCTGGCAGCGCCACGCCCGTCTCAGCGGCGACATCCCCGGCGCGCTCATCGGCGAACTCGCGGCTGCCGTGAAAGTGTTCATCGGCTACAACCCGACGTGGGAGACGGTGCCGACGCTCAACGCGCTGCTCCCGCGCCTCGACGCGACGCGCGACTGGAAGTCCGCGGACGCTATCGCTCTGCTCGACGAAGTGGCGGCGGTGAAGGATTCGCCGCTCAGCATGGCGATGCGGAGGGGAACGAGGCACACGATTCGCAATGGCGAGGCGCTGCCGGAGAAGTTCGCAGATGCGCCGTGGGGCGAAGCACAGCCGAACGGCCTGCGCGCGGCGTGGGTGCTGGAACCGGGCGCGGCAGAGATACACCGACTTGCGTGGCCGCTTCGAGTGCATCGCATCGGCGCGGCGCTCAGAGCGCGGCTGCTCGTGCAGAATACCGGGAGCGTCCCCGTCGTGCTGCAAGCGCCGACATTCCATCAGGGTGGAGTGAAAGCGACCGATGCGAAGGACGCCGAGGTTCAAGTCTCCGGCATCAGTTGGACAACGCACGCGATGCTCGCCTCCGTTCGCCTCGCGCCCGGTGAATACATCGAAATCGACACGCCCGGCATCGGCTTCGGCCCGCGCGCGGGCATGGGGCCGTGGGCCGGGCCGCGCATCGGCTCGTCGGTGCTCGCGAAGCCGGGCGACGAAATCACGCTCACGCACGGCCCCGTGCCGCTCGATGGCAGCGAAGTCGGCATGAGTGAGGACGACCCGCACGTCATCGGTCCCGGCTGGTGGCTGGCGCACATCAAAACACGGCTGAGCAAAGAGCTGCCGTTGCCCGCCGATGCCACCGAGCGCACCCGCCTGCTCGACCGTGCGGTGCGCGAGCTTTTCTCCGCCGCTCCGACCGCGGAGGAAACAGCGGCCTTTATCGCGGACACAACGCCGGACGCACTCGACGCGCTGATAAAGCGACTCGCGGCGCGCACGGATGTCGTGTCATTCAGCGGCAAGCTGCCGACCGCCCCGGCAAAGTTCCGCGTGATCGCCGCCGACCCGGCCGCCGACAAAACGCCGCGTGTCGTGCTCGGCCCTGGCGAGTATCCGTTGAGCGGAGGGACTGCGACGAGCGGTGCCGTGACGCTGAAAATCGTTGGCAGGCCCGTGGGTGACCGCCGCACGAACGAGGCGGGGCTTCTGTTCGTGGACACAGAGGCAACCGGCAGAGTTCCGCTCGACCCTCACAGACTCAATGTCCCCGACGGCTGGGGCACATGGGCCATCGTCTGCCGGCCCGGCGAAGGATTTTTCTACCTGCTGCACGAAGGAACCGTGCGGAAGATTGACTACAGCGCCCCGCGGAAAGTCACCGACACGCCCGCGACCGAGCTTCCCGCCGAGTTCCGCGACGAAGTGAAGCGTCAGCTCGAAGCGGCCGGAGTTTCCGCTGAGAAGCAGACAGAGATTTTTGAAAAGCCAGCGCCTCCCGCTGACGGCAAAGCAGCTGCAGGCGGCGCTGAGGCGAAGCCGCCGGAGCGGGAGCATCTCTGGAACGACAAGTATGCCGCGGTGGCCTTCCAGACGGAGAAGGACGTGAGTTTTGTCCTCGTGTATGAGGGCTTCATCTCGACGGGGCTGAGCGAGAGCTTTTCGCAGACGAGCGGGAAGTGGAGCATCGAGGGGAACATCCATCTCGTGGACTCGCAGAAGACGAAGGCGGCGGGCAAGAACGTGGACAAGCGCGTCATCGCGGTGAAGCACACGTCGGACGAGCCGACGAAGCTGTATCTCGACGGCAAATCCTACGCGCTCGGCACCGGGCGCGTGTTCGTCCTCGGCGACGCCGGCGAGCCGTTCCAGACGGCGCGTTCGATGGCCCTGCGGAGCGCCGAAGACCTCGTGAAAATCGGCGACGCCGCGATGGATGACATGAAGCGGGCGCGACCAGCGGCAACGCCCGTGCCGAAGTCGGCGGAAGCCGGGCCGCGCGCGGACGAAGCTCCGCTCCAGCCGAAGCACGAATCCGCGCAGGCGCTTTTGAAAAGCTGGCAGCGGTCTGCTCGGACGGATGGGAAGATTCCCGGCGCGCTCATCGCGGCGCTGGGTGATGTGGTGGACTGGACTCTCTGGACGGACGGCTGGCTTACCCCGCAGGGTGCCGACCAAGCAGCGAGACTGGCAGCGATGAGGTTCTCACACACGCGGGCAAAAAAGGTCGGGCCGCAGGCCGCTGCGTATGTGGCGAAGCTGACGGCATTGCGGTCGCGCCTCGACGGTTCCCGCGACTGGACGCCAGCAGAGGCAGTGGCCATACTGGACGAACTCACGGCCATCACCACGGAGCCGGTGCATCTGGCGAACCGGCCGTTTGCATTCGATGAATCGCGCAAAATCGGCCCCGGCCAGCCGCTGCCGAAGGAACTGGAGAGCGCGGCGTGGGGCGCGCCTGCGGAGAATGGGCTGCGCGCCGCGTGGCTGCTGGAGCCGGCTCCTGTGCTGGTGGTAGGTGGCTTGGTTCCGGCAACGGAGAACGTTTACCGGCATGGTTCGGTGCTGAAGGCGCGCGTGCTTTTCCACAACGCAGGCAAGGCGCCGGTCGTGTTCGAGACGGAGACGTGGCATCAGCACGATGGGCACAAGGCGCTTGATGGGAAGGGCGCGGAGATTCCCGTGAAGGCGACGTGGTTCACCGGCATCACGCCGATGGCGACGTTCCGCCTCGCGCCGGGCGAATACTGCGAGGTGATGGGCCACGGCATCGCCATTGGCGCGGGCGAATACAAAGAGGAGCACAGCACGGGCAGCGTCGGTGCCGTCATCGAGGCGAAGGAAGGCGACACCGTCACGCTCACACACACGGTGGACGCGGCGCATGGAAACGACCCGAAAGACCCGGCGGAGCTGCGGAAACGCATCATCGCCGAGCGTGTGAACCGCGAAGCGCCAATGCCGCGCGCTGCCGCCGACCGCGAGCAACTCATCCGCCGCGTGACGCTCGACCTCACCGGCGTCGCGCCGAAGCCGGAGGACGTGGCCGCCTTCATCATCTACGACGAACCCGATGCACTTGAACTGCTCACCATGGAACTTCAGGCCACTGCCGCTGCCGCTGCAGTGCCGTGGAGCGGCAAGCTGCCGACGGGCGAGACGAAATTCCGCGTCATCGCCGCCGACCCGAACGCCGTGAAAGCGCCGCGCACCGCGAACGGGCCGGGCCGCTACGTGCTCGGCGACGGCGTGCATCTGCTCGTGAGCCAGTTCACCGAAGGAGACAAGCCGCGCACGAACAAGGCGGTCATCGCGTTCCTCTCGCCCGACCCGAAAGTCGCCTCGCCGCACAAGCCCCACGAAATCGCGCTGCCGGACGGCATCGGCACTTACGGCATCGTGTGGGATCGCGGCTCGGGCGCGCTGTGGGTGATGCAGAAGGGGATGGTGCGAAAATACGAATTCGCCAACCCGTCGCAGGTGCAGGAAATGAAAATCGAGCCGGGCAACATCCTCAACATTCCCGCGCACTTGCAGGAGCCGATGAAGAAGGCGTTCGATGTGCCCGGTGCGCCGAAGCAAATGCCGGTGAAGCCAGCCACAGCAGGCACGCCCCAACTGCCCAAGCTTTCTGACGACGCCTATGCGAAACCCGGCGTGCATTCTCAGAAATTCCGCGAGGAAGACGCGAAGCGTCCAGGCGGTGAACTGATGGGGGCCGTGCTGGAGCCTTCAAAGCCTGAAGACCGCGACAAGGAGCCGCTGGTGCTCGGTGTCCGGACGGCCAGCGATGCCCAATGGCGCATCGGCGGCACCGCCAAAGTGGGCCTCGTCGTGCGTAACCGCAGCGCCAGCGACGTGAAGTTTGCTTATACACTCCGGTGCGACAACTTGCTCACCGTTGAGGCGGTGGATGAAGTCGGCAAATTACATCAGGCAGACTGGGGACACGACGGCCTGCTCGTCTTTCAGCGAATGTCGTTGCCTGCGGCTCATGTCGCCGCCATTGCGGAATTCACCCTCCGCTTCGACTCGGAAAAACGTGATGTTTCCAAAACACACGTCCGGGCATTTCATCTTCCGCCTGGCAAATACAAGCTGCGCTTCAAATGAAACGACGCCCGGCACGACGAAGCGCACGAGGGAGAATGGGTCGGCGAACTCGTGAACGAGGAGCTTGAGTTCACACTGGCCGCGGAGAAAGCGGCAGCGGCGTCCGAAACACCGAAAGCCGAGAAACCGAAATCTGAATTACCGAAGGGGGCCGATGCGGCCGCGCCGTTTCGGGACAAGCTTGCCGAACTGGATGCGAAAATCGCGGCTCTCAAAATGGAGCGCGTGAAGTTGAGCGCAACTTTGGCGCCCAAGCATCCGAACATTCGCAAGCTCGACGCGGAGGTGGAGGCATTGGAGGAAGCGCGCGCGTCGTTCGTTGCAACAAATCCGCAGGCTTTGAGCCCCAAACCTCCCGCGGCCTCGCAGCCGTTGCTGCCGCCGCCGCCGGTGGCCAACCCGGCCAGCGTCGCGCAGCCTTTGCCGGAGTTTGTTTTCGCCAGACGCGATTGGAGTCGTCTGGCGAAGGTTGCCGTGGGCGACGGCGTGACGGTGGCGATTCACGAGGAAGTCATCAGCGAGTTGGACATCATGGCAACGGCACGCATCCGTTACACGGCGGCGGATGGCGCGGTGAAGGGGCACGATATGTTGCTTGCCAGCGACGTTTCCGGTTCACGCGCGAAGTGGGCATACGGATGGGCGCGGGGCACGAAGACCTTCTGGGTTTGCTCGGTCTCACCGGACAACTCTTACTCGCTACACCGTGTTTCTTTCGCCGACCCGCAACGCATCACGGATGATTTTCAGCAGTATTATCCGGGCGAGGAGCCGCAGCGCACTTTGGGCGTTCCCGATGCCTTCTATTCGCAGCTTGTGGACGTTCTCGGATTCCAAAAATGGACTGTGGTGGACAAGAGCAACGGGCTTCCCGAAATCAGCGGGCAGCATGTGGCAGCCGCGCAGTCGCTGACTCCCGCCGGTGTCCCGGTCAAGGCGGCGACTACCGTGCCACTATCGAAAGACAAACGGTGGAAGGTGCAGTTCGTGGATGCTGCCACCGGCCAGCCTGTGCCACGCCTGCGTGTGACGATCGCGTCCCGCACTGCGGACGGCTCACACACGACCTCCGTCACGAAGGTCGTTTCCGATAGCGCCTTCGAGCGAAACCTCAATGCTGACGAACATGCATGGGTGTCCGTCGTGGATGAAACGTGGACCAACGCCAACGACGCCGTGCGCCTCTTCGGCAACGTGCCCGCCGACGCGCAGGCGGCGGAGAAGCACACGGACCCGGACGCGCCATTCATCGTGAAAGTGAAGCCGCGCGTGAAGCAGGCGAATGCGGGCGCGGATGCCGGGAATCCTACCGCCAAGCCGCCGGGCGCAAACATCGTCAAGGTCCCCGACGACCAATACGTGAAGTCTGGCTTTCCGAAAGATGAGCTGGATGGAGAGGGCGTGATGTGGAACGACGCGCAAAACGGTCTGTCGCTCGGATACCGCATCACGGGCGATGAATGGCGCATTCTCGGCAAGGACGTGAAGGTCGAGTTGTGGGTGCGGAATCCCGGCGACAAGGACGTGAAGTTTCAACTCAACATGCGTCCTGACATCGGGCTGCGGATGACGATGAAGGGCGAGAAAGGCGCGGAACACGAATCGAACATCGTGCCGAACGACGTGCCGCCGTTTGGCGAGCTTCGCTTGCTGCCGCCGGGCCATGCGCTCAAAGTGAAGGAGTTCACCGTCTCGCTCCTGTGGCCGGAGAATGATGTATCGGGAATCAAAGGCCACTTTTTCGCCATCAACCCCGGCGCATACAATTTCCAATGCGAGCTGGAACTGCCGGGTTTCTCCGCCACGGGCGAAGGCGGAAAGCAGCTCACGCCCGCCGCCGACGAGTGGGTCGGCAAACTTACGACTCGCAGCCTGAACGTCGTGGTCGTCGCGCCGGATGCGCCTGCGCCCAAGCCGCGCGTCGAGCATGTGTCGGTGCGTATCGGCAAAGACGGCGAGGTTTCCCTCGAACGGACAAAGATGTCGCTGGACGAGTTGAAAACGCGGGCTGCGAGGAATGCGAAGAAGTGGTTCACGATCGAAGCAGACGAGGACGTGCCCTACGCGAAAGTCGTCGAAGTAATGAACGCGCTGCGGAAGGCGGGCGTGGTGCGGATTTCGTTGAAGGACGGACAGGCGGGCGACGGGAAGGTGCGCGTGGCGAGCAGCACCGGCAGTTACAAAATTGATGACCAGCGGACGTTTTCCGTCTGCAAGCTCGCCAGCGGCCCCGGCTACTTCACCGTGCATTGGCGGGCGAAAGCAGGCGACCCCGTGTCGCAGTGGGTGCGGATACACCCAGTCGAGCCGGAGGGAGTTCGCGGCACTTGGGCCGTCGCGTGGGAGCCGGGCACGGATGTGCTGTGGTGGATGGACGCCGCCGACATCGGCAGGATGAATTTTTCCGATCCAAAACAGGTCATCGTCGAGCGCAGCGCGCGCGTGGGCGCAAGGCCGCCCGGTTTTGTTCCGCCCGACGGAGTGATCGAATTGTTTGAGAGCCTCGGATTCTTCAAAGGCCTTTGGAACAGGGGCTCAGTAGGCGGAGACGGTAATCTCTCGAAGCGGGTGATGGAAGCGACACCAGCGAAGGCGTCGGGCGGCGGCAAGGCGCAGCCGGAGGATGCTGCGGACGACGTCGAGGAAAGTCCTCCCGCGCCGCCCGAGTCCCCTCGCGCGGACGTGAAGCCGGACTCGAGGCACCTCTTCAACGAAGGCTATGGAGCCATCGCCGTGCAGTCGGCGAAGGATGTGAACTTTTTGCTCTTCTATGAGGGCTTCCTCTCGACCGGGCTGAGCGAGAGTTGGTCGGAGACGACGAAGCAATGGAGCATCGAGGGGAACATCCATCTCGTGGATCCGGAGAAAACGAAGTTGGCTGGCAAGAATGTGGACAAGCGCGTCGTCGCGGTGAAATACACATCGGACGCGCCGGACACGCTGTTCCTCGATGGAAAAGCGTATGGCATCACACGCAATGCACAGCCGGGGCGCGTGTTTATTTTACGCGATGAAGGTGCGCCGGTGCAGGCCGACCGCACGCTGCCGCTGCGCGATGAAAAAGACCTCGCCGACCTGGCTCAATTTGCCGACAGCTCGGAGCAGTAGGAATGACAGAACCCGAAGGAGGGACCTGCCGCGAAGCCGACGAGCGCGCGTGAACTAGACGATGCGGATGTTCTCCCCGGCGACAGCTTGGAAGTCTAAGTCGCGGTGTTGCCGGAGTTCACCGGTAGATACGTGGTGCGGCGTGGCGGATACATCATCATGCCGCAAATCGGGCGGGTGATGGTTGCAGGCATGAAGGTCGAGGTTGCGCGCACGGCGATTAGAGACGCCATCGCGAAGAGCGCGATTGCAGCGGGGAAGGATGTGCTGGTCGAGCTACGCCGGTATCCAGAGATCGCCGTCGAGGGCGGCATGATTCAACCCAGCGTTGACTGCAGCAGCACGCAATTCCGCCTGGTCGAAAGCATCGAGCGCCAAGAAGCCGCGATGCAGAGATTTGCGGACAGTCTGCGAGGTGGAATAAATGTGCATTGCTCCGGCGAGCGCGGGAGAGCAATTTATCGTCGAACGCATGAAACCAAACACATTCTCCTTTATCGTCGTAGCGGCCCTGATGCTGGCGCGACTCCCTGCTGCCGAGAACACGCCAGCCAAGCCAAACGTCCTCTTTATCCTCTGCGATGACCTACGACCCTCGGCGCTCGGTTGCTACGGATCGGCAAACGTAAAGACGCCGAATATCGATGCGCTGGCGAGTGGCGGTGTGCGGTTTGCGAATGCTTTTTGCACCACGTCGCTTTGTTCGCCCAGCCGCGCATCGATCCTCACCGGGTTGTATGCGAGCAGCCACGGCGTGCGGGATAATTTTACGGAGCTTCCCGCAGTGCTGCCGCACTGGCCGGGGCAGTTGCGGGAGAGTGGTTACGCCACGGCCTACATCGGCAAGTGGCACATGGGCGAAAACAACGACGCGCCGCGCGAGGGCTTCGATTTTTTCGCCACCCACAAAGGGCAGGGGAAGTACTTCGACACGGAATGGAACCTCCACGGCGCTGGGGCGAAAATCATCCCAGGTTACTACACCACGGTCGTCACGGACCTCGCGCTCGATTGGCTCGCCAAACGTGACACCGCGAAGCCGTGGGCATTGTGTATCGGGCAGAAAGCGCCCCATAGCTTTTACACGCCGGAAGAAAAATACGCGCACACATTCGACGCGGTGCGAGTGCCGTACCCCGCGAGCGCCTTTGCCCTCGACGGCAAGCCCGCGTGGATAAAGCAGCGCCTCACAACGTGGCATGGCATCTATGGGCCACTATTCGATTGGCGCAAAACTTTCCCCGACGAGCGGCCCGAGGCGGTCCGCGATTTTGAGAAAATGGTCCACGGTTACTGGGGGACTATCCTCAGCGTGGACGATAGCGTCGCGCGCTGCGTTGAGTTTTTGAAAAAGAGCGGGCAGTTTGAAAACACGCTCATCGTCTTCATGGGCGATAATGGCCTGCTCGAAGGCGAACACGGGATGGTGGATAAACGCACCATGCACGAGCCGAGTATCCGCATCCCGATCATCGCGCGCGGCCCAGGTATTCCGGTCGGCAAAACTATCGCGCAACAAGTCCTCACCGAAGACATCGCGCCCAGCATCCTCGACCTGTGCCGCGCACCCGCATTGAAAAAAGTGCAAGGACGCTCATGGCGTGCGCTCGCCAACGGGGGCGACGCTGCGTGGCGTTCGGCATGGTTTTACGAATACAACTACGAGAAACAATTTCCCTACACGCCGAATGTTCGAGGCATCCGCACCGACGAGTGGAAATTCATGCACTACCCGCCCGGCGATGGCACACCGGATAAACATCTCGCCGAACTTTACCACATCTCTGCCGACCCCTTGGAACTCCATAATCTCGCTGCCGACCCCGCCCATGCCGCGACTCGCGCCGATTTGGAAAAACAGCTCGCGGCCCTCCTCGCGGCCGAGGGTTTGACTCCAGGCAAAGACAAGATGCCGCTCGACGAAGGCATCAAATCGCAACTTCCCGATCAGAAAATCCGATGATTCATGTCGTCATTCGCGCCGTCGGCGACGGGGCTGTCGTGTTCCGTCGCTCGCATTCCAGCGAATCGGTGATGCCGACCTTGGCGCGCCCGCTCATTTCCTAGCACCAATGCGCGCCGGTCGCCTCGACATAGACGGCGTAGAGCGACTGGCTTGCTGTCATGAAAAGCCGGTTCCGCTTTGGTCCGCCAAAGCACACATTGCTGCAAATTTCCGGCAGCAAAATCTGCCCGATGCGTTTGCCGTCCGGCGCAAAAACGTGGACGCCGTCGTAGCCCGCGCCCACCCAGCCTGCGCCCACCCACACGTTGCCTTCGGTATCGCAGCGGATGCCGTCGGCCATACCGGCGTCTTCTTTCTCAATCATCTGCGTGCCCGATTGTGAAGCGGTCGAGTATTTCATCATCATCGAAACAAACTCCCTCCCGCCTTTCAGCTTCGCGCCGTCCACGTCCCAGACTTTGATGTTCTTCGGAGCGTCGGGGTAGTGCGACGCGCCGGTGTCGGCGACATACAGCTTTTTATAGTCCGGCGAAAAACACAGGCCGTTCGGCTTGAAAATCTCATCCGTCACCCGCGCGATTTTCGCCGTCGCCGGGTCGATGCGATACACCGCTTCCTTTTGCTCCAGCGGTTGCTTTTTCCCTTCGTATTCAAACAGCGCGCCGTAGCCGGGGTCGGTGAACCAGATCGCTCCATCGGGCGTCACCACTGCGTCGTTTGGCGCGTTGAAGGGCTTGCCCTCAAATGTCTCCGCCAGCACGGTGATGCTCCCGTTTGGCTCGTAGCGCACCACACGCCGCGTGCTGTGCTCGCAGGAAATCTGACGCCACTCGCGGTCGAACGTGTTCCCATTACTAAAGCCCGCAGGCTTATGAATCGTGCTCACGCGCCCGTCGTCCGGGAGCCAGCGGAGTTGCGTGTCGTTTGGGATGTCGCTCCACATGAGATACTGCCCCGCGCCGCTCCACGCGGGCCCTTCCGCCCAGCGCATCCCGGTGTGCAGCCGCTCGATGCTCGCGTTGCCGATTTTGATCTTTTTAAAGCGGTCATCGAACACGAGAACATCCGGCTCTGGATAGCGGACCGGCGCTGCACTAGACGAAAAATCGCGGGCGAAAAGCGGCGTCGCAGCAAGCGCTCCGAGAGTGGTGAGGAAATCGCGACGGGTTGTGGAAGATTGGTTCATAAGGTTGCGCAAGCGATTAGTGGGGCAGCGGGCCTGGGGCAATCGGAAACGCACGGCGGTAACGCGCCCGCCCTGAGAGGCGGGGAAATCATCACTAACGCGGAGCAATGTCCGTCGGTTTACTCGCCGCCGCCATGACCCATCCGACTGTCACATCCCGTTCGCTTTCAAAACAACAGCGCGCTTTTGCATCGAAGCAAGCTTCGGCATTCCGCTGTGGCTTGCTGCATTTTGTGGCCACTGCGCTGATGGGTTGCAGCGCGTTTGCGGCGGAGGATTTGGCGGGGAGGTACACGGCGGAGGTGCTGCCGCTTTTGAAGAAATACTGCAACGATTGCCATAATGCAGATGAGTTTAAGGGCGACCTTGATTTGGCGCGCTTCACTTCGTTTGCTGAGATGAAGAAAGACGCGGCGGTTTGGGTCGGCGTGATCGAGCAGATGAATCTCGGCGAGATGCCGCCAAAGAAGAAACCCCAGCCGGATGCCGCCGAGCGGGAGAAGCTGCTCGGCTGGGTCAATGCGGCACTCGATGAGGCGGCGATGGCGACGGCGGGCGATCCGGGTCCGGTGGTTTTGCGGCGGTTGAATAATGCGGAGTTCGACTTCACCGTGCGCGATCTCACGGGTGTGGAATCGCTGGAACCGGCAAAGGAGTTTCCGGCGGACAGCGCGGCGGGCGAAGGCTTCATGAACACCGGCGCGTCGCTCGTGATGTCGCCGTCGCTCGTGAGCAAGTATCTCGATGCGGGCAAGGAGATCGCCGCGCACGCGGTGTTTCTGCCGGACGGAATGGCGTTTTCTCCCGCGACTTCGCAGCGCGATTGGAGCGAGGAAAAGCTGAGTGCGATCCGCGCATTTTACGCGAAGCACACGGAGGCGGGCGGTGGACAGGCGGTGAATTTGCAGGGCGTCAAGTTCGACACAAATGGCGGCGGCGTCCTGCCGCTCGCGAAGTATCTGCTCGCGTCCATTGAAGAAAAATCCGGCTCGGCGGAGGTCGCGAAAAAGCGCGGCCTGAGCCCGAAGTATCTCGCGATGCTGTGGGCGACGCTGAACGACACAAAGCCCTCGCCATTGCTCGATCCGCTGCGTGCGCGGTGGCGGGCCGCGAAGCCGGGCGATGTGCCTGCGCTGGTCGCGGAGATTTCATCGTGGCAACGCGCGCTGTGGAAGTTTTCGACCATCGGTCACATCGGGAAGCGCGACGGCCCGAAGGCGTGGCAGGAGCCGGTGGCACCGCTGGCTGAGAGCCGCGAGATCAAGCTGAAGCTCACGCCGAAGAATCAAGACGTGACGCTTTATCTCGCAACGACGGACGCTGGCGATGGAGCGGAGAACGACGCTGCGATTTGGAAGAATCCCCGACTCGTCATGCCCGGTCGCGCGGATATTCCGTTGCGCGAGCTTCGTGCGGTCGCGACCGGCCTCGCCGCGCAAAAGCAGCGCGTGCTTTCCACGGCGGCGCAGTGTCTCGCTGCCGCGACAGAAAAAGGCGACGTGGCGGAGCTTGCGCGAAAGCATTCCCTCGACCCGGCGATTTTGACGGCGTGGAGGGAACTGCTCGGCATCGGCGGCTCGGCGAAGATCGAAAACTACATCACCGGCAAATCCGAGAAGTCCGGCGATTACTGGTTCATCAAAGGCTGGACGGGCGCGGATGCGCTGAGCGTTGTGGCGAATTCATCCGACCAGGAAGTCCGCGTGCCGGGTGTCGCAAAGGCGCACAGCGTCGTCGTCCATCCGTCGCCGACGCGGCGCGCGGTCGTCGGCTGGCGCGCGCCGATTGCGGGGAACTTCACCATCACGAGCACGGTTCAGGACGCGCATACCGATTGCGGGAACGGCGTCGCGTGGTGGCTCGAAGTGCGCCGTGGCTCGACGCGCCAGACGCTCGCGAGCGGCAACACGGATGGAGCAAAAGAGAGGGTGCTCGGGCCATTCGAGAACGTCGCCGTGCAGCCGGGAGACTTGGTCTCGCTCATCGTGGGACCGCGCGACGGCAGCCATGTGTGCGACCTCACCGCGCTGGAACTCACGCTCAAAGACGGCACGCGAGAGTGGAGCCTCGGCCGCGATGTCTCGCCCGACATCCTCGCTGGAAATCCTCACGCCGATAGCCACGGCAATGCAAACGTCTGGCATTTTTACAGCGAGCCCGACAAAGGCGGGCCGACCACTTCGCTGCCTGCAAACTTGCTGCTTTCGAAATGGCAATCCGCCACCGACGGCGCGGAGAAACAAAAGCTCGCCGCAGAACTCCAGCAACTACTCGTGAGCAATGGCGCAGGGCTGGCGAAAGACTCGCCGGATGCCGCTCTGGTCGCGCAGCTTACTTCGCTCCGCGGACCGCTGTTTTCCTCGCTGATTGCGAATTTTCCGAAGGGCACAGATAGCGGAGCGTACGGACTCCCCGCTTCGCAATTCGACGGAAGGAACCTGCTCGTGAAGGGCTCATCCGTCATCGAGTTTTCGCTGCCCGGCGACCTCGCGGAAGGCTGCGAGTTTGTCGCGACCGCCGCCGTCGCGGGCGAAGGCTCGGTGCAGATGCAGGCGACCACGACAAAGCCAGCGGCCCAAGCGCTAGTCCCCGGAACAAACTCGGAAGGCGCAAAAGGCAAGTGGTCCGATGGAGCGCAGCCGGTCGTCTCCGATTCCCCGGTCCTTGTCGCAGAAAACAGCGAAGCGCGCCGCCGCATGGTCGCTGCGTTTGACGAGTTTCGCGCTATGTTCCCCGCGACGCTTTGCTACACGAAAATCGTGCCGGTCGATGAAGTCGTCACGCTCACGCTTTACTACCGCGAGGACGAGCAGCTCCGCCGTCTCATGCTCGACGACGCGGAAGCCGCGGCGCTCGACCGTCTTTGGAGCGAGCTGCATTTCGTCAGCCACGACGCGTTCAAGCTCGTCGATGCGTTCGAGCAGCTCTGGCAATATGCCACGCAGGACGCCGACCCGAGCGCGTTCACGCCGATGCGCGAACCCATTCAGAAAAAAGCGGCCGAGTTTCGTGAGACACTCGTCGCCGCCGAGCCGCGCCACGTCGCCGCCGTCATCGACTTCGCGCAGCGCGCATGGCGTCGCCCGACCACGGAATCCGAGCGCAGCGACATGCAGGCGCTTTACAAAAAACTCCGCGCCCAGGAACTGCCGCACGATGCCGCCATCCGCATGTTGCTCGCACGCGTCTTCGTCGCTCCGGCGTTCCTTTATAGAATGGAGAAGTCCGCGCCCGGCACCGCGCCCGCGCCAGTCGGCGATTGGGAACTCGCGACGCGGCTCAGCTATTTCCTGTGGTCCTCGCAGCCCGACGACGAACTGCGCGCGCTCGCAGCCGCGGGCCGTCTGCGCGAGCCGGAAGTGCTCGCAGCGCAAGCCCGCCGGATGCTGAAAGACGCACGCGTCCGCCGTCTCGCCAGCGAGTTTGGCTGCGCCTGGCTGCACATCCACGACTTCGCGTCGCTCGATGAAAAGAGCGAGCAACACTTCCCGGAATTCGCCGCACTGCGCGGCGCGATGTATGAGGAATCCATCCGCACGTTCGCCGACTTTTTCCAGTCCGACCGCCCCGTGAGTTCGCTGCTTGATGCCGATTTCACCTTCGTGAACGAACCGCTCGCAAAGTTCTACGGCATCCCCGCGAAAGGCGACTGGCAGCGCGTCGATGGCGTGCGCAAATTCGGCCGCGGCGGCATCCTCACGATGGCCGCAGTGCTCGCAAAACAAAGCGGCGCATCGCGCACGAGCCCGATTCTGCGCGGCAACTGGCTGTGCGAAACGCTGCTCGGCGAAAAGCTCCCGCGTCCACCCAAAGGCGTGCCGACTTTGCCCGAGACTGCGCCGCAAGGACTCACCGAACGCCAGCTCACCGCGCAACACAGCAGCGACCCAAACTGCGCCGGATGCCACATCCGCATCGATCCGTACGGATTCGCGATGGAAGGCTACGACGCCATCGGTCGCCTCCGGCAGAAAGACACGGCGGGACTGCTCATCGACACGCGCACGAAGCTCCGCACGGGCGAGGAATTCGACGGGCTCGACGGCCTGCGCTCCCACCTGCTCGACCAACGCCGCAGCGCCGTGACCATGCAGTTTACAAAAAAGCTGCTCGGCTTTGCGCTGGGTCGCGGGGTCATGCTCTCCGACAAGCCGCTGCTGCTTGCAATCAGCGCCAAAGACCGCACCGCCGCCGAGGTCGTCGAGCTAGTGGTGCGCAGTCGGCAGTTCCGTGAGATTCGCGGCACCGAACACCAAAACTAAACCCATTCGCTCATGAACAATCATCAATTCACCCGCCGCACATTTCTCCGCGGCCTCGGCGTCACCATGGCTCTTCCGTGGATGGAATCCCGCACCGTCTGGGGCGACACACCGCCTGCGGGCGTTCGGCCCGCGAGCGAAGCGCCGAAGCGGATGGCCGTGCTTTTTTCCGGCAACGGCTTCCACAGCAAGGAATGGTGGGCGAAAGGCGAGGGCAAGGCGATGGAGCTGGGCAAAGTGCTCGCGCCTTTGAACGACCTTCGCGAGAAGACGACCGTCGTCCGCGGGCTCTACAACGAAGAGGCGCTGAAAGGAAACATCCACAGCTCGATGACCGGCAATTTGCTCTCCGGCGCGCCGCTCGCATCCGGCGGGGAGATCCGCTCCGGCACAAGCATCGACCAAGTGCTCGCGCAACGCACGGGCCGCTCGACGAAAGTGCCGAGCCTCGTGCTGGGCTGCGAAAAGTCGAATCCCTCGGTCCACAAAAACTACTCCATGCTCTACAGCTCGCACATTTCGTGGAGCTCGCCGACCACGCCCACGCCGCTGGAGCTGTATCCCGCGTTGGCGTTCGACCGGCTGTTTAAAGACGAAGTCAATCGCGGCGACAAAAGCGTGCTCGATGCTGTGATGTCCGACGCGCAAGACCTCCGCCGCGGAATCAGCCGCACCGACCAGCAAAAGCTCGACGAGTATCTCGACTCCGTGCGCGAAGTGGAGCGGCGCATCGAAAACGCCGGGAAAAAAGGCGAGCTGCAAGGCTGGCGTCCGACCCTCGACAAGCCAAACATCGCGCGCCCCGCCGACGGAATCCCGCAAGACATCGGCGAGCACATGCGGCTGATGGCAGACATTTTGGTGCTCGGCTTCCAGACCGACACCACACGCCTCTGCACGCTCAAGCTCAACAACGACCACAGCTCGCTGCGTTTCCCAAACCTCGGCGTGGACTACATGATCCACCATCTCCTCTCGCACAACGACACGCCCGACTGGCTGAAAGTGAACCAGTTCTTCATCGAGCAACTCGCCTACATCGCCAAGAAAATGGACGCCATCCGCGAAGGCGAACGCACGCTGCTCGACAACACCGTGCTGCTCTATTGCTCATCCATGCTCACCGGCAGCCACGACGCCTCACAGCTCCCCGTCCTGCTCGTAGGCGGCGCAGGCGGCAGCATCAAAGGCGGACGCGTGCTCGACTACAACGGCAAGCCCAACCGCAAAATGTGCAGCCTATTCCTATCGCTCATGGACAAGTTCGACGTCCGCCTCGACCGCTTCGGCGACTCAGCGGAGCGGTTGGCAGACGTGTAGGCGATGAAAGGCGTACGCCTCATTTTTGTAGCCGCGCTTCTGCTCGGACGCGCGAGTGCAGATGACGGTGTCGCCTTTTTTGAGAACAGGATTCGGCCGATTTTTGTCGAACACTGCTACAAGTGTCACAGCGCGGAGGCGAAGGTGGTGAAGGGCGCGCTGAAGCTCGATACGAGGGAGGATTTTCTGAAGGGTGGGTCGGATGGAGTGGTGATTGTCGCGGGCGATCCGGATAAAAGCGCGCTGATTCAGGCGGTGCGTTATGAAGACGAGGATTTGCAGATGCCGCCCAACAAGAACGGCGGAAAAAAGCTGCCGGATGCTGCGATTGCCGATCTCGTCGCGTGGGTGAAAATGGGCGCACCGTATCCCTCGACGCCTGCGCATTTGCTGGCGAAGCAGGCGAAGGTGTGGGCGCTGGAACCCGTCTCGAATCCTCCGCCGCCTTCCGTAAGGGATTCGGGTTGGGTGGAGACTTCGGTCGATCCGTTCGTCCTCACTAAGATCGAGGAACACGGAGGAAAGCCAGCGGCACGCGCGGACCGGTTGACGCTCATCCGACGCGCGACTTTCGACCTCACGGGCTTGCCGCCGACGCCGGAGGAAATCGACGCTTTTACCGCCGACGCATCGCCCGCCGCTTTCGCGAAAGTGGTGGAGCGTCTGCTGGCTTCGCCGCGCTATGGCGAGCGTTGGGGGCGTCACTGGCTCGATGTGGTGCGCTATGCGGATACCGCTGGTGAGACGGCGGATTATCCGGCTCCGCTGGCGTGGCGATACCGCAATTACGTCATCGACGCATTCAATGAGGACAAGCCTTACGACGAGTTTTTGCGCGAGCAAATCGCGGGAGACATCATCGCGCGACGCGGTCCGGTTGCGAGATATGCGAAGCGCGTGACGGCGACGGGCTACCTCGCGATATCGCGGCGATTCGGCTTCGATTCGGAGAACTATCACAATCTCACCATCCAGGACACGATCGATACGCTGGGACAATCGGTGCTCGGCCTTAGCCTCGGGTGTGCGCGGTGTCACGACCACAAGTTCGACCCGGTCTCCGTGGGCGATTACTACGCGCTCTACGGCATCTTCGACAGCACGCGCTACGCGTTCCCCGGCTCGGAGCAAAAGCAAAAGGCGCGCGCGATGATGCCGCTCCAGCCACCGGAAGAAGCGCTTCGAAAGTGGCGCGATTTTGATATCCGCGTGGCCTCGCTGGCGAACCGGCTGGAAAGCCAGAAGCTGGCAGTTCCTGCCGCGGTACTGCGGTCGCTGGATGACGGCGACGGGGATTTCGAGATGCAGGCTCCGGCTGCGGGCGGCAGCAATGGAGTGCTCGTGCCGCCATGGATTTACGAAGGGAAAATCGCAGTGACCACGGCGGCGCAGAGCCCGTTCAAAAACCTCTACCCGCGCGGAAGACTCGGCGCGAGCGTGACGGTCGGCGCGGCCGGATACCGCATCGCGCAAGGGATTCATCCGCGCCGCACGCGGGACAATTGCAGGACGCTTTTTGTGAACCTCGATTTCCGTGTCGCTGCGCCGAGCGCGGAGTCTCCGGGCGCGCATCGCTTTTGGGTCGGCGGGCGCGCGGACTCACCGGCAGTCGAGGTGCTCCTCTCATCGCAGTTTATTTCGCTTCGCGCGGGTGGGGCGACGGAAGTCATCCGCCAGCTCAAGCCGATTCAATGGCAGAACCTCCAGCTCGCGCTCGACCTCGCGAGCGGCACGGTTTCAGGAACTGTGGGCGCACCGGGCGACGTCACGAGTTTCTCCGGCAAGCCGTTTTCGCCAGCGTGGAATGGAGCGATTGATTTCGCCGCGCTCGACTCGCGCAACCAGCCCGCGGCTGCGCTCCCGAAGTTGGAGCTCGATAATTTTGCCTCACAAGAATTGCCCATCCCGGCCGTGTCCACGGCGGCTCCAGCACTCGCGAATGCGCCGGACGTCGCTGCGCTGAACGCGGAATTGCAGAAGCTGACCGGCATTGGTGGGGACTTGGAGTTGCAGACTGAAGGCACCCCGCCGGCGGCTCCTTGGGGTCCCGGTCCAAACAGCGTCGTGAAGGTTTCAGCGGCTGCACAAAGTCCGCATCGCAATATCTACGCAGCGGGCGGGCTCGGACTGCATATGCCGAATCGCGGCGAGTACGACGGATTCGGGCAGACGCTCGCCGGCGTAGCGCCGGACAAGGACGGACGCTTGTTTGTCGGTTTTGACTTCCGGTGTGCGAGCAAGGACGCAGGCGGTGACGGATCGTGGCGATATTACATCGGGCATGGGCCTGGGAACTCGGCGGCGGTCGAACTTTTCTTCACCGGGGCCGAGTTTTTCCGGCGAAGCGCTGATACGCGTGATGTCGTGAGCGCGCTGAAAATCGGCGAGTGGTATCAAGTGCAATTGTCTCTCGACCTGAAGGCGAAGACCTACACCGGCACACTCACGTCGCTGACCGGTCGCGCCGAGTTTTCCGGCCAGCTCGCGAGCGGTTGGGATGGCACAATCGATTACACGTTCATCGATAGCTACGGCCATCGCCCCGGCGTCCGACCGGCGCTGGATGCGGATAATTTCGTCATCCGCGATACCGCGATTCCGCCGCTCGATGCCCCGCCGGTGGTCGCCAGCGCGCCGCAGCGGGAGAAAGTCGCGGCCATTCGCCAGCAAGTCGCGGCGATGAATGCCGAAGTCGAAAAGACCAAGCAGGAACTCAACGCGCTGCTCACGGACGGTCCCGGCGAAATGACCTACGGAATGTCCGAAGGCACGCCGCACGATGCCCGAATGCAAGTGCGCGGGGAGATGGACCGCCCCGGCCCCTCGACGCCGCGCGGCTTTATCAAAGCACTCGGCGGCGGTCCGCTTCCGCCCGAGACCGAAGGCAGTGGCCGACTCGAACTCGCCGAATGGCTGACGCGTCCCGACAATCCGCTGGTTGCACGAGTGATGGTGAATCGCATCTGGCAGTATCATTTCGGCAGCGGGCTGGTGAAAACACCGAACGATTTCGGCGTGCGCGGGCAACTGCCGACGCATCCGGAATTGCTCGACCATCTCGCGACGCAGTTCATCAAGAACGGCTGGTCCGTGAAAGCGATGCACCGGCTCATCATGCTCAGCGCGACGTATCAGCAAGGCTCTGCGAGCGACGCGTCGCCCGACTCCTACGCCGCTTTTCCTCGCCGCCGACTCAGCGCCGAGGAGCTTCGTGACTCAATCCTCGCCATCAGCGGAGAGCTTGATCTGTCGCCTGCCCGCGAGCATCCGTTTCCGAGTCCGCTTGGCTGGGGCTACACGCAACATGGCCCGTTCAGCGCCGTTTACGAAAGCAACAAACGCAGCGTCTTTCTCATGGTCCAACGGATCAAACGCCACCCTTTCCTCGCGCTTTTCGACGGAGCCGACCCAAACACCACCACGCCCGAGCGCCGCGCCACTACCGTGCCGACGCAAGCGCTGTTCTTCCTCAACGACCCATTCGTCCACGCAAAAGCAGAAACGTGCGCCGTGCGTCTTCAAACCGCGCGCTCCGACGAAACACAACGAATCGACCTCGCCCACCGGCTCACGCTTGGGCGCCCGTCAACCGACTCCGAGCGCATCGCCGCAACGGAATTCCTCGCCGCCTACCGCGCCGAACTTGCCGTCGCGGGGAAAGCAAACGCCGAGACAGCAGCGCTCGCCGCATACGTTCGTACGCTTTTCGGCAGCAACGAGTTTCTCCATTTGGACTGACCCGTTTACTATGAAACACGACTGCACATTCGATTTTTCCCGTCGCGGGTTTCTGCGTTCCATTGTTGGCGGGTCGATGTTGCTTCCGGGTGTTGTTTCCGAACTGCTCGCTTCGGATTCGGTCGCACCGAAAGGCACGCATTTTCCGCCGAAGGCGAAGCGTGTGATCTTCCTCTACATGAGCGGCGGGGTTTCGCATGTGGACTCTTGGGACCCGAAGCCGAAGCTCTTTGCGGATGCGGGCAAGACGACCTCGGTGGACGAATATCAGGGGCGTAAAGGCGATTACAAAATGTTTCTCAAGCGGCCGCAGTTTGACTTCGCGCAGCACGGGAAATGCGGCACCGAGGTTAGCACGCTTTTTCCGCACATGGCGCAGACCGTGGATGATTTGTGTGTGATTCGTTCGATGAAGTCGGACCACACCAATCACTACGAAGCGACGCTCGGGATGCACACTGGGTCTTTCACATTTGCGCGCCCCAGCATTGGTTCCTGGATGAGCTACGGACTTGGTACGGAGAATAACAATCTACCATCATTCGTCGTGATTGCGCCGCAGTCGCCGTATGCAGGCGGACAAGTTTGGGGAAGCGATTTCCTGCCCGGCGCGCATCAAGGAACACTCGTCGTTCCGGGCGCTGAGCCCATCGCAAATGTCCAACGCCGCGCCGCCACAAGCCGGTTGCAGGAACTGGAACTCGGTGCGATGGCGCGCATGAACGAACGCCATCTCGCCCAGCGCGTCGGCGACCCGCTCCTCAGCGCGAGAATGCGCTCTTTCGAAACGGCATTCGGGATGCAGATGGAAGTGCCTCACGTATTCGACACGTCGAAGGAAACCGACGCCACGCTCGCGCTCTACGGACTGCAACGCGGGCAGACGAGCGGCTTTGGATGGCAGTGCCTCATGGCCCGCCGACTCGCCGAACGCGGTGTCCGGTTTGTGGAACTGATCGACGTTGGCTCATCCAACAATTGGGACGCCCACGGCGACATCCTCACGCACAAACCACTCGCGAAGAATGTCGATCAGCCCATTGCGGGACTGCTGCGCGATCTGAAACAGCGCGGGCTGTTGGAAGACACGCTCGTCGTGTGGACCACGGAGTTTGGCCGCACGCCGTTTGTCGAAGCGCAGAACGCTGCTGGGCGCGAGCATCACCACTGGGTCTTTTCATCGTGGCTCGCCGGCGCGGGTGTGAATGCGGGAACTGTTTACGGCGCATCGGACGACTACGGAATCAACGTGGGTCGCGACCCCGTCCACGTCCACGATTTCCACGCGACCATCCTGCACCTCATGGGGCTCGACCACGAGCGCCTCACGTTTCGCCACACCGGTCGCGACTACCGCCTCACCGATGTCGCGGGGAATGTCGTGAAGGGGGTTTTGGCGTAACGGTTCGCGATTCAATCCGGGTCGCTGGTTATCCATTAAACATGAACAATTTCCACATGGGGACGCATGGAGGCGTAGATCAACGACGCGTGACAATCTCTACCTGAGCGATTGCTTGGTCCAGCAGGAGCGGCCAACACGCCGTACTCGCGCTTGGGTCAAAATAACTCCGGCGCGGATGAACGGTAGAGGCTGCGGCCTCGCACGAAGGTCTCCGATACGGCGTGGGGGCCACCGCGATAGACGCAGAGGGCGAGGATGTCTTCGGCGGTGAGTTCGTCGGCTTTCGTAGCGCTGCCGCCGTAGGGGAGCATGGCAGCGATGTTCATGATGGTGAGGTCGGCGTCCTTGCCGGGGTCTAGGGTGCCGAGTTGGGTCTCTTTGCCGAGGGCCTCGGCGGCTCCGCGCGTGGCGAGGTAGAGGACTTGAGCAGGGGAGGGGATGGGGATTTTCTGCTCGTAATAGCCGCGCACTTTCTGGCTCTCGATGGCGCTGCGCATGACTTGCCAGAGGTTTAGTTCGGGGCCGGCGGCGACGTCGCTGCCGAGGCCGATTTTCATCCCGGCGGCGCGGTGCTCGGCGAGGGGCATGATGCCGCTGCCGAGGTAAAGATTCGCTGTCGGGCAGTGGGCGACGCCGGCGCCCATGGCGGCGAGGGCGATGCGCTCGCGGTCGCTGAGGTGGATGCAGTGGCCAAAGATGGTTTTTGCGCCGACGAGGCCGCACTTTTCATAGACTTCGGTGTAGTCTTTCGAGGTTGGGAAAAGGTGTCGGACGCGCTCGCATTCTTCGCGGGTCTCGGCGAGGTGGGTCTGGATGTAGCAGCCGAACTGGGCGGCCATGGCGGCGGATTCGCGCATGAGGCGCTCGCTACACGCGAGGGCAAAGCGAGGACTGAAGGCGTATTCGATGAGACCCTCGTTGTGGCCGTGCCAGTGGCGGCAGAGTCGCTCGCTTTCGAGCATGGAGACGCTGAGTACTTTGCGGGGCTGGACGGCGCCGTAGGTGCCGACGTCCATCATCATTTTGCCCATGATGATGCGGAGGCCGCTCTTGGCGGCGGCGTGGAAGGCTGCGTCGCAGGAGTCTTCGTAAATAGCGGCGTAGAGCATGGCCGTGGTGGTGCCGTGGCGGGCAAGCTCGGGGAAAAATGCTGCGGCTTCGCGTTGCCCAGCGGGGCCGGTGAAGGCTTTCTCGCGGGGGAAGATGCAGTGGTGCAGCCAGTCGAGGAGTTGCCCGCGACCGCGCGCGACGACGGGGTATTGCGGGACGTGGGCGTGGAGGTCTATGAGGCCGGGGAAGATGGCGGCTCCTTCGTTGTGGAGCCAGCGGATGGGCTGGGTGCGGGGCTTTTTGCCTACGTGTTGATAGTCGCCGACTTCGAGGATTTTGGCCCCTTCAAGCACGACGGCACCATCGCGCCATGTGCGCAATTTTCCGTATTCCGGCGCGTCAATTACGCAGCCTCGGATGCCTGTGAGCGTGGTGTCGGGCGTCATGCGGGGCGGAAGGTAGCGGGCGAGGCGGTGGCGTCAACCGAATCGCTTCTAGGGAGTGCTGGTGTTCACTTTCACGCGGAAGAATTGCCCGCCGGGTGCGCCCGCTGTGCTGATGGTGATGGTGGCTGCGACGGGGCCGGTGCCGCTTTCTGAGACGCTGGCTTCGCCGACGAGTGCCGTGAAGGCTGCGCCGCCGGTGCTGCGGGCGATGGGCGTCCAAGTGCCGGCGAGGGAGGTGGCGGCTTCGATGGTGATGATGACGTCGGCGTGGGTGGTGTCGTGGCTCACGGTGAGGACGATGTTGCCGGGATTGATGGCGGCTGCGATGGGGGAGCCGCCGGGGGCGATGGGGGAGGTGAGCATTGCGTATTCGATGAGGTTCACGACGCCGTCGCCGTCCATGTCGGCCATGTTTGCGGCGTCGCCGGTGGTGTCGGTGGTGCCGAAGTAGGATTGCCGCCATGTGAGGAGAGGGCCGCTGACGGTGACGTTGGCGGTGGTCTCATCGAACGTGGTGATCGCGCCGTCGCCGACGGTGAGGCGGAGACGATACGCGCCCGTGGCGGAGAAGGTGACGCCGGTATCGATGGCGGAGGGCGCGGTGAAATTCGCGATGCCCGCGCCGCCTGCGTTCACCCATAGCGGGGTGAGCGGGGCGGGGCGTCCGTCGTCGGTCGCGGTGGCGTCGAGCGCCCACGGGCCGGAGCCGGAGAGCGCAGGGCCCGCGTCCACATTGGGGCCGATATTTGTAGGCAGCGAAAAATTCGCGCTATCGAAAGTCGCCGTGGAAGCGGTGGCGGTGGCGGCGCTGGTGAGGACAAAGCCGACAAGTGGTGAAGCGCCCATCGTGGCTATCGTCTGCGTGGCGCCGCGCTGGGTCCAGGTGGTGCCGTTTGTGCCGTAGTAGGCAGCGAAAGTATCGCCAACGCGCCGGAGCCGAATCCAATCGGGCAGTGTGCGCGCGGTGGTATCATTAGAGTCGTATGGGTCAGTCCCAGCGGTGAGGCGGGCTTGGAAGCCGTGGGAGCGATCGCCTTTATAAAAAGTCATCGCATACACCGAGTTCGTGGCAGTGGAGGCGCGGCACATGATGCCCATGCGGTGCGATGTGCTGGCACCGGGATTGGTAAAGCCGACGACGCGAACCGCGATGTCGAAGTCTCCGGTGCGCGGCGCGGCGAGGAAGTAAAAGCCGTCCGTCGTGCCGCTGGAGCTGATGCCCGTGCTCGCGCCGGTGAGCGTAATCGTCCCGCCGGCAAAGCTGCCGGGCGCACTGTCCGCCTCGCTCCACGAACCTGCGGCGGTGCTCGTGCCGATGGTCTGCGCGGTGAGCGCGAGGCCCATATTCACGCGCACATCGTCGAAAACCGTCGTCGCTCCGTATGTCGAACTCGCTCGTAAGACGTAGGTGCCCGGTGTCGAGAACGACGCGGCTGAGGCGGTCGAGGTGACGGATTCAAACGTGACGGTGCCGGGACCGCTGACCGTGCTCCACGTCACGGGGACGTTGGTGATTCCTTGCGGAGTGTCGCGTGTCGCCTCGGCGTTCACCATGAGCCCGACGGTCGTGGGGATGGTGATCTCCGAGCGGGCGGGAGAGACGATGGTGACGACGGGTGGCGTGTCGTCGTCGTTGATCGTCGTCGTTGCGGTGGCGATCGTGCCGAGGTCGTAGGAGGCATCGGCGGAGAGCGTGATGATCAATGTTTCGTCTGTTTCCAGCGTGGTGTCATCCACGAGCGAAATCGGCAACGGCACAGACGACGCGCCGATCGGGATGACAACCATGCCGGACGGCGCGGTGTAATCGCCGCCCGCGCTGGCGCTGCCGCCGACGGTGTAGTGGACGGTGAGTGGGTAGCCGAGCGAGGCGGCGAGGGTGACGGTGAATTGCGCGGGCCCAGCGTTTTCATCCACCTCCGCGGTGGTGGCGGAAATAGAGACTTCCGGCGTGATAGCGTCGCGGAGCGTGATGGTGTGCGCGCTCGGCGTGCCTAGCTCGGCCACCGTAGGGTTTGTGAGCGTGACGACGATGGTTTCGATGGGCTCGATGGTCGCATCGGAGAGGATGGCGAGCGGCAGTAGCCTCATCGTTTCGCCAGCGGCGAAAGTGAGCGTGCCCGGCGCGAGTGTGTAGTCGCTGCCGGAGGTCGCGGTGCCGGTGACGGTGTATTGCACCGTCGCGGAAGTCGTGAGCGCGCGGTCGAGCACGGCCATGAGCAGCGGCTCGGTGCCGTCGGGTTCGGCGCGTGTGCTGCTGGCGAGGAGCATCCGCACGCGCGGGGTGGGATTATTCGCGTCGCTGATGGTCAGCGTGTGCGTGCCGCGCGAGCTGGAGATGCGAGCAAAGCGCGCGTTTTGGAGGACGAGCAGCGCGGTTTCATCGCCCTCGATGACGGTGTCATTCTTCACGCGGATGCGAACATTTTGCGAAGTCACGCCGGGTGCAAAAGTGAGTGTGCCGCCGGGAATCACGGCGTTGCCATTCTCCGCATCCACGAATGCCCAGTCCACATCGTCGCGCTGCGCAGTGCCGCCGGAGCCGGTGTAGTTCACCGTCACGGTATCCGTGCCACCGCTGGTGAGCGTGACGGAAATATCGCGGAACTCCGAACCGGAGACGAGAGCCTCCGTGGTCGCGCCGGTCGCGCTGGCAAAGCCGACGCTCGGCGTCAGCGTCTCGTTATCCGTGATCCAAAGTGTGGCGCTTGCCGGGATCTCCGCGCCGTAGCCCGCGCCCGCGACGACTGTGACTGTCACGTTCTCCGAGCCTTCGAGCAGCGCGTCGTCGGTTGGCGTGATGATGAGATCCGCGCCGCTTGCGGTGTCGGGAATCGTGATAGCGCCGGGCAGGAGCGTGTAGTCCGTGCCGTTGATCGCCGTGCCGGAAATCGCGTAGCTCACCACGAGGTCGCCCGCCGTTCCCTCGCGGGAGAAATAGAACTTCCCCACCGCGCTCGCCGCTTCGGCGGGTGTGCCGTTCCAAGCGGAGACCATCACGCGCTCGCCGCTGTCGTTGTCCTTTAGCCGGAGCGTCGCGCTGCCGTCATTATAGACGCGGTAGCCTGCGCCGGGCGTGAGTGTGCCGATGATCGTCTCGGTGTCTTCGGCGGTGGCGTCGTCGAGGGTCGGGATCGTGACCGTCACATCGTTCGTCCCATTTGCAGAAATGCTGACGCTGCCGCTCGGCGCGGTGTAGTCGCTACCGGCTGTGGCAGTGCCGCTGAGTGTGTAGGGGACGGTGATATTTCCCGTCGCGGAGCCGATGGCGCGGATGATGAAAGTGCCCGCTGTTCCGGGCTCCGTCGGCGTAGTCCCGGTGCGGATGGAGACGACGGGGACATCGTCATTGTCCGCGATGTTCACGGTGGTCGTGTAGCTCGTGCTGAGGCTGTAGGCGTTGCCAAACGTCGTAAGGCTAAACGTCACGGATTCTGGGTCTGGCTCGCCGAGGTAGTCGTCGTAAGGCGTGATGACCACGGGCACATTCGCCGAGCCGGCGGGGATGATGACTTGTCCCGTGAGCGCCCCGTAGTCCGTCCCGTGCAGTGCGCGGCCCGAGACACCGTAATAGACCGTGAGCGCCGCAGCCGTACTGCCCGTGCGGGAGATGAGCACGACGCCGGGATCGCGTCCGGCTTCATCCGCGCTGGCATCAATCGCGGTGACGCTGACGACGGGCGTATCGTCATCGGTGATATTGATCGTTGCGGTCTGGAGCGCCGCGTCGCGGATGTAGGCGGCGTTTGTGGAGATAGTAATCGTGGCGTCTTCCGGCCCTTCGATGAGAGTGTCGTTCACCGGAGTGAGCGTCACATTTGCCGAGCTCTGCCCGCCGGGAATCGTCACCGTCGTCGAGAGCGTGACGTAGTCCGTGGTGTTCGCAGCCGCGCCGGAATAGGCGACGACGACGTTCAGCGCGCCGCCCGTCGCGCCTGTGCGGGAGACGACGAACGTGCCGGTGTCGCCGGGCGTTTCGTTTGCATACAAGTCCGACGCGGCGACGCTCACGACGGGGAGCGCGGTGTCGTTGTCCTCCACCGTCATCACTGCGAGGCCGGGGCCGTTCGTGAGGCCCGCGCCGTTTGCTACGAGCTGAATGGAGATGCTCTCCGGCCCTTCTGCCGCGGTGTCATTCACCGCTGCGACCGTGATGGCGAGCGAGGCCTCGCCCGCTGGGATCGTGAATTTGCGGAAGCTCCCGTCGTCCACGATGGCGGGCGTGAATGTGTAGTCCGTCGTGAGCGTCGCGGTGCCAGCGACGGGCGAGACGCGTACGTCGAGCGCCGCCGTCGTGTCGCCGGTGCGGGTGATGGTGAAGCTGCCGGTTGCGCCGCCTTCCGTGGCGTCGTTGGTCTTCGTGAGCGTCACGAGCTGCTTCGTCGCAGCCGTCCAATCCCCTGTGTTGGTGCCGGTCGTCACGGTGATGGGGTTCGTGAAGCTTGCCGTGAGCGTATAGCCGGGAGTCACAGCGGTGAGCGTGCGCGCGCCCGTCGTTAGGTTGCTTAGAGCATACGCGCCAGCACTGTCCGTGTAGCAGTATTTGCTCGTGTCGCTCGTCACCAGTACACCCACGAGCGGCTGCCCGCCGTTGGTGATAGTGCCCGTCACCACGCCGCGTCCCGGAGAGCCGACGGTGACGACGACGTGCTTGCGCGCGATGCCGCCTTTCATATCGGAGACGGCACACATCACAGTCATTTGCGTGGCGCTTGCGAAGGTGCGGGTGAACGTCGGCGTATTCGTGCTCACGACGCCATCGCTGAAGTTCCAATTGTAAGCCAACACATCGCCATCCGTGTCGTCTGCCGTGGCTGTGAAAGTGACGCTGCCGCCGACAGCGGGCGTCGTCGTCGTGGCGGCAAGAGTCAGAGTGGGTGCTTGATTCGTGGGGAAAGGCCCGCGCTGATACGCAATATCGAGCGAAGGCGGAGTGGTCGCATTTTTTCCCAATACGGTGAAGTGCTGATCCGAATCGTAGTCGGAATACGTGCGTCCAATTTGGATGCCGCCGTCGTTTTTCCCGCTGGGAGTTCCCGGCGTCGTATCGAGCAGATGTCCGCAATTACTCATCCCGCTCCAGCTATACATAACGAGCGCGGAGTCCGTGAAATTCGCGTTCGCTGGGTGATACTCGATGTAGTAAGTCCGCACAGAATCCTTCGCCACGCGGAAGGAGTATCGCTTGCCTTCCTCGAGCTGTGGCTGGTCGTAGGCGAAGATGCGGTAGTTCCCATTTTGCGCCGCCGTCGGGCGGTGCATATACGGGTCCGAGAGCCAGCCGAGGTCGCGCTTACTCTTCGCATTGTAGTGCGCGCCGAAGCCGCCGCCGCCGCCCATCACGTCGAATGGATTCCCGTATTCCGAGTTCGCGCCCTCGCCGTAAGGCGTGCCGTCCGTAGTCGCCCAATAGTTCGCGTGGTTGCGCCCGAGTGAATGGCCGCACTCGTGGTTCAGCACATCCATTCCATCCCAGCTCACCCACACGCTAGATCCGCCGCCCCACGAGATGCCGCTGAGACGCGGCCCGCCGTTCACGCGGACGATGATGCAAGTGTATTGGCTATCGTGGTAGCCCAGTTTTTTCGCCGCCGCGCGCGAGTGGGTGTGGACGAGCCCGAGGCCGTCCACCTCCGAATCCTTCGCGATATACCACGCCTGCGAATGCGGCAGGACGATGAGCGGCGTGACCGTGCTGGTCGTCGTCATGCGCCCGTAGGAACTCTCCAAATAGAACCGCGAAACATTCCGCATATCGCCATACGCGGCATCCTCCGTGTTCGGCGCTTTCAGTTGGTCCGGGTAAGTCACGCGGATGTAGAGCGTCTTGAAGTTCCCAATCGCTGCCGACGAAGTGCCGGGGAACGTATCATACATAAAGCCTGCGCCGCCCGGCCCACTCGCCTGCAAAAGCGCCCGCTGCTCCGCGATGAGCACACCCACATGCGTCCCGTTGCACAGACGGACAATGCGTTCACCGATTTCCACAGTAGGCGTCTCGTCCGATACGGGCTCATTTGGCGCAGGCTCGGGCGTGGCCAAGCCGGATACCGGGCACAGCGCCTCCACCTTGGCCGTCGCGGGGATGCGTTCCCCTTTTTCGAGCTGTCGCACGGGGCTTTCTGCCACCGCAAACTCGCGGTCGAGAGCCACGCCACGGAGCGCCACGTTCTTCTTTGTTCCAAACTCGGACATCTCGCCAGAAACGCGCGCTTTCAGGCTTTCGCCGCGTTCCGTTTCAAAATATCGCAGCGTCAATTCCTGCCCAGGAATCACCGCGCCCTGCGGACGTCCGCGATACACATTCAGATCGCCCGATGCAGAAACTGGCCGCTCCAATTGCGCGACAATCTCCAGCGGCAAATCCTGCCGAATCACGCGCGGCACAGCCCGCTCTAGCGCCCGCTGCGGGTCCACTACGATCAGCGACTTAAACTCCGGCCTCCGTTCCGTGGCCAAACGCAGACCGTCCTCTCGCATGGCATTGCGCCCGCCCGCATCCGCCGCCTGCCATCGCTGTGCCCAATCATTGAACGCTACGATCTTCGCAAAGTTCGGTTTTCTCGGTTCTGCCGCTGCAAGCTCCGGCGTCATGGAAAGCGTCCCTGCATCCTCCGGCAGAACGGCGGGCCTGGCGGGTTCAGTCTCCGCGATCTCTACGCGAGATGGTGTGGCTGCGGGCTTGGCGGAAGGCCAGTAGTAGGCACCAGCGCAAAGAGCGGCGAGGGCAGCGGCGAGAAAGGTTTTGTAGGATTTCAAGGAGATGGAGTGTTTGGGTGTTCCGATATAATGGAGGGAGTTACGGCAGATGCTTGGACTATTTTGTGACAGTACAGAAAGCAGGATTCCCGCCTCAGTCGGCCCAGTTCACGACACCCTTGTCTGAGATCGTGATGCTCCCCATCTCGACCAATGTCGCAACAGTCGCCGTGATTTCTTGCTCCGAGAGTCGTTTGCCAAAGATCGAGTTGAGGCTAGAGCGCAGTGTCTTTTCTCGCTTTGGCCGAGTGCGCGGTTGCCTCGAGAAATGCTCTACCAGCAGCTTCACGCGTTCGCTGAGAGACGGCACCGCGCCGCGTTCATTCTGCGCCGCATTCGACGGCGGCGGGAGCTTCCGAGGACCGCCGGGCGCTGGCGTAGGCGGGGCCGGTTTCCGAGGCGCAGAAGGTGCCGCGACCTGCACGGGGAAACACGGAATATCCGCGAATGCCCCGTAGCGGTGCGCTTTGATGTGATGGGCGCGGAGGTGGATCATTAACGGGTCGTAGTCCGTGTCTTTCGAGAAGACATAGAAGTAGCCGCTCGGGTCGATCGCCGAGAGTTTTCCGATGTGATACGCCAGCACGAAATCCAGCGCGTTCTTCCCCTCCACAGAGAGCTTTTCGATGCGAAACTGACCGGCGAACTTCAACATCGCCTGCACCAGTTCCACAGGCACATCGTTCTGTCGCTTCCCAAAAAACAAGATCACCTCCACCTTCCTGCCCTCCATGAGGCTGAGGTCCATGTCGTGCCCCCGAACGTTTTCGTAGTCCACGAAGATATAATTGGTGTGTGTCATGTGTTCGGGAATTTCGCGCCTCAACAAAGGAGGAACAGTGCCCAAGCGCGAGAGCAAAACAGGGGCTCGGCAAGCTATCCGCGACGGAGCTTGTATCGGTAATCGCGATACGCACTCGGGTCGCCCGATTTCCCGTCCTCGGCGGCGTGCAAGATATTCACCAGCTCGCGGGCGGTGACGTAGTGAAACTGGAACGTCGCATCCGCAGCGGCGCGCGCTGCGAGGTGGCGGTGAAAGGCGCGCATTTTCTCGCCTAGGAGCGCGCTGCTATTGCGCTCGATAGCGCCGTGCGTGTGCAGCTTCACGAAGAGCCAGTCCGGGCGTCCTGCGACGTGGATGTGGCACTTCTCCCAAAGCGCCAGCCGTTGCGCGCTCGGCGGGTTTGCGCCCGTGAGGTCGCTGTTCTCGATACGCGGGAGGATGCCGAATTTGCGCCGCTGCCAGTTCAGGCAAAGCGGGCCTTGCACGCAGAGCAGCGCGTCGTCCGGCGCTGTGCCCGTGCGGGCGGGCGTGCCGGTTTCGTGCGAGCGCGGCTGGCCGTCTTCGCGGGCGTAGTAGAGCGAATTGATCGTGCGGACTTGGCAGCCGCTCGGCGCGCTGGGGAGCGTGAGGTCGGCGTAGCAGCCGGTGGCTTGGAGGATGGGCAGCTCGTCCGGCACTCCGCAGCCTTTGCCCTCGGGATGCGAGTGGTCGAGCGCCCAATTCCCGTGGATGAATCCGTAGCGCACATCGCCCTTCGCATCGCGGGAAAGCAGGCCGAGCGCGGCGAGGTTCTCTTTTCCGCGCAGCAAAGTGGCGCGCAAGTTTTCGGCGGTATCGTTGTCGTGGTGAAGATGAATCTCCGCCTCGCCTCCCGTGCTGTGGCAAAGGTCCGCGAGGCGTCCGCAGACATCCGCATCCCATTGCTCCACGGGGTAAAAAAACGTGTGTCGCGGCGGCGTGCCGTCGCTGTCCCGGAAGTCCGCGCAGATAGCCGCGTGCTCCCGCCGCCAAAGCGCGACACGGGCGAGCGCTGTCGCTTTGTCCGCATCGTGGAATGGCTCAAAATGGTCGCAAACCGCAATGAGCACATGCCGCACGCCCGGCGGCGGTGCAGTGCGCTTGCGGAAAATCCATGAGCCAAGCCAGCGGTCGAGTCCTTTCACGGCTTCTTCGCCTCCTCAAACTTCGCGCGCCAATAATCCAGCCGCTCTTTCACCCGCTTTTCGTATCCGTTTTCCGTGGGCTCGTAGTAGCGGCGGCCTTCGGGGAGGTAGGCTTGGGGGATGTATGCGCCTTCGGCGGCGTGGCTGTATTGGTAGTCGGCGCGGCCTTTGCCGGTGCTGCGGAGATGCGGCGGGACTGCGAGCGTCACGCCTTCTTTGACTTCGGCGATTGCGGCGTCGATGCCCGCGTAGGCGCGGTTGGATTTCGGCGCGGTGGCCAAATAAACGGTGGCGTGGGCGAGGGTGATTCGGGCTTCGGGCATCCCGATGAATTGCACGGCCTGCTGCGCGGCGACGGCGATGGGCAGGCCCATTTGGTCGGCCATGCCGATGTCTTCGCTGGCGAGGATG
>CAMDQC010000017.1 GCA_945905735.1 Prosthecobacter debontii | reverse complement strand
TGCTCGCCCTCACGGCTTGACCGTGCCCGCATCGCACCAAAACGGGGCAAAAACAGCAATTTCTCGATGACTTTCCGCCTCAGAACCCCACTCACTACCACCCTGCCTCGCGCTTCTCTGCTCAACTCGCTTTATTCAGCGTTTCCCTTTTGAGCGCCGAAGGTGCGAGATGTAATAGCCCAGGGTGAAGCCCTGGGTTGGCTGCACAAACAGAATGGAGCCCTGAAAGGGCGGGACAAAACCGTGGCGCACGCCTTGGGTCGCCCTTTCAGGGCTAAGGTCTCTTATTGTCTGTGACCCAGGGCTTCACCCTGGGCTATTACATTGTCGGGCTTTCAGCCCTCAATCGCGCCGTTCGGGTTTAACGCTCAGAAGTTCAGCGCCCCGATGAGGCGTAGCCCTTCGAGGGTGAGGCCGGGGTGGACGGCGGCGATTTCCTTTACGCCAGCGGCGATGAGGTCGGCGTATCCGCCCGTCGCGACGACGCGGAGTTTGCGGGCTGCGAGGTCGCGCTGAATCTCGGCGAGGATTTCGCGGACGAGGCCGCGATAGCCATACACTGCGCCTGCGAGCATGGCGTGCTTGGTGGATTTCCCCACGGGGCCGGGCGGTTCGATGAGGGAGATTTTCGGCAAGAGCGCGGTGCGGGTGTGGAGGTAGTCGGTCATGGCTTCGAGGCCGGGCGCGATAACGCCGCCGATGTATTTTTTCTCCGCCGAGATGATGTCGAAGGTGACGGCGGTGCCGAAGTCCACGACGACGCAAGGTGCGCCGTAGGCGGCGGCGGCGTAGGCGGCGTTGGCGAGGCGATCCGCGCCGATGCTGGCGGGCTTGGGGTAATCAATGCCGACGCCGAGGTTGCTACGATGGGTGACTTCGTGGAGCGACAATCCGGCGAGGCATTCGGCGATGATGTCGCGCTTTGCCGGGACGACGGAGCAAAGGACGATGCGCGCGAACTTCCACCCACGCAGGACGCGGCGGAGGGTTTCCGGGGTGAGTTCCGAGGTGCGGAGTTTGCGCGAGATGCCGACGGTGTCGCGCGAGGAAAGGGCGAGTTTTGTGAACGAGTTGCTGTTGTCGATCAGCAGGAATTCCGCAGTCGGCATGACGCTCGGTGCCTTACTTAGCGGGCTTTGCGGCCTTTACTTCGAGCTTGCGGTAGAGCGTCGCCATGCTGATGCCGAGCATCTTCGCGGCCTTCTCGCGGCCTTCTCGCGGTTGCCGCCGTTGTGCTTGATCGTCTCGTCGATGAACCGCTTCTCGGTATCGTGGATGAAGTCGTCGAGCTTCTTGCCAATGGGCAGCGCGCCGCCTGCGATTTCGATGGGGCCGCCCGCTTGCTTCACAACATGGGGCGGGAGATCGGAGACGCGGATGAGGTTGTCGTCGCACAGTGCGCAGGCGCGTTCGATGGCGTTTTCGAGTTCGCGGACGTTGCCGGGCCAGCGGTAGCCTTGGAGAACTTCAAGCGCTTTGAGCTCTATCTTTTTGGCTTCGGTTCCGTTTTGGCCGGTCTTTTTCAGGAAGTGCTGGACGAGGAGCGGGATGTCCTCAGTGCGCTCGCGCAAGGCGGGCAGCTCGATGGGAATGACGGCGAGCCGGTAATATAAATCCTCGCGGAATTTGCCGTCCCTCACCTTCTCTAAAAGCGTCTCGTTCGTCGCGCCGAGCACGCGGACGTTGATAGAGACCGTCTTCGTGTCGCCGACGCGGCGGAGCTGGCGCTCTTGCAAGACGCGGAGCAGTTTCGTCTGCAACGGGAGCGCCATAGAGTTGACCTCATCGAGGAAAATGGTGCCTTTTTCTGCCTCCTCAAAGAGCCCCGCTTTGTCCGACACCGCGCCAGTGAACGCGCCCTTTTTATGCCCGAAAAGCTCGGACTCCAGCAGGTTCTCCGGCAGTGCGGAGCAGTTGATGGCGACGAACGGCTGGTGCTGCCGCGAGCTGTTATAGTGCAGCGCGCGGGCGACGAGTTCTTTGCCCGTGCCGCTCTCGCCGACGATGAGGATGGTGGAGTCGGTGTCGGCGACTTTGCGTAGGAGGTGATAGACTTCATCCATCTTCGCCGAGGTGCCGATGATGTTCTCCGGGTTGGTCTGGCGCTTGACGACTTTCTTGAGGGTGTCGCGCTCTTTCGCGGTGTCGGAGAATTCGACGGTGTGCTTCACGCGCGCCTGCATCTCGGAGATTTTGAAAGGCTTGCGGATGTAGTATCGCGCGCCTTCGCCGATGGCTTTCTCGGCGATCTCCTCGTTGCCGTAGCCGGTCATCAGGATGACTTGGCAGTTTTCGAGGATGTTCTTGGCCTGCCGCAGGACTTCAAAGCCGTCCACTTTATCCATCTTGATGTCCGAGATGATGAGCTGTGGAGCGATGGTTTCGAGTTGGTCAATTGCCTTCTGCGAGTTCACAAACGGGAACGTCTCGTGGCCGAGTTCCTTACAGGCCGTTACGACGAGTTCGACGATTTGCGGCTCGTCATCAATGATTACGATTTTTGCCATAGGTTGGGTTGGGTTGCTTTCGCGGAAGTGAGCTATTTGCAGCCCTGAGAAATGGCGAGTCTTATTTCCGAGAAACTACCGCTCCATCAAGGCAGCCTCGGCCCAAGGCTCTATCCCGCGCGCAGCACGCCGTCGGACAAAATGCGCGCTCGCAGCCCGCCCGCGCCTTTCAACGCCTCGTGCGCACCGGGGCAAAATGCTTGGTCCATCCACTCGCACGGCGCGGCTTCCTGCGTGCCGAAGAAGCGCACGCCTTGCAGCTCGAACTCACAGCCGATAAGCGCCGCGAGTGACAGCCCCTCGACGACGACGTTCCTGCGGAAGGAGCCCGGCCCTTTTCCCTCCACGCCAAACTGCGCGCGCAGCCGCTCGTAGGTCTCCCATTCAAAAAACGTGATCTGCCCTTTGTAGTCCGGCTTGAAATCGAAGAACCGATCACCCTCGATGCCTCGCCCCGCGACACACCGCGCCTCGGCGACTTCCACGAGCGGATGCTCCCCGGCATCCTGGCCGTGGCGTCCGATGTAGTTGTGACCAGGGCTGATGAAAATATGCCGAATGCGTGTGCTCATAAACCAGAGCTTGCGCGGCGAACGTGCCGGGCTCAAACCGAAATCATGCTGCACAACGCCGCCTTAATCGCCGGAGGGAAGTCCACCCGTATGGGCCGGGATAAAGCCGGGCTCGTCCTGGATGATCGCCCGCTCTGGCAACACCAACTCGAAACGCTCACGACGACGCGGCCTGCTGCGATTTTCGTCGCGGGAAAATGCGCCTCAATCCCCGAGAGAGCCGCGTACACCGTGCCGGATGAATGGCCCGATTGCGGCCCGCTCGGCGGCATCGCCACAGTCCTCGCGCACAGCAGCGCGCCGTGTCTGCTCGTGCTCGCGGTGGACATGCCTGCGATGACGTCCGCCTATTTATCCACGCTGGTCGCCCATGCTATGCGCACCGGGCGCGGGGCCGTGCCGCAGCTCGGCGGACGCTGGGAGCCGCTCGCCGCCGTGTATCCCCGATCATCGCTGCCGCTGGCGCGTTTGGCACTCGCGAGGAAGGACTTCGCGATGCGGCCCTTCATCGAAAGCGCCCGCGACGCTGGGCTGCTCGATGCCGTGAAAGTAAGCGAGAGCGAGCGCCCGCTTTTCGCGAACTTCAACACGCCGGAAGAGTGGGCGAAACTGGGCTTGGCAAATCCCTAGCGGTCGCTACGGTCGCGGCCATGAAACGGATCGCACTTTTTTCCATCGTCACCATCGCCGCGCTCTTCAGCAGCGCCTGCGAGAAGTTCCCGACTACCCAGTTGCCGGAGCACTATCAGCACAAGCTCCACGCCGGCGACGCACACCCTGCCAAAGGTCACGCCCCAGAGCCCGCGAAGCACTAGCGTTTAGCGTCTGCGATGAGCGAAGACTCCGACCAACGCCCCGGTTTCCTCTGGGCGCGAATTCGGAGCTTCGGGTATGCGGGCCGCGGGATCGTAGTGCTCGTGCTCACGCAGGGAAATGCGCTCGTCCATCTCGCGGCGACGATCGCAGTCATCATAGCGGGCTTCTTTTTCAAAGTGACCGCCGGAGAGTGGGCCGCGCTCGTCCTTTCCATGGCGGCAGTATGGATAGCAGAAGCGTTAAACACGGCCGTCGAAGCACTCGCCGATTGCATTACGCGGGAAGATGATGCGCTCATCCGGCGGGCAAAAGATGTGGCTGCCGGAGCCGTGCTGCTCGCTGCGATTGCGGCGGCAGTGGTGGGCGGAATTGTGTTCGGGCCGCGAATATTCGGGGCATAAACGAAAAAGCCGCGGCCCTCACCGGAGACGCGGCTTTAACGCTTCAGCGACATTCGCTCCTCTCTGGAAACGATTGATGACGCCCACCTATGCGGTGAAAAGGGTTATTTATTGGTGAGTTTGATGGCCCACTCTTGGTTGAACTGCGGGGTCGTCTTGGGCCGAATCTCGCCGCGCCTCATCGGGACGAGGATTGGCTTCTGATTATCGAGACGGAGCCAGACTCCCTGCTCGCGGATGGCATAAACTTGGACCTTGAGTCGCTGTTCATTCGAGACGACGGGAAGGTATTCACCTTCACCGAACGAGCGCCCATTGATAGTGGCGAGCGCAGGGTTGGCGAGGAGGACGCTGCTGACGATGAAGCTTTCGCTGGAAAGCTGAAACTTGGGTGCCGTATCAACGACGGGAGTTGTGTCGGTTCCCGACGGTTCCGCCGCCCCAGCGGGCCTCCAGCCAACAGGCCAGAACGGCGAGCGCGTTTCCGTGGCCAGAGAAAACGAAGAGCGGGCCTTAAGTTCGTAAGGCACTTGTTTGGGCGTCTCCCCCGCTTGAGCAATGATGCCCGATAGAACGACTGCGAGTGTCAGGATATTGGCAAGTTTCATAGTTTGATAAGATTCTGAACGTTGAGAATGACGCGCTGGGATCCTGTTTGCTCACGGGATGCCTGAACCTCGAAGCCAGTGCATTCAAACAAGGGTTCTGTATTTTCGAATTTCGCGAGCGCGTTCGCAAATGGGACGAAATCGACGTTGGGGATTTCGATGACCCACACGAGGCGACGATAGCCGACGAGTTCCTTTTCTGGGATTTCGTTCGTCATCCGAGCGGTGGCCTTATCGACGCCGTTGCTCTTGAAGAATTCCGCGATCTTCGGAGGACCCCACGCAATCGCTGCGCCTTCGGGGATCATAGCATTGACCTGTGCGATCGTGGCACTGGCGAGCGGGCCGTCGATTTCGAGGCCACGGGTGCGGGCGATTTGCCCCCGAATTTCACGAAACAACGGCTCGGACTTCACCATCTCATCTTTGAGTGACGCACGGTCGTTTGCGAGCGGGGACAGGAGAAACTCATTCGTCGCATAGATGATTCCGAACATCAGCATCGTCCCTAGCATGATCTTCTGTTGGTGTACCTTGTTAAGTGTCATGGGAAATTATTGTTTCGCGGTTTTGGGTGAGTTTGTAGCATCATCTGCGCCGGTGATGGCGAAACTTAGACTGATGGAATAGAGGACTGTTCCGACATCGACGCCATCAAGTTTTACCCGGTCGGTTCCGTCGTCTAGCGAGCGAAACGAGGCCGTGACGCCTGTAAATTTTTGCCCGAACGCATCAATGAGCGCGAGTCGGATGTCTTCCGCGACCTTCCGGGGATGCTCTCCGGCGGCGACTCCTTCAATAGACATGCCTACACGACGGGACGTCTCAGTCGTAGCCAAGTCACCGCTGAGTCTGGCGACTTGCACATTTCTCGGGATGACTCGTCCGATGATTTCCATAACCGGAGCCCAGTAGAACCTGCCTTCGATCCGCTTGGTCAAGGCGCTCGACAATTGAATGGTCTTTGTCAGCTCCGCTTCGTCTATCTTCGCCTTCTCGGACTGAGGGGTGATTTTTGCGAGTTCGGCCTGATTCGCGGCATACTGTTCGCGGACTGTGTTCGTTTCGGCATACCTCACAACATACCAACCGGCGAGGCAGAGGATTGCGAATCCTAGGCAGATCATGGAGATTTTAAGCGGGTCGTATCGCTGTTGTTTACGAGCCAGCTGGATTTCGTGATAAAGGTTGATTCGTAGTGCCATAATGGTCGGGATTCTAGCCTTTGAATGCTTCGGTGGCGGCTCCGCAGGCGACGCTCAGATCAAGCATCTCTTCGGTGAACAGGGTTCGTTTCGCGACGGGGACGTTAATTTCGCAACGTTCAGTCGCATTCCATGCGACACATGGCATGTGCAGCTCTTCGCTGAGAACGCGAAGGATGGTCTTGCTCTTGGCTAGCCCGCCGGAGACCCACACTTGCCGGATGGTCTCTTCTCGGCGGCCCTCGAAAAATCCAATCGAGCTCCCGATTTCGCGTGTGAGCGCCACGAGCGCCATGCGGGCATTTTCCACCATCAGCTCGTCCTCATGAGCTAGTGCCTGGATGACGGTATAACGGCCTTCCCCGCTTAGACCGCAAAGTGTCTCTATGAGCGCTTTCCCCCCGAACTCCACATTGCGGATGAGAACCAGTTCTCGCTTGGCCCCGACCATCACCGTCGCGCTGTTGTGGCCGATATCTAAAAGGAAGAACGGGTGCTCATTGAAAACTTCCTCTTGGGCAAATTCGAACGCATTAAAGATGGCGACGGGTGCGAGTTGCAGCGCGGCGATAGGCGGAGCCCCTCCTTCGTGGAATGCCGTGCCGATTTCATGGATGTGGGTTCGCGGGAGCCCAGCGACGAGGTAACGCTTTTGCGGCCCTTGGCTGGATTCTACCGGCGCGTTGGTATGGATGAGATCGCAGTCGAGCACATAGCTTTTGGTGTCCTGATTGAGCAGCGTTATTCCATTCAGCTTCAACGCATTGCGGAGCACATCGGTCGGAGTTTCGGGCTGGTCGATGAGCCGAAGCAACGCGTCTGGGTGAGACACTGCGGCGACACAAGCCTTAGCGCGACCGCCCATTTGCTTGAGAAGGGCTTTGATGTTCCGCCCAAGCTCTCCCGGCGTTTGTTCCGCAGTGTCGTCAATGACATGCGATGCAAAATTGGTGACGATGAATCGGTCGGCACTCTTCTTTTGCATGACTACTGACTTCAGCGCGTAGCGTCCGATGTCGAGTCCGATTACAGTTGTTAGGGTTTTGGCCATTTTCCGGTTGAGAGTAGCAGTGCGCGTGCCGAGTTGTGGTGGCTCTGGATAAAACTTACCAATCGGCGTTGATGCCGGTATTTTGGACTCCCGAAGCTCGTTGCGAGCGCAAGTCTTCCAGCATCGTCATGAGAAAAAACAACGCGCCGGCGGCTACCGTCAGCACGAGCAGGATGCTCGCGACGCGTATGGTCATTTTACTTTCGGTGTTCGCACGTTTGCTCCTCATCTTGCTCATCTGAAGATCGAGCATTTTTAAAAGTTGCTCTGGCGTTGGCTCGGATGTCTTGGTTTCGTTCGCATTCATGATTTTTGATTCTCGGAAATGATCGGTACCACGCCTCACGAAAGAGCTTATATCGGGCCGTTCTTCCTGTTTCTTGCCTTTCTGCTATTCACGGAACTCGTCGGAAAACTGGGTGCGTTTTCTGGTCACTGGGCGTTCACCGGGGCCAAATACTGGGTCTTCCCGGTGCAAAGCGTCGTGTGTCTCGTCGTCCTTTGGCGCTGGCGCGGGCTCGTTACGCTCGGGCCATGGCGAGGGATGGCGATTGCGACACTGGCTGGCGCTTTATCCCTCGTAATCTGGATCGCGCCGCAAGCCTGGCTCGGCGCGGAGCCCCGACTGAACGGCTTCGACCCCGCATTCTTCGGTGAAAATGGAGCGCCTTATTGGATGAACGTACTCGCCCGGATGCTCCGAATGGTCATCGTGGTGCCGCTCGTCGAGGAACTGTTCTGGAGAGGCTTCCTGCTACGGTTTTTTATTAAGGATGAGTTCCAGTCCGTTCCGTTTGGGGCCTTCGCGTGGAAGTCTTTCGGAATCGTATCCGTGGCGTTTTGCTTTGAACACCAGATGGCAGATTGGGGCGGCGCTCTCCTCACCAGCGTGCTTTACAACGTCGTCGCCTATCGCACCCGGAGCCTCGCGGCCTGTGTGGTCGCACACGCCGTGACGAATCTCGGCCTTGGCATCTACATTCTACGGACTGGACAGCTTGGTTTCTGGTGAGCGTGGCGGACAATCTGCTTTCACGGTGAGCAATGCGCGAATCTTTAAGCCAAAAAATAATACTCATCCTCTTCTTTGCAGGCTGTGCAGCGGGGCTCATGCAGTTTTACCGCCACATGGTCTGGCAGGCGAACGAGGATATCAATGGAGCCTCTGCCGTCTCGAAGGCCTACAATGGCTCGCGCCGGTGAGGTCACTCGCGGTTGGCGGGTAAATAGCGGTAGTAAGACTCCAGCATGAGCACGCAGAGCGCTGTCCGGTAGGTCGCGCCCGTCGCGCTGCTTTCCTTTTGCAGATTCCCATGCGCGGCGTTCGCCATCACGGGCCAGCTCCCGTCTGGCGACTGGGATTTCACGACTTCGCGGGAGAAGAGCGCCTCCCATTTTTTCCAACTGGAACTGCCAAACATGAGCATCGCCTGCGTGTGGTAGTACCAGGCGTAAAGGTCGGCCTTTTCGTGCTGGTAGCGCACGGGGAACTCATCGAGCCCGGCCATAATGAACTCGACGCCCTTCCTGCACTGCCCGTCACGCGTGCCGTGCCAGAATAGCTCGCAGAGAATGCCGACGCCGGTGAGCGACCAGCGGTTCTCCGCCTTGCGGTAGCCGTAGCCGCCTTTGTCCGTCTGCACGCGCTGGAAGTTGATCATCGCACGGTCGAGCGCCTTCTCCACACCGGGGATTTTCAAGCCGGATAAATGGGCGGCTTTGAGCGCCTGCACTTGCCAGCCGGAGACGGAGGTGTCGCTCTGGGTTTTGTCGAACTGATACATCCATCCGCCATCCGGCCCTTGCCCCTCGACGATGTGGGCGATGGCTGCGCGGAACAGTTCCACCACGCGCTCGTCGGGTTTCCCGGCGATGGTCGTCATGGTGTAATACTCGCCGAGCGCATACGAGGCGATGCCGTGCTCATACACGCCCGCATTGCCGCTGCCCCAGTCGTCGCGCGTCATGGAGAGTCGGCTCCCGTTCGCAGTGCCGTTTTGCAGCATCCACTCGATGCCGCGATTCACCGTGAGGCCAAACTCCGTGGATTGCCCGTATTCGCCGTGGCCGAGGAAGCACAGCAGAGCGAGCCCGGTCATCGCGCCGCGATTGCGCTCCGCCCAAGAGCCGTCGGGGTTCTGTGTTTTGCGGAGCCACACCAGAGCGCGGATGACGGCTTGCTCGGTTTCCTTCGTGGGCTTTGGTCCAGTCGTCCCTCCCGCCCAGCCATTCACTTTGTCCGGCGTAAAGCGCATGCACCATTCGCGAGCGTTGCCGCTCGGTGCGGTCGGCAGACTCGCGAGGGTCGCTGTGACTCCTGTCTGCGGAAGGTTCACGCGCACGGTGGGTGCCACGTTGATGGAAGGGCGGGAGGTTTGCAGCACTGTGACCTCGACGCGTGGCTGCTGCACTTCGGCTGGCTTGCTCTCGGGCCGTGATTCTTCCGGCTGCGGGCTCCGTTCGGATATTTCCGGTTTTTCCGGCGGCAGGAGCGATTCCAATTCATACGCCGGCCCCGAAGCCATCTCCTCCTCCGCCGCTTTCTGCTGCACGAGGACGATGCCGCCGAGGATGATGACTGCCGCAGTGTGCAGCAGGAGCGATAAGGTGAAGAATCGCGAGCGAGCGAGACGTTCTTGGATTCGGACGACGAGTGGTTCGGTGGTTGTGTGCATAGGAGTCATGTGGTTTCAAATGCCCACACGACCCACGAGCGCCCGCCATTAGACGCGGCACAATACAACGCTGTTAATTATGCCCTCACTGAAACTTCAGCCGCTCCGGCTGCTCCAGCTTCGTATCCGTGCGCGTCGAGGGACCGAGGATTTTTGCCTGCGGGATAAGGGGCGCGACTGGCGGTAGCGTCGGGTCTCCCACGGGGACTTCGTTCTGCGTGCTCATCGGCGCGATCGCATTGCCGACGGTGCCAATCGATTTCAACCGCTCCACTGCGCCCGCGGAATTGTAAGGGTCTGCGCCGATGACGGTGGGCTCTTTCATGGCGATGACTTTGAAGTTCTCGGTATCCATGAAAATCTTCGTGGGCTTCAGCGGAGCGTTCGGATCCGCCGATGGATTGCTGGCTGTCGCGATGAATCCGCTGTGGACCGGGCAAGGATTTTTCGGGGCCTGTTTCTCTGTGCAAATCTCGTGGTAAGTCGTGCGGATGCCGTCGGCGAGGCACTTCTCCGTCGCGAGTTCGCCGCTGTGGGTGCAGATTTCTACGCGGATGACTCCCGGCGGTTGCTGGATGGCCTGCGGGGGATAATTGACGACGGTTTCTTTCATCAACTCCGCCCAAACCGGCAGCGCGAGGTCTTTGCTAAATGCGCCGCGATAGATGGACCGCTTGGACTTCCCTCGCTGCTGGTCGAAGCCAATCCAGACCCCCGTCGTCACCTCGCTGCTGTAGCCGACGAACCACAGGTCGGTGAAATTATACGCCGTCCCGGTTTTGCCGCCCATCGGGTACTTTTTGAAGCCCATCTCGCTGTTGGCGCGCTCCGCCGTGCCGCGCTCCAGCACGTCGGCGAGGCAGGTGTGTACTTCGTAGGCCGTCGTAGGCTCGATGGCTTTTTCCGTCTCCGGCTTTTCTTGGAAGAGCACCGCACCGTCTTTGTCTTCGATGCGCTTAATGATGTACGGCTCGCTCGGGCGCACGCCGTTTTCCGCAAACATCACGTAGGACAGCGTGAGGTCCATCGGCGACACTTCGCTCCCGCCGAGATACGTCTTCGGATAAGCCGCGAGTTCATCCGAAATGCCTGCTTTGTCCGCCAGCGCCAGCACGTCCTTGATGCCCGTCTTCATCCCGAAATGCACCGTCGCCGCGTTCTTCGACTTCACCAGCGCCGTGCGCGCGGAGATAATTCCCTCGTAGCGGTTGTCTCCGATTTCCGGCCCCCATTCGCCGAGAAAACCCGTCGTCCCGCCGATCATCACGCGCGTATTATCCATCACCGCATCGTTCACCGCCGTACCGGGGAAAAGCCCCTTCTCAAAGCCCGCCGCATACACCAGCGGCTTGAACGCCGTACCCGGCGGCATCTCCACCTGCGTCGCGCGGTTGAGCTGGCTGTGCTGGAAATCCCGCCCGCCCACGAGCGCCAGAATCCCGCCATCCTTATTATCCAGCGTGACGACTGCGCCTTGCAGATACTCCGGCTCGATCCTCTTCCCGTCCGCATTCACCAGCAAGCCCTTCGACGCCTTGAACCGCGCATCGAAATCCGCATACGTCGGGTGCTCGTAGCCCTCGTGGCGCTCAATAGAAAGAAGCTGCCCGCGAATCAACTCCTCCGCCTTCTTTTGCAACTCACGGTCCACCGTCGTGTAAATCTTCAGCCCATCGCCGAGCGCGCGGTCCTTCCCCACGAGCTTGAGCACCTGCTGGTAGATCATATCCGCCGCGTAGTTGTCTTGATGCACCGAACGCTTGTTCTTCAGCAGCGGCACATCATTAAAGGCCGTCTCATACTCCTCACGCGTCACCAACTTCGCCTCCAGCAGTCGGCTCAAAACGCGATTCCTCTCCGAGATACACGTCGTATAGTTCCGCCACGGAGCCAGCTTATCCGGGGCGCGCAGCACCGCCGCCAGCATCGAACTTTCGCTGATCGTCAGCTCCTTCGAAGGCTTCCCAAAGTAACCCTTCGCCGCCGCCTCCGCCCCGTAAAAGCCCGAGCCGAAATACACCCGGTTCAAGTACAGCTCCAAAATCTTATCCTTACTGCACCGGTTCTCGATCTCCCGCGCCACGAACATCTCCAGCATCTTCCGCTCATGCGTTCGGTCGCTCGGCGGGAGCTGCTCGGGGAACGTATTCCGCGCAAGCTGCTGCGTGAGCGTGCTCGCGCCCTGCCGCTTCGCACCCGCGCGCCAGTTCTCATAAACCGCCCGCGCCACTCCGCGATAGTCCACCCCCGTATGCTCCCGGAACCGCGTATCCTCCGCACCGATCACCGCCTTAATCAACGCAGGCGAAAACTCCGCAAACGTCACCTGCTCCCGATTCTGCGTAAACATCCGCCCCATGATCGCCCCGCTCCGATCCAAGATCATACTCGCCGACTCCATCGCCTCCAGTTGCGTATAATCGAACCGCCTCGCCTTCGACTCATACTCCGCCTTCATCTTCATCAACAGCACACCGCCCACCGTGCCGAGAATCAGCAAAGTCCAAAATGGAATGGCAAACCACCAACGGCGGTACCAGCGTTTTTTACGTCGTGGAGTGTCCCACATGAGCGGCGCATAGTGGGCCGCAGCCGATAGTTGCGCAACATAGAATCCACCACCTCCCCTTGCCATCGCACCCCGCATCCCATAAAGCACCTCCCTCCCCCGACCACTGCTCGCATCGCCTATGACTCATCTCGCTCTACCGCCCGACTACCCACGCATTAAACTGGTGAGCAGCTTCCACGAACTCGTCACCACGCCTTTTGCAGACGGCATCAACGCCCTCTGCTGGCCCCGCACACTCCCCGGCGACTTCCGCGAAATCATCCAGCACCTCACCATCAGCCCAGGCATCAACACACTCGACGACGCACTCCTCCGCAGCCTCCCCCTCAGCCCAGCGGGCCGCACCGCCATCGACATCCTCATCGAAGACCAGCGACTCCTCCGCGAGCACGGCCTCGACCCCATCCTCAACTGCATCGACGGCTACCCCCGCGACGAAGACCCCATCCCCACCCACGTCTTCTCCTTCCACGCCGACAGCGCCCCCGTAGAAGCCGAGACCTGGCTCTGCACCTACCACGGCTTCCCCAGCGAAGGCCTCCGCAACGATCAAGCCCGACGCCGCATCGACATCCCCGAAACCCGCGCCCAACTCCTCAAACTCCACGGCGGTGAAGAAGACCACGACTTCCTCGAATACCTCACCGACCACTGCTACGACCTCCACTACGCCCCAACCCCCGACGCCCAACCCTTCTCCTTCGGCCTCGGCAACCTCTGGCGCATCGCCGTGGACTGGCCCGGCAGCCCCGTCCCCCCCTGCATCCACCGCGCCCCCGACACCCGCCCCGGCGACCCGCCCCGCCTCCTCCTCATCAGTTAAAAAGCGCCCGGATGTGATTAAAAGTGGAATGGAAGCGCGCGAAGCGCGACGGTAGTAGGACAGCCTTCTAGGCTGTCGGAGTGGGACGGGCTTCCAGCCTGTCCAGTTTCCCTTCGTCCCTTCTCAAAGGCCACCGCAAAGCCTCCTACACGTCACACTGGACGGGCTGGAAGCCCATCCCACTCCGACAGGCAGGATGCCTGTCCTACTACCAGCAGCATTCCACTTTTAATCACACCCAAAGCGCCCAGAGTCTAAACGGGAAGCTCGACACTTCGCCGTGGAGCGCATCTTTTTCCTGCCTCGCTATGAAGCTGCATTTTCCGACCGCCGATATTTTCATCCCCGATGGACGCCCGATTGCCGATGCGCTGGGGCGCGTGACACATCTCGCCGTGGGGGCGCATCAGGACGATTTGGAGTTCATGGCGTTTCGCGGAATCATTGAGTGTTTCCACAGCGCGACGGATTGGTTTGGCGGGGTGACGTGCACGAATGGGGCGGGGAGTTCGCGGGTGGGAAATTACGCGCGGTTTTCCGATGAGGAGATGATGGCGGTGCGGCGCGATGAGCAAAAGCAGGCGGCGATCGTGGGGCGGTATAGTGCGATGGTGCAACTCGATTACCCGAGCGCGGTGGCGAAGGCTCCGGGGGATGTGCGGCTGCGGGAGGATTTGCGGGCAATCTTGCAGGCGTCGAAGCCGCGCGTGGTCTATACGCACAACCCCGCCGACAAGCACGAGACGCACATCGCGGTGGTCGTGCCGCTCATCCAGGCGATCCGCGATTTGCCTCGCGAGGAGCGGCCCGCCGCGGTGCATGGCTGCGAGGTTTGGCGCGATCTGGACTGGCTACCCGACGGGGAGAAAGTGATCCATGATCTGACCGGCTACGATAATCTCGCTGCTGCGGTGAATGGGATTTTTGACAGCCAGATCGCCGGTGGCAAACGCTACGACCTCGCCGTGCTGGGGCGTCGCCGGGCGAATGCGACGTTCTTTTCCAGCCACACGACGGATGCGAGCGATGCGCTGGCGTTCGCAATGGACCTGACGCCGCTGGCACACGATGAGTCGCTGGACATCGTGGAGTATGTGACGGGGGCGATCGACCGCTTCCGCGCAGATGTGGCGGGGCGGCTGAGGGCGCGCCTCGGCGTGTAAGGACTAGCGTTTGGGGAGTGGGAGCGGGCCTTCGTCCGCTGCGGTATTCGCCGTGGCGATGGCTTGGTCAGCGGGTGCTGTGTCGGAGCCTTCGACCCAGAAGACGAGGTCGGAGAATACGTCTGACTTTGTGCCGGCCTTGGTGGTGGGCTGGGTGGCGGTGCGCTTCTTTACATCGGCGAGCACTGCGCCTTCGCGCCGGATGGCGTGGCCGTCGGCGTGCTCGCCCCAGTAGCTCGTGGCGAAGGCCAGCGAGCGATCCGGCGCGGCTTCGTCGAACATGAAGAGGAAGCCGTAGCGAGTATTGGGCTTGAGCGAGATGCGGTCGCCCTCGCGGAAGTTGAGGACCACGAATTGCCCCGGCATCAGGAAGGCGGGCATCCGTGCTTTCGTCGCCGTGGCGAGCGTCGTGTAACGCTCACCCACGATGAAGTCATCGACGCGCGGATCATCGCTCCAGCTCGCGAGATTGCCGGTTTTCGTGCCGTTATCGTTCACGGTCGCGGTGCCGGAAATCTCGAAGAGCTGCACGGAAACCTTCGCCCCGAAGACGCTGGGTGCGATGGGCTGCGCGCCGAGGAGGAAGGTGATGCGGTCGAGGAAAAACCCTTCGTCGCCCGTGAGGAAAGTCTGCCCGAGGTCGCGGTCACTTTCCCCCGCTCGGTCGCGCACGGTTTTACTGGCCTTGAAGCGCGCACTCGTCGCCGAGAGCGGCTCTTTTGCAGGCTGCGCGAGTTTCACCGCAGCGCCGTCGGGTTCCGTCCCACGGAGAGTCACGACGAGGTCCGCCGAAGCCGATCCGACGAGTGCGGATGTGGCAAACAGGAATGCAAGAGTGGTCTTCATCCCTCCCGCCCCTCGCAATATGTATGCCGTTCGGCCACTGCCCGAGCCTCACACGCGGCACCATCACGGACGGCAAGCCGGTTCGATTTAAGGAAGACTTGCGGAGGAACTAGGGGCGCTCGGCGGCGAAGTTGTCGAACACCACGGTGCCGACGTTCGATTCCGGCTGGTAGGAGCCGCCGCTAAGTTCGACGGTGATGCTGCTCATCGGCAGGCGGCGCGGAGTGGTGCGCTGCGCGGTCCACGTCGCGCCGTCGGGGCTCGTCTCAAAGACGATGGTGTCGTTCACGGCGTTGTGACGGATGCGCCAGTGGCGATGCTGCGCGGCGTTGTAGTTGATGAGCGCGTAGTCGCGGTGCCCGGCGATTGTTTGGTCGAAGAACATGAAGCCGCTTTCGTAGCCCATCAGTAGGAAGTTTTGGCTATCCTTGGTGAGCGAGAGGAGTGCATTGGCGCTGCCGCCGGGGACTTGGACGCATTGCACGCGGGCGCTCGCGGCTGTGAGGTCGAGCGCGTTTGTCATGTAGCCGTAGTAGCGGTCGCCGGGCGTGTTGACGCGTGGGACGATTTCGAGCCGTCCGTTGCGCTCGAAGACTCCGATGAGTGGGTCCGCCGCGCCTGCGCCCTCGTAGATCGTGCCCATGATTGCGCCGAGCCGCCATTTGAGGGCGTCGCGAGTGTTGTCGTTGAAGTCATCGGCAATCAGCGTCGTGGGGCCTCCGCCTGCGATGGTGATCGTCGCCGTCGCCGTCGCACTGTGGGTCGCGCCGAGATTGTCCGTCACGGTGAGCGTGACGGTGTAGGAGCCAGCGGCGGCGTACGTTTTGGAAACCGTCGCGCCAGTGCCGGTAGTGCCGTCGCCGCAGGTCCATGCGTAAGTCGCGATGGTCCCGTCGGCATCCGTGGACGCGCTGCCGTTTATGGCGACTGCCGTTCCTGCGACGCCGGAGTAAGGCCCGCCGGGGCGCGCGACGGGCGGTTGGTTTACGGGGGCGGTGATCGTCGCGGTTGCCGTGGCGCTGTGCGTCGCGCCGAGGTTGTCCGTCACGGTGAGCGTGACGGTGTAGGAGCCAGCGGCGGCATACGTTTTGGAAACCGTCGCGCCTGTGCCGGTAGTGCCATCGCCGAAGGTCCATGCGTATGTTGCGATGGTCCCGTCGGCATCCGTGGACGCGTTGCCGTTCATTGCGACCGTCGTTCCTGCGATGCCGCTGTAAGGCCCGCCGGGGCGCGCGACAGGCGGCTGGTTTGGCACGGTGCCAGTCGTGATCGCCACCGTCGTCGTCTCTTCGCTGAACGCGCCAAGGTCATCCGTCGCTCGCAGGAGCACGGTGTAATTTCCGGCTGTGGCGTATGTTTTTGCCACACTCACGCCAGAGCCGGTCGTGCCGTCGCCAAAGGTCCACGAGTAGCCCGCTACGGTGCCGTCGAAATCGAGCGACTCTCCGCCGTCGAGCGTCACTGGTTGGCCGACGATGCCTGCGTAAGGCCCGCCGGGATCGGCGATGGGCGCCTCATTCGCAGGTGCGGGTGGCTCGGCTCCGCCGCGTTCCATTTTGAAATTGTCGAATACCGCCATCCCCGGCGCGGCTTCGTTGAGCCATGTGCCCGCGCTGATTTCCGGGCGGAGGGCGGTGACAGCAAACTGCACGTTGTCCCTGCGCAACGTCTGCCAATTTACGCCGTCCGGGCTGGCCTCAAAGACGAACATCCGCGTGGCGGCGACGTGGCGGATGCGCCAGAAACGATGCGCCACGGGGTTGAACACGAGGCCCGTCGCATTGCGCCCGCCAAAGACGGTGTGATCGAGATACAGCTCGCCCGCTTCCACGACCATGAGGAGGAAGTTGTTCCTGTCGAGGCTCACGCCGAGCATCGTATTCGAGAAGCCCGCGCCGACTTGCACGACCTCCACGCTGGCGCTGGCATCGGTGAAGTCGCGAGCTGTGGCGGCGACGTAGCCGTTGAAGCGATCTCCACTTTGCCCAGCCCTCAACGGGATTTCCAAACGCTGGTTGCGCTCCACGATTCCGACCGCGAGATCAATGGCTGAGGCTCCCGAGTAAATGGTCCCGGCGATCGTCCCGAGCGTCCATTTTACAGTATCCCGAGCGTTGTCGTTGAAGTCGTCCACCAGCAGCGAAGTGGATGTAGAGGTGACGCGGATTTGCAAATAGGTGGACCAGACCTTCGTCCCCCGATTGTCCGTCGCGCGGGCGCGCAAATTGAACGTCCCAGCGGGCGCATTGGCCCAAGTGATCGCGTAAGGCGCGGTGGTGTCTTCGCCGATCTTCGTGCTTCCACGATAGAACTCCACCTTCGTCACAGTCCCGTCCGCATCCGCAGCGTCGGCAGTGATCACGACATTCGCTGGGGCGGTGAAAAGCGCGCCCACCGAGGGGCTCGTAATACTTACCGTCGGCGCGAGATTGCCGCCCGTGGAGGTGACGGCGAGATTCGCCGCAGTGCTCGTCCCACCGTCGCCATCCTTGAGCGTGGCGCGGATGGTGCGCGCGGTGGATTGCGAAGCCGTCGAGAGATACGCCACGTTGCGCAGAGCCGCCTGTGCGGCGGCGGGAGTGGCGCTGGTATTGAAGCTGATGACGAGCGGCGTGCGGTTGTTGGCGATGGAGAGAGTGCCAATCACGACGCCGCCAAACGTTACGTTTGCCCCGCTGAGGCCGATTTGTCCGGCTCCATTCCCTTCGTTGCGAATCGAGAGGGACTCATTCGTCCCACCGCCGATCACTTCCACACGCAGTTCACCATTTCCGAAGTCGGGGCTGTCGCTATCACTGGCCGTCGCGTTGGGCGAGAGCACGGTCGCGGTGCCGGTGGCTACTTGCTTGCTGGCGATAGTCCAAGCGACGGCGGGCGCTATGTTCCCGAGATTGGGGAAGAGGTTCACCGTATAGTTCACGGTGAGCCCGAGGTCGTCGGTGACGCTGAGAATGTTCGCGTAATAGAAGCCCTCCCCATCGCCGCCGACGCGAACGCTGCCATTGGGCCCGGCAATCGGCGGGTCTTCGTGGGTGTGGTGCTCGTGGTGGAGGATCGTCTGCCAAGTGCTGCTGGCGGGATGCCCCGGCTGCGGGGTGATCGTGGCGCTGAGAGGATAAGTGGTCGTCACTCCCACGGGATACTTCGCGCCATCCACGGGGCTCGTGATATTCACCACGGGCGGCGCGTGATTTACAAAGACCGGGATGTTGTCCGTCGCCGTCGCGCCTCCGCTATCGGTCACGCGGAGGGTCACATTAAATTTCCGCGTTCCCGTCGCCGTGAAGGTCTTCATCGGGTTCGCCGCGGTACTCGTCGTACCGTCGTCGAACGTCCACAAGTAGCCGAGCGTCGCGCCGTCGGCATCATACGAACCCGTGCCGGTAAACTGCACGGTGAGCGGCGACGGCCCATAGTTCGGCGAGGAAGTCCCCACGACGACCGGCGGCTGATTCCCCCCCGGCGCATAAACGATCCGCTGCACCGCGCCGCCGAAGTTCACGTAGTAAAGTCCGCCCGTCGTCGGGTGCGTCGTGACGAAGACCACCGATGTCACGCCCGATGCAAACGGGCGCACTTCGGTGGGACGATCATTCGCGCCGATGACGATGTTTTTGATCCACTGCCCGCCGACATCGGCATGGAAATACGTGCCGTGGTACTGCTCCGGGAAATCCTCGGAGTGAAAGAAGACGCCACCGGTGGACGTGTTGCCATTAAAGACCGGGCCAGCGACCGGGCTCCCAGCCGTGCCCATCGCACTCGTCGCAGCGGCGTTCCCCACGAAGATGCCAGTCCGAGGTGCCACGCCCGCCGCACGGCTGTAATCGAGGATCGGGCGGCTGTGGACCCACTTCGCGATGTTGCCGGGGACTTGCTGGGCGGGGTTTGCGGGATTCGGCCACGACGGGGTGCCGAGCGTGTCTTGGATGAGCAAGTCTCGGAACTTGAAGAACCCACCGAGCGGATTCGGCGCATCGAGATTCACTGCGGACGACGCCTGATAGTTGACGTTCCCATCCAGCCCTTCGTACAGCGGCCACCCGCAGTTCAGCCCTGGCCCATCCACCACATGCACATCCTCGCGCGTCCCATACCCCACATCGCCGAGGTATATCGTGCCGGGGTTTGCCGCGTTTCGATTGTGCGAGCCCGTGTCGGGGCGGAGCGACATTCGGTACGGATTGCGCAGCCCGAGCGCCCAGACGCGCGACGCGGCCGAGCGCGGGTTGGAAGAATTGAAATACGGATTGCTCGAGATCGCGTCTCCCGTCGCAGGGTCGATGCGAATGATTTTTCCGTTCAGCGAACTCAAAAGCTGCGAGCGAAAAGCGCCCACATCTTCTGCCACCGTGATGACACCCTCCGCACGAGCCTGCACCGCGAAACTCCCCCCCACGGCACCGCCACTATCCGTCGTACTATAGCTCGCCCCATCGCCACATGCGGCGAGTAGCGTGCCATCCGTTCCAAACACCAGCGCCCCCGTGCCGTGCGACTCATGGAGGATCGGGAACCCCGTATTTACCGCCTCGCCCACCAGCACCCGGCGGCTCGCAGGGTCCACCGTGCGCAGGCCATCGCTCGCCCGCGCCGTATAGCGCGTGATGCGCCCGATGGACGGCGCAGAATTGATATTCGCAGTCGCGCTATAGCTCGGCGTGCCGAAGTGCAGCAGATGATGCCGGTCCACCACATACAGCAGGTAAATGTAGCCGTTTTGCTGAAACATCGGATCGAGCGCCACGCCCAGCATCCCGAAATCCCGCCACGCCATCACCTCCTCACTAATATCCACCATCGGCGTCGCCAGCTTCACGCCATTCTCCACGATCCACACCTTCCCTCCCCGCTCCCAGACATAGTGCCTGTTATTCGGCCCACTCGTATCAAAAGTAACGCCCACCGGATTGACCCAGCCGCTCCCGATGGGCTGCTCGATAAACCCCGCAGGGAGCGAAATCACGGCAAAAGCCGACATCACATGGAGCGCAAAAAGCGCAACGAATACAGACGAACTGAAGAGTTTTTTCATAATCGCAGATGGGTATTTAGCGCGTCACCGAAGCACTCCCGGGACGCAACAGGGAGCAACAACTATAATTACCATATTTCCGTGGCAAGACTTTTGCATCGCAGACTTAGGGATTCGTAAACACGAACGCCGTCGCCGAAGGTCACGGGTCCCTCCGCGTGGAGCGCCGTGGACCGAGGCAAGAAGTTGACACTCGCGAGTGAATCCAACTAAGAGCCCAGCACTCGCTCCATGAATCTTCCGACCCACGCGAAACGTCTGTTTCCATCCACCGCGATCGCGTTTGCGATATTGTGGATCGGCGATTTTTTCGTTCGCTGCGTGTGGAGGCCCCCGGTGGCTTTTGCGTCCGGAGACCTTTGGGGGCCGGGTGATGGGGCAGTGCTAAGTCTTGGATGGCGGGTGCTCGGACAGGTCATTATTGCGGTGATTTGGTCCATTCGCTTCGCCTCACCCACCTCGGTAAAACGGGCCACCATTACTTGTCTGTCTGCGGGGCTGGTGAGCCAGGCGTGTTCGCTCGTTACTCATGGCGTTTTTCCGTGGACGCTGGCTCTCGCGATGAAAGCGTCCGTCGCGGGGGCTTTTCAAGGCACGCTGCTCGCCGTCGTATTCCTCACCGCTGCGCGGTGCCGCACTTCTCGAACGGCCCGGATGTGGGTGTTGCGTTTCGCGTTGGCGTCGGTGCCGCCGTTGTTACTGCTCGTCGGGGCGGAAGCCGCGCTGCGGATTTCCAGCTATGGGTTTGACCCTCATTTTTTTGTCCGCGCCAAGGACGGAGAACTCAGTGCGAACGAGCGATTTGCATGGCGCTTTATGCCGCGCGCCTTGGCGCGTTCCCCAGCCCCGGAACGGATCGCAGTGCCCAAACCGCCCGGAACCCGGCGTGTCTTTCTGCTCGGGAGTTCGGCGGCGATGGGCTACCCAAGTCCGGCGTTCGGCGTGGGGCGAGTGCTTGAGGTGATGCTCCAGGCTGCGCATCCGGAAGTGCGGATCGAGGTCATCAATACCGCGATGACGGCGATCAATTCCCACGTCGTGGCCGAAATTGCCCGCGAGTGCCGAGACTACGAACCAGACCTGTTCATCGTGTACACGGGGAACAACGAAGTCGTGGGTCCGTATGGCCCCGGCACTGTCCTGAGCGCCGCGCGGAGCAACCGCTTTTTCATCCGCGCCGCGATCTCGATGTCATCACTGCGGGTAGGTCAATGGATGAGTCGGCTGACGTCCGGGAGCGCGCCGGTGCGCTGGGGCGGGATGGAGATGTTCGCGAGCAACGCGATTTCCGCAGGCGATTCGCGGCTGGCGGGTGTGGTCGAAAACTACCGGGCAAACCTCGCGAGTATCTGCGCCAGCGGCGGAAGTGCCGGGGCGCGCGTCATTCTATGCACCGTGCCGGTGAACCTCCGTGACCTCGCGCCGTTTGGCTCGCCCGAAGCCGCAACTCGCTATGCGCGTGGGCGGGAGTTGATGGATGCAGGGAAGGTCGCGGAAGCCGGCGAGAACTTTGCCGCCGCTCGGGATATGGATTCGGTGCGCTTTCGGGCCGACTCCGCGCTGGTATCCGCCGCTCGCGAAGTGGCGGAAGCGGAGGCCCGTCCAGGGCTGGCGCTCGCCGACCTCGCAGCGGGGTTGGAGAAGCGCTCCGGCGGAGCGCCAGGAGACGACTTTTTCCTCGAACACGTGCATTTGAACTTTGCCGGAAATTACGCCGCCGCGCTCATTATCCTCGATGCGATCGAGCCGGGCGCAGCGAGTCGCGCTCCCGACGCTGAAACTTGCGCAGCGGCGCTCGCCTTTACCCCTTGGGACGCCGCTGCCGGTGCGAAAGTGGTGGTCGATTTACTAGCGCGCCCGCCATTTGGCCCTCAGCACGAAAATCTGAGACAGAGAGCGAGAGAAACGCTCACCGAAGCGCAGGCAAAAATGCGCCGACCCGAAGCCGTTGGCGCGGCACGAGCAACTTACGAAAAGGCGGTGCGCGAGCGACCGAACGATTTCTGGGTCGCGTCGAACTTCGCCAGCTTCCTTGCGCAAACGGGCGATACCGTTGCCGAGGCCACCGCCCGCCGCCGGGTCGTGGAACTGCGCCCCGAGGCAGCATCAGCCAAGGTGGAACTGGCTCGGATACTTTGGAAATCCGGCAGGGAATCGGAGTCGCGCACGATGTTGGAGAATGCGGAAAAACAAATGCCCGGGAACGCAGCGCTGACAAAATCCATCGCGGACGTTTTTCTCGAAAACAACCAACTCGACGCTGCCGAAAAACAGTTGCGCGCCGCGCTCGCCATCCAGCCCGAGTATCCTTCGGCACAGATCAATCTCGCCGCCATCGCGCAATCAAAAGGGAATTTTGCGGAAGCGGAGAAACTGTGGCTCGCGGCGCTCGCAGTAAGGGACGACGCAGCCGCTCACGCAAATCTCGGAAACTTGCTCGTCCGCCAGCATCGCACCGAGGAAGCACTGCCGCACTTCGAATGCGCGGCCAGACTTGAGCCGCGCGATATCGGCGCGAACCAGAATCTAGGTGCCGCATTGCTCACCGTGGGCAAGCTCGCCGAAGCGGAGACAGCCTTCCGCAAAGTGATGGAACTCGACGTACGCAACGTCCGCGGCGAGTTCAGCCTCGGGCAAGTCAGCGCGCGACGCGGCGACTGGCTCGATGCCGAACTTCGCTGGCGCGCGATTCTTTCGCGCCAACCGGGATTTCTCCCCGCAGCCCGCGAACTTGCATGGCTGTTTGCCACCGCTCCCGACGATTCTGTCCGCCGAGCCGACGAGGCCATCGCAATCGCCGAGCGTCTGCGACAAGCCGCAGCAGATGCTCCAGCCGTGCTCGATGCGTTAGGTGCCGCCTACGCAAATGCGGGTCGTTTCGACGAAGCCGTCGTCCATGCGACTCGTGCTGCGGAACTCGCGGAAAAAGCGGGCGACCCAACCGCCGCGGAAATCCGCGAACGCATCGCACTTTACCGGGCGGGGAAACCTTTTCGCTCAAAGCTCTGAATTTCTTGCGCCGGTCGCGTGTGGTTGCCGACGAGGTGGCGACGGTGCATGGTGCGGCGATGTCGGATGATATTCTATTTTGCCTGCAAAACGCACGCTGCCCGATCTGCGCACGGCCAAACTCGTGTCGGATGGAAACGGGTGAGGCGTTCAAGGGACCCTGCTGGTGTGAGGGGCCGCAGCTCACGGAGGCGGCGACGCGGCGGATGCGGGATACACTGCCGGAGGGGCGCTGTCTTTGCTCGGACTGCCTCACCGCCATCGCTGCTAACCCCGACGTTTCGTGGGGCGAACTGAAACGCCGCCACGCACGAGACTGAGGGCTGAACCGTAATTGGACGAAGTGTTCTGTTGACAATGCCCCCCCGATTCATAGCTTCCGCGCTCCTTTTTCTAAAAATACCGATATATGGCCAACACAGCATCAGCCGCAAAACGCGCACGCCAAACCGTCCGCCGCACCGTTCGCAACCGCAAGGCGAAGGGCATCATCAAAGGCGAACTCAAAGGCATCCGTGCCGCAATCACTGACGGCAAGAAAGCAGACGCCGCCAAGCTCCTCTCAGAGGTCAGCAGCGTTCTCGATAAAGCCGCGAAGAGTGGCCGCATCCACAAGAACAAGGCGAACCGCCACAAGAGCGACCTCGCCAGCAAGATCGCGGCTCTCAAATAGTCGCCCGCCTTTCCGGGCGAATTGCCCGTGAACGGCTTTGTTTTTCTTTTCTCCATCCCTTGCGATGGATGGGTTGCATCTGCGAGCGGGAACCGCTCGGCACCCTGTAAAATCGGGCTTTCCCAGCGTTTGCTCACTCCAAACGCAGCGGGTTGAAAATTGTTTGTCGAAACCCTTGCGCGCCAAGAGTGAGGTCCGTATAAAGCGCGCCCACGTTTCAAAAAAACGGGTAGATACCGAAGTGGCCAAACGGGGCGGACTGTAAATCCGCTGGCTTACGCCTTCATTGGTTCGAATCCAATTCTGCCCACTCCCCCCACAATTATCGTTGTGCCTATGGACGCACTCTCCGCCATCATCCGAGCCGAAACGGCTGCCTCCGGCTCCATTCCCTTCCGGCGCTTTATGGAACTCGCGCTCTACCACCCGCAGCACGGCTATTACACCTCGGGCCGCGTCCAGGTCGGCAGAAAGGGCGACTTCTTTACCAATGTCAGCGTGGGCTCGCTCTTCGGGCGGCTCTTGGCGCGGCAGTTCGCGGAGCTTTGGCAGATGCTCGGCCAGCCTGCGGAGTTCACCATCGTCGAGCAGGGCGCGCATAGCGGCGACTTTGCTGCGGACGCGCTTGCGGGGCTGCGCTCCTTTGCGCCCGAGTGTTTCGAGGCCACGCGCTACCGCATCGTCGAGCCCTCGGCGGCGCTCCGGGAGATGCAGCGCGGGCGGCTTGCGGAGTTTGCGCAGCGCGTCGAGTGGTGCGAATCGCAAGCGATGCTCCCGCGCTGGACCGGCGTCCATTTCTCCAACGAACTCGTAGATGCCTTCCCCGTCCACGTCGTGATGTGGGACGGCTCCGTGTGGGTGGAAAAACACGTCGCATGGGGTCGCGAAGGCTTTCACTTCCTAGACCATCCGCTCGCCTCTCCCGAGCTTGCCGCAGCTTGTGCGGCGATCCCCACGCCGCTTGCGGGCACCGTCACCGAGGTGAACCTCGCCGCCGCGCAGTGGCTTGCGGGGACTGCGGCGCGGATGGAGCGCGGCTACGTCTTGCTCGTGGATTACGGCTGGCCGCGGGAAGAGTATCACTCCCCTACCCGCACCACTGGCACGCTCAGCGCCTATGCGAACCATCAGCGCGTGGAAAACCCGCTCACCCGGCCCGGCGAGATCGATCTCACGGCACATGTAAATTTCTCCGCCCTCGCCGATGCTGCGCGTCTTGTGGGGCTAGAGCTGGCGGGCTTTACGGACCAGCATCACTTCATGGTCGGGCTGGGCGAGGCGCACTTCACCGATGGGCAAAACGCCGCCGACATCCGCGCCTTTCAGACACTCATGCACCCGCAGTTCATGGGCCTCGCCTTCAAGGTCGCCGCCTTCGCAAAACGTGCCCCGCTCGGCCCCCTTGCGGGCTTTCGCTACGCCCGGCACGCAGGCACGGGCTACACGCTTTAATGGTCGCTCACGGCTTGCAAAAGCGGTAGTGCGAGACGTGCCATTCATCGCCGCCCGCGTAGCCCCACAGTTCCGCGCACGCCATGTAAAAGACCCGCCAATACGCCCACCAGCGGCGCGTGTTTTCCGCGCCGTAGGTCTCCTCGAACAGCGGCCAAATCTCTGCGCGATGGGCGTCCATATTTTGCAGCCACGCCTCCGCCGTCTTCGCGTAGTGCGACCCGTTCACGCACCAATGCTCCTCAATGCGCAAATCCTCCTGGAAGTAGAGCAGCAGGTCATCCGAAGGCATCTGCCCGCCTGCAAAAAAGTAGCGCGTCATCCAATCGCTCGGCCCCTTGTCGATGTAGTGGTAGGCGTATTCGCGGTGGGTGAAAATGTGGACGAACAGCTTCCCGCCCGGCACCAGCCAGCGCGCCACCTTCGCCAGCAGAGCGCGGTAGTTTTTCATGTGCTCGAACATCTCCACACTCACGCACCGGTCGTATTCCCCAGGAGCCTCGAACACGTTCATATCCGCCGTAATGATGGTCAGATTCCCCAAGCCGCGCCGCGCCGCCTCTGCATCAATGTGCGCCTTCTGCGTGCGCGAGTTCGACACGCCCGTGATCTGCGCCCCCGGATACTTCTCCGCCATCCACAGCGACAGCGAGCCCCAGCCGCAGCCGAGTTCTAAAATGCGCTGCCCATCTGCCAGCGCAGCCCGCTCGCAAGTCAGCGCCAGCATCCGCTCTTCCGCCGCATCCAGCGTGGCGACGCCTTCGGGCCAGAGCCCAGAGCTGTATTTCAGCCGCTTGCCGAGGCAGAGCTGGTAAAAGCGCGTCGGCACTTCGTAGTGCTGCACATTCGCATCCTGCGTCTGCTCCGCGATCCCGCGCGTCTTCAAATCGGCCACGTAAGCAAGCAGCGCCGCCCGTTGCGCCTCCACGCCGGGCCGCGCGTGCTCCCGCAGTGTCCCCGCCAGCAAGCGCCGGATACCCAATCGGATGAGCGAGTCGGGCACCAAATTCTTTTCCAGCAAAGCGTCGAGATTGAGCATGAGAATAACCAAAGTGTGAACAGACACCACCGCACAGGCGACATCCGAGTTGATAGAACGTTCGCCCACCCGCCTCTAGCGGATGCTACGAAGTGCGGAAAGCCGGAGCTACTTCCGCCGCCGCCACGGAATGAACGCGCTGACGGTGCGCTGGTATTCGCGGTAGGCGTCGCCTTTGCTCTTCACCGCATATTCCTCGGTGAGCGGGATGCCCGTCACTTTCCACAGGAAATAGAGCATGAGCAGCGGGCAGATGAGCGTCACCCAGCCATACGGCGAGCCGAGTGCGGTGAGGAAAAACGCCCACCAGATGAGGCTCTCGAAGAAGTAGTTCGGGTGGCGCGAGTATCCCCACAGCCCGGTCTGGCACACTCGGCCCCGATTGGCGGGGTCGGCTTTGAAGTTCGCAAGCTGGCGGTCGGCGCTGGCCTCTCCGCAGAGAGACACGACGGCGAGCGCGAGCCCCGCGATTTCCAGCACGGAGAGAGACGGCGCGGGATTCCACGCGATGATGAGAAATGGGAGGGAAAAGATGGTCACGAGCACCGCCTGCATTTGGAAAAAGAGGTAAAACTTCCCGGTGCCCGGCCAGCGTGCGCGCAGCGCTTCGTAGCGGGTGTCCTCCACCGGATGGTGCTTCAAAACGCGCAGCAAAATGTAAGTCCCAAGTCGCAGACTCCACAGCACGCCCACCGCGACGATGGGCCATTTGCGCTCAGTGACCGCGGGACTATTCAGCGCGTAAAATGGCGCGAGGATGGCGACGCCATAGGACCACGCGACATCAAGGAAGCCGTAGTTCTTTACCCGAACGCTAATCGCCCACGTGACGGTGAAATACACGACGGCAATGGCGAGTCCGATGAGAAGTTGGATGAGCATGTTCGTTTAATAGATACGCCGTCGGGCTCGTTGGAGAAACGGCCAATTCTTGAAATCGCGAGTCGAAACAGCCGCCGTCAGCATCATCACAACCCCCGGCGACTGGCTGTTCCTCAGCAGCAAATTGCGCACATTCATACCCCCACCCATCCGCCCCTGCCCAAACCCGCGCCGCTGCCCGTCGCTGATTCGGATACAGGGAAAGCGGGTCAAGGGAAAGCGGGTCAGGCGAGAAAAACGAACAGAATCACGCTTTGAAACCATCCCGAAGCAGCAAGCAGCAGGGCCGAATGAAGTGTGACTAGCGACCTGTCGGCCTTCCGAAGGACCTCAAATTCGCGATTCGCGTGATCTTTCTTACTGCCCGGCGAAGCGCGTCGGCTTGCGAGTGACCATCACCGACGCCGGCGACAAACTCAACTTTGCGGCAGCTTCCACATTGGCCTTCGGCCTCGGCACGACTTCAGACCGAGCCCGAACGCCGCAGTGGAAGAGAGAAAGGTGAAGAATAGAGAGCGGCGTGAGCCGCTGCCGTGGCGCTCGAATCTAATCATCATCCGCATCCGAGAGCACCCACGCGCGACGGATGGGCGCGGGCATGGCGGCGGTCGCGCCTCGGATGCTGCGCCAGATGATTTCGTTCAGCAGCAAGTCATCGGCGGCGTCTTCTTTGGTGAAGTCCATTTTGAGCGATTCCTCCGCGCCCCATGCGAGCTTGGGCGTCTTCGCTTGGAGGTCGGTCTTGGGCATGAGCGCGGTGTAGGGGCGGAGGTCGGGCTCCTTTTGAAAGCAGGCGAACATCGGCATGGCCAGCGCGTCGAACTGCGACATGGGCTGTAGTCCGAGGATCAGCTCCATCGTGCGGAGCATGGAGGCGGTGCTGTAGAGTGTGCTGTCGAGGCTGGCGCGGCGGACGTAGGGGGAGATGACGTAGGCGATGGTGCGGTGAGCATCGACGTGATCGGGGCCGTTTTGCGCGTCGTCCTCCACGACGAAGATCGCGGTTTTCGCCCAGAACTTCGATTTGCTCACGGCCTCGACGAGTTGGCCGAAAGCGAGGTCGTTATCCGCGACGTGCGCGGTGGGCGTGGGCTTTCCGGGGCTCGTGCCGCTGGTGTGGTCGTTCGGCAGGCGGACGATTTGCAGGCGCGGCATCTCGCCTTCTTTTTCAAATCGCTGAAGCTCGGCGATGAAGCGCGCGGCGCGTTTCACGTCGGGGTAATCCATCGCGAAGCTGTGATACTCCGGGTCGATGTGGCCTTCGAGCCCCGGCACTTTTGCTTTGGCGGGCGTGCCGTCGGCTTTCGGGCTGGTGGTAAATTCGCCGTAACTCCGGTAGGTCACATTTGCCGCTTTTGCGCGGTCCCACAGATAGCCGCCCGCAGGCGTCGCGGCGGGGAATGCGCCCTCGGCGGGATAGGGAAACTTTTTGCTGTGTCCGTAACTCAGCGGCCAGTTTTTCTCCACCCAATCCGTCGCGTAGGCACCCATGCTCCACTCGTGGCCATCGGCGCTGACTTCGCTCTCCACGTAGAAATTATCCAGCGTCACAAACTCGCGAGCGAGGGCGTGGTGGTTGGGCGATACGGCTTCTGGGAAAATGCAGAGCGATGGGTCGCCGTTGCCGCGCCCGAGGTCGCCGAGCACTTGGTCAAACGTGCGATTTTCTTTCACAATGTAGATCACGTATTTGATGGGCGAAGCGTCGCCGACTTTGCGCGGGATGGGATTTCCTTCGAGCTGCGCGGCTTCGATTTTCTTCGCCGTCGTGGGCATCCCGAGCATGGCGATGGCGCTCCATTTTTTCATCTGCGCTTCGAGGTCCGTCTCCTCCGGCGGGAGCGGGATGAGGCTGAGTGTGCCTTGCAAAATGCCCGCGATATATTGGCTCACGGTCGCTGGCGGGGACTTCACACCCGGCTGCGCGTAGTTGCGGTTTGCGCGAGAGACGACGCCTTTGCCGTTCGCGACGATGAGCTTCCCGCCCCTTGCCACTCGGACGCTCGTGGGATACCAGCCCGTCGGGATGAAGCCGAGCGAGCGCGACTTGCCGGGCTCTTCCATCTCGAACACGGCGACGGCGTTGATGTTCGCATTCGCGACGAAAAGGAACTCGCCGTTCGCTGAGAGCGCGAGCGAGTTCGGCGTGTTGCCGGGAGGCGCGTCGGGCGTGAGTTCGGCGATGAGGGTCTCGGCGACGCGGCCCCTTTCCACATCCACGACGCTCACAGAATTGCGGTTCGCATTCGCCACAAGGAGATGTTTGCCGCTGGGCGTGAGCAGCATTTCGTTCGGGTGTTCTTCGACTTCCCAGCGCGCGGTTTCTTTCCACGTCGCCAAGTCCAGAACGGCGACGTGCTTCTGCGCCCAGAGGCTCACGTAAAGGCGTCCGCGCGCTTCATCGAGCACGCAGGTGTAAGGGAACGGCGCGTCTTTGCTCGTCGTATCGAGGAGCTGCTCGGCGCGTTTCGTGATGCTTGGGTCGTCCGTTTTCTCTCCCGTCTTCTCGGCAGGTTTCGCGACGGGCGCGGCGAAGGCGAAGTCCGTCACTTCCAGCGGCTCCAGCCGTATGCGGCTCACACTTTGGCCCCACACATTTGCCACGTAGATCGTTCCGCCGTCCTTAGAAATCGCGATGCCGCCGGGGATGCCGCGCTCTGCTTTCGCACGGATGCGGACGCTCGTCGGCTCGGCGAGGTAGCCGCCTTTGAAAGGGAACATCCACAGCACTTCATCGCCCGACCCGCTGATGACGAGCTTCGTGCCATCCGGCGAAAACGTGCAGCCGTAAAAAGACTCGTTCACGTGGGCCCGCGAGACAATTTTGCCCGCCGCGACATCGAGGATTTGCACCTCGTGCTGCCCGTATCCGCAGTGCAGCACCGCCGCGAATTGCCCCTCGGGATGCAGCGCGATGTTCACGGGAAAATCACCCACTTCGATCTGCTTGCCCACAGGCCGCAGCGACCATTGGTTCGGCAGCAGCACCGCGCCATCCTTCTGCCCACCGGGCAACTCCGGCGCGGGCCTTTCTTCGGCGAAAAGTGAGAGTGTGCTGAGAGCTAGGACGGCGGTAATGAGTCGCGACATTCGACTCGTCTATCGACGCACGACGAGGGATGCAAGGAGCAGTCCCGAACGACTCGGCAGGCGGGGCGGATTTTCGCGCGCAGGGTTGCAGTGCGCGGTTGCCGGGAGTAACCACGGCCCATGCGCATCATCCTCGCTCTTTTTGCCACTGCCACATTTGCCCACGCCGAACTCACGGACGAGCAACGTCGTGTGCCGCTGGAACAGGATAGCGCGGACCCGAAGGTGACGAAAATCGTCATCCTTGCGGGGAGTCCGAGCAATAAGGCGGGGCAGCACGAGTACTTCGCGGGGTGCGCGATGTTGGCGGATTGGCTGCGCAAGACGCCGGACGTTCATCCGGTACTGGTGGCGGATGGTTGGCCGCGCGATGAGCGGGTTTTTGCGGGGGCGAAGGCGGTGGTGGTTTATGCGGATGGCGGGGTGAAATTGCCGTTCCTCGCGCCGGAGCGTTGGGCCAGCATGAGGGCGCTCATGCTGGGCGGCACGGGCTTGGTGATGCTCCATCAGGCCGTGGATGTGCCGGAGGCAAATGCGGCTGAAATCAAGGACTGGCTAGGCGCGGCGTGGACGAAGGACATCGGCTGCCGGGGGCACTGGGACATGGAGTTCACGCCGACGGTGAAGCACGCCAGCTTGCAGGGCGTCGAGCCGTTTGCCGCGCCGCTCGATGGCTGGCTCTATAATCTGCACTTCGCGGAAAAAGGCGTCACGCCACTGCTCACGGGCGCTGTGCCAGACAAGTCGCGGACGACGGCAGACGCGAAGGCGAATCTCGGCCGAGCGGAGGTCATCGGTTGGGCTTTCGACCGACCCGACGGCGGGCGTTCGTTTGCATTTACCGGCTGCGATTTGCACAAAAACTGGCAGGTGGAGAGCCAACGTCGCTTCGTCGTGAACGGCATCCTTTGGGCCGCCGGGCGCGTCGTTCCTGCGACTGGCGCGCCCGTGCCGATGCAGCCTACGGACCTTGCGCGCAATCTGGATGCGAAACCTCTGCCTGCGCCTGCGAAGTGACTAGATTCTGCCTATTCTCCAAGATGCTCCGCTCCGCCTGCTTTCTCCTTACTTTCGCCCTTTCCACACTCTTCGCCGGGCCGACGGCGGAGGAGTGGGCGAGCATCACGAAACTCGATGCCGGGCCGACGGCGGTGCCGAAAAATGAGAGTGACGCCAAGCGGATTGCTATCGCCCACAATGAGCTACAGGAGAAAACGCTCCGCGCATTCGTCGCCGCGCACCCGAAGGACGCGAACTTTTTCGAGGCAAAGCTGCGACTTGCGCGGACGCTAAGCATCCACTCGCGGCTGAACGGAGAGCCAGAACCAGGGGAAATCGGGCGCATCCTTACAGAGCTGGACGCCGTTGCCGTGGGGCCGCAGCGGGCGGAACTCGACTTCGCACGGCTGTCGCGGGAGATGCGGCGTTTGCAGGGCAGTCGGCCTTCGCCGGGTCAACGTGCGGCGTTGCTGGAGTCGGCGCGGAAGTTTCAAAAAGGCTACCCGACAGACCGGCGCATCGCGTCCCTGCTGGCGGAAGTGGCGACGCTTTTCGAACACGACCCGAAGACGAAGACGGCGCTCATTTCCGATGCAGAAAAACTCGCGCAGGATCCCAACTTAAAGGCGCAGCTCGCCGATGATCGGAAGCGGCTGAACCTTCTGGATAAGCCGCTCGGCCTCCGTTTTACGGGGATTGATGGTGCGAACTTCGACATCAAGACTCAGCGTGGAAAAGTCGTAGTCGTTCTCTTTTTCGCGACGTGGTCCGAGCCTTCGATGGCGGCGTTTTCCGAGCTGAGAGATATTATGGCGAAGAACGATGACGCTGTCTTTGTCGGGGTGAGTCTCGATAAGGACAAGGCGACTCTGCAGGGTTTCCTCCGCCAGCTCAAAAGGCGCCCCATCGTAGGCTGGGACGGCAAAATATGGGATAGTCCGCTCATCCAAACGACGGGCATCAACACGCTGCCCACGGTCTGGATTTTTGATAAACAAGGGCTACTCCGCTCTCTCGACGGGCTGGAGGAGACGGAGAAGCAAATCACGCGGCTGGGCCAAGAATAGTCCGCTGGCACCATAGCTGCTATAATTTCCAGCACTATGAGATGGTTTTGCACAGGACATTTTTCCGCCACGTGGCTCTTTTGCACCGGGCTCCTTTTCCACTTTCAGAAGACGGGAGAAAAGCCGCTCACGTTCATGCTTTTCGCGCTCATCTTGTGGCCGCTGGTGCTTACGCTGCTCCCCTTGAAGGGCTATTTTCACCTCAAGGCGATCACGCTCGACCGGCTCAAGGCCCGCGTGAACCGGGGCGAGTTGAAGAAGGCTGTGGTGTTCGCTTTTGGGTTTTGCACGAGCTTCGCTGCGGCGCTCTGCATCGGTGCTGCGACGCTGTTGGTGGGAAAGTTGGATGCCTATTTCAGCAAGCAGGACGGGCTACTCGGGGTGGCGCACACGCTGGTATGGTTCCCGATTTGTTTCGCCGTCTGGGCGCTTACTCCCTCGCTGGTGCTCTCGAAACTCGCAGGCAAACCAGAATCTTCAGCGAACGCTTAATCACCCCCACCATGAACCCCAAAGTCCGGTTCCGCCAGACCCTGCTGCCACTTCTCGAAGAACTTACGATTTGTCCCGTGGATGCCGCCTTTCGCTCCATCGGTGCGCGGATGGAGCGGGAGTTCATCCACCTCGACATCGCGGAGGATGGGGCCGCGCTCGACCATTTGCTCCGCGAGACGGGCTGGGATCGCGGAGCTGCACAAGCTGGGTCCGCCACCTACTCGCTCGGCGATCACTCCGTGCTGCTGACGCTGCGCACCGGAGTTCAGAGGGGCTAGGATAAGCGCTCGCCAATCCGTCTCCCGTTCCGATAAAAGCTGCGGCATGCTTTCAGTCGTCATCCCGCTCTTTAATGAGGAGGACAATATCGCGCCGCTCCAGGCGGAACTCGCCACAGCTCTCGCCGGGCGAGAATACGAACTCGTCCTCGTGGACGATTGCTCGACCGACAAAACGCTGGAGCGCATCCAGCGCGGGCCGGGCGTCCGAGTCATCGCGTTTGAGAAAAACACCGGCCAAAGTGCCGCAATGTATGTCGGCTGCAATGAGGCCAAAGGGGACATCATCGTTCTGCTCGACGGCGACCGTCAGAACGACCCGAACGACATCCCGCTCATGCTTGCCAAGCTGGAGGAGGGATACGACCTCGTCTGCGGCTGGCGGGTGAAACGGCAGGACAATTGGTCCAAGAAAATCAGCAGCCGCATCGCGAATTTCGTTCGTAGCCGATTCACCCGCGACGGCATCCACGACACGGGCTGCTCGCTCAAAGTCATGCGCACCCAGTGCCGAGAATCGCTGTTCCTCTTCCGAGGGATGCACCGCTTCATCCCCGCGCTCGTGAAAGGGCTCGGCTACAAGATCACCGAGCTGCCTACAAACCACCGCCCGCGTGTGGCAGGCGTGAGCAAATACGGCTTTGGGAGCCGGGCGATCAAAGCGACGTGCGACATGTTCGCCGTGCGCTGGTTTCTCTCTCGCCAGCTCCAAGTGCGCATGCGCAGAGAACCCTGAGAATTTGCCCTCGGCGGGGCACTGAACTTGCGGCATCTAATCGAAATATGGCCGATACCCGTCCCATTCTGCTCGTCGAGGATAATCCCGACGATGTGCTACTTACGCTACGCGCTTTCTCCAAAGCGCACATCGCAAACGAGATCATCGTCGCTAAAGATGGAGTGGAAGCGCTCGACTATCTTTTTTGTCGTGGCCAGTGGGCCTCTCGCGATGTGACTGAGTTGCCTGCGCTCATGCTGCTCGACTTAAAACTCCCGCGCGTGGACGGACATCAAGTGCTCAAAGAAGTGCGCGCCGACGAGCGCACGAAGCTCATCCGGGTCGTCGTCCTCACGTCCTCGAAAGAAGAGCAAGATGTCTTCAAGAGCTACTCGCTTTTTGCAAACAGTTACATCCGCAAGCCCGTGGATTTCGATCAATTCCTGACGGTCGCAACTCAGCTTGGCCTATACTGGCTCTTGCTCAACGAGCCGCCACCGGGCCATTAAGCCACCAATTTTCCAGCCCACATGTCTTCCAAACTCCGCGTCCTATATTTAGAGGATAACACCGATGACTTCCTCCTCGTCCAACGTGAACTGCAAAAAGCCGGCTGGGCACTCGAAATGCGGCAAGTGGACAACGAGCACGACTTTACCCGCCATGTCCGCGAGGGTAATTGGGACATCGTACTCGCGGACTTCAACCTACCCGGCTACGGCGGTATGGCAGCGCTCGAATTTGTCCGACGCACGGGCTATGAGGTCCCATTTATCCTCATCTCCGGCACGATCGGCGAAGATGCTGCGGTCGATTGCATCCGCGCCGGGGCCAACGACTACGTCCTCAAAGAAAACCTCCGGCGGCTGAACCACGCCGTCACACGCGAACTCGGCGAGGCAACCGCGCGCCGCGAGCGCCGTAAGTCCGAAGAAGAACGCTCAAAGCTGGAGACGAAACTGCGGCAGGCGCAGAAGATGGAAGCGATGGGACGGCTCGCTGGGGGCATCGCGCATGACTTTAACAATATCCTCACCGCCATCCTCGGCCACGCGGAAATGGCAGCGTTCCACCTCGCCGATAGCCCCGCGAAAGGAAACATCGAGCAGGTGCTAAAAGCCAGCGCACGCGCACGCGACCTCGTACAACAAATCCTCGCCTTCAGCCGACAGCGGCCTGCGGAAAAAAAAGTAATCCTCCTCGACAGCGTCGTCCACGAAGCGACCAAGCTTCTCCGCGCCACCATCCCCGCCGCGATCGAGATTTCCGTCCACATTCCTCCGGCTGGCGCCCCCGTGCTCGTCGATCCATCGCAGATTCACCAAATGCTCATTAACCTCGGCACCAACGCCGCCCACGCGATGAAAGACCGAGGCGGACGACTCGAAATCGGACTAGTGAAGTGCACCGTCGGGGCGGATCTTGTGCGCCAATTTGCGCAGCTCCACGCGGGGCCACACATGTGCCTCACCATCAGCGACACGGGCAGCGGCATGGACGCGGGTACGCTAGAGCGACTGTTCGAGCCCTTCTTCACAACCAAGGGCCCAGGCGAAGGCACAGGCCTCGGACTCGCCGTCGTCCACGGCATTGTCCAGAGTCACGACGGCGCAATCAGCGTCGAAAGCCATCCCGGCACCGGCACGGTCTTCCGCACCTACTTCCCCATCGTCGCGTCTGGCCCCGCGCAAGCGCCCCAGCCCGCAGCCCCACCAATCCCCCGCGGCAAAGGCGAGCTTGTGCTCTTTATAGACGACGAATCCTCCGTCCTCGCACTCGCTGAAGCCATGCTCAAAAATCTCGGGTACACCACGCTAGGCTGCTCCCATCCTGAGCAAGGGCTGGCCGTTTTCGAGGAGCGGCAAGACGACATTGCACTCGTCATCACCGATCTCAGTATGCCCGGCATGAGCGGCCTCGAACTCGCGAAAAAACTCCTCCAAATCCGCCCCAGCGCACGAATCATCCTCACCAGCGGCTACACTGGCGACCTCGACATCGATCAATGCTCCCGGCTCGGCTTCCACGGACTCCTCACCAAGCCCTTCCCTCTCCGAACCCTCGGCGAGACGAACAGTAAAGCACTGCTGTAGCGGAATTGAACCGATCGAAGTCGCGGCAGCGGCAAAGTTATTTTATCTGCCTTGAAACCATCGCTTTAGCGCATCGGACAACCGCTCAATGGGCTGCGTACGATACCGGTCTCTGAGCGGCTAGGACTTAAATTGATGGAAACTCGGCAAATAATTCACGTTTCCAGAGGTTGCACCAAGCGACACCCTGCGCCACTTTGCCTGCAATGAAAATTTCATCACTTCTGCCACTGGCTCTCGCCGCCGCACTCGCATCGTGCGGAAAGCAGGAGGCGACTGTCATAGAGACTCCGGTGCAGGCTCCGGACGCAGCAGCGCCCGCCGCGGTTGTGCGAGGCACTGAAAAACCCGCGCTTTCTCCCGAGGACACGACGCAGCTCGAAGCGTGGTGGAAGAAATACAACCTCGACCCGAACGACGCCGCCCAACTCGTCGCCGACCCCGATGGCGACGGCTACTCGAACCGCGAAGAGTTCCTCGCCGATACGAATCCCCGCGACCCCAATTCGCTCCCCGGCGTGATGGAAGGCGTGGCGATGAAATCCATGAACGAGGTACCCGTGCCGATGATCCTCCGCGACGTAGCGAAGGACGGCAGCAAGGCACGCATCCAGCACACCGGCGGCGAGGAGGAGACGCTCTCGGAAGGCGCGACGCCAAAGGGTTCCGCGTTCCGCGTGAAGACGGTGAAATACTCGATGAAGCAGGATAAACACGGCGTCTTCACCGACATGTCGCAAGTCACTCTGGAGAACCCGGAGACTAAAGAGACGGTCTTTTTAGTCCGCGACCTGCCCGCGCGCAGCAGCCAGACGCACGCCGTCATCGCGGGCGCAGATGGCAAGGAGCAGCAGATTCATTTCGACGAGACATTCACCATCGCCGCCCACCCCGGCAAGCAGTTCAAAGTCATAGACCTCCGCGCAGATCAAGTCGTGGTGCAAGAAGTCGGCGGGAAAACCGTCCTGACGATCCCCAAACGATGATGGGCACGACCTTCCATCCCGTAGCGCCCAGCGATGTGCAGCGCTTCCTCTTCGACGTAGCCGACCACCTCCCGCTGGCAGCCACTCGGGCGATGGATTTGTTGCCGTCGGAACACGAGAAAAGCAAGGCGATGCACCTCTACAAAGAGTTCCTCATCTGGCGCGCGGAAGTGCCGCGTCGCGAGGGCCTCGGCGAGGTCACTTTTGCCGGGACTTACTCGCGGACGATGGCGATCATCGCTGGCTTTCGGCATCCTTATTGGTACGCAGACGGCGCGAGCCTGAGCGCACTAGCAAAGCACGAAGACAGCATCGCGCGCCTTTTTAACCCGCTGGGAAAATGCGGCACTGGACGGCTCAATACCGTGCCTGATCGCTCCAAGGGGCAACTCACAGACCGCGAATCCGGCAGCGGAATCATCACCGACCTCGCCGGGCTGAAGCGGGAGCTTGCACGGCTCAAACAGCCGAGGAAGCGCTCGCGGATGCTCGGGCTGAAAAAGGACACGCTACCCGGCTTGCTCGACGAACTTTTCTCGCCCGAAGCGCAGGACTCGCTGAACCGCGCAATCGCCTACGCCGAGTCTCGCGGACTGGCGCTCATGGAGGCGTCCGGCATCGTCGCGCCCGGCCACAGCGGGGCTTCGCGATACTCGAACTTTCGCGCCCATACGCTTGGCGCGATTGAGGATTCTACGCTGCCGCCGCCCATCCCCGGCGAGGAGCCGCTCTCGCCGCCCATCCCGTTCATCGCGCCGTCATCGCCGAAGATCACGCATTTGCCTGTGGCCAATGCTGCCAGCCTGTTCGACGTGCATGAGGATGCTGCGGAAGGCGGACTTTTCTCCGGCAAGCAACAGCTCGTCGCCCGCCTCGGCTTCGCGCAGGGCGAGTTGCCGACGGAAAAAGTGCGCCGCTTTCTCGACCGGCTGGCGATTTGGAAAACCAAGCACGGCAAGCGCTGCGGCGAAGTCTCCATCACCTGCTTCGCTCCCGTGACTTCGGAGGACGCGATTTTCGATCACTTCCTCCACGAGATGACGAACGACCACGGCATCCTACAATTTATGAACACGCTCGGCTCCGTGCGGCTGACGTTTGCCCGCGCCGATGGAGAGTCCCGCCGCCTCGTCTGGGGCGCGGATGATTCCGGCCAGCGGACATTCCTCGAAGAAGCTGCTGCGTAAATGGGAAGCGGGCGTTCCATCCTTATCCGGCTCGTCGCGTTGGCGATCATTTTCTTGGGGTGGAAGGGGATGGAGAACTCTCAGTTCAAGCGTCGGGTTTCTTGGACGATCAGCTTCACGATTCCGTCTGCAACTAAGGCGGACATTGACGGGATTTTCGAGGAAATGTCGGCAGGGCGAGATTGGATCGAGCGAGGTCAGGCGAACAGCTCGAACACACTGGTAATTACCGCATCCGGTGAAAGCTGGAATGATTCAAACAAGGTCACAAATCTTGTGGAAGTGGCTTTGAGAGCGCCACTAGCGAAGCGAAAATTATCCCACCAAGGCACAAGCTGGGGCTCCAACTATACACGCCCCTCCGGCAGCAAATCCGTCCATTACGCCTACCTCGGCTCGGCGATGCTCGCGCTGTTCGGCATCGCGATGCTCGTCCTTTCCTTCCGCGTTTTCGGCGGAGGTCGCCCGGAAGAGTCACCGCTCGCCGCTGGCTAAAATAGATGTTCGCCTTTTCAGGCGGATGCGTATTTTCCCGCTCCATGTTATCTCCAGCCACCAGCCGTTTGCGAATCGTTGCTGCGCGCCTGCTTGCCTTTGTGGCGGCTTGGCTTGCGGTGTCGTCGGCTCGGGCGGTGAATCAGTATTTTGATACGTCGTCGGCGTCGAATCTCACGGCGGGGACGGCGACTTGGGATGTCGGTGCCACAGCGGCTTGGGCGGCTACGACGACACCCGGCGCTACGGCCCCGGTGGTTTGGGCGAATGGAAATGATGCGTTCTTTCAAACGGCGGGTGCGAATACCGTGACAATCAGCGGAACCGTCATCGCGAATACCCTCACGCAGACGACGAACGGCACGGTGACGACCATCAGCGGCGGCACGCTGCAACTCGGTACCACGCTGACGAACTCCGGCAACAGCGCGCTGACGATCAACTCTGCGCTCACACTGTCCAACACGCTGACGGTGACGGCGACTTCGGCGGTGACACTCGGCGGCAATATCAGCGGGGCGTTCGCGCTGACAAAGGCCGGCGCAAGCGCGCTGACGCTGACGGGCACCAACAGCTACACGGGCACCAACAGCTACACGGGCACGACGACGGCCAGCGCAGGCACGCTACGGCTCGGCGGTGCGACCAATGCGGGGCTGGGTACGGGCACTCTGGCCATCGGAAATGGAGGCACCGTTTTGAACAACGACGCCACCGCGCGGACGGCGACGAACACGCTCCAAGTCGGCAACGCTAACGTAGGCGACGCGGGCGTCTTCACGGTTGGAGCGAGCGGAGATTTGACGTTTGGCGCGCTGACGCTGGAAACATTAAATCAACGCACGCTCACGGTGAGCAACACGGTCACGACCATCACCGGCAACCTCACCCACGGGAACAGATTCCTCACGAAAGCGGGAACGGGCGCGCTGGTGGTTCGCGGGACGACGGACGCCGTGGCTGGCGCGGGAATGGCGATCAACAGCGGGATGCTGGCCGTCGCCGGAGTGGGCGGCGGGATGAACGCCTCCGAGGAGCTGAAGCTGAATGGCGGGGTGTTCGCCACGAACGGGACATTCAGCCGTGCGCTGGGCACGGGCTCCGCGCAGTTCCAGTGGGCCGCGCGCGACGAGACGGGAAATGCCACGGCGAGCGGCGGCTTCGCGGCCTACGGGCTGAACGCGACGTGGGGCAATGCGGCGAACAATCTCGCCGTGAATATCGGCGGTGCCAGCGCGGCGATGACGTGGGCCTCGACTGGTAATTTCGTGAGCGGCGGCACGCTGATGCTGGGGCACTCGTTCTCCAATGGGACGGTCACTTTTCAAAATCCCCTCAACTTAAACTTCCGTCCGCGCACCGTGGATGTGGCCCGCAGCAGCGTCTCCGGCGCAGCCACCGACGCGGCGCTGGCGGGCACGGTGTCGAACGGCATCCTTGTGAAGACGGGCCTCGGCACGCTGGCGCTCACCGCTTCCAGCAACACGCTGGGCCGCATCTCGGTGAACCAAGGCACGCTTTCACTCACAGCGGCGTCCATCGCGGACACGGCGGATATTTGGCTCACCACCGGCGCGACGCTGGACCTCGCCCACGGGAGCACGGACACGATAGATCAGCTCGTAATAAACAACGTCGTACAGGCGACGGGGACGTGGGGCTCGCTGGCCTCCGCAGCGACAAATAAGACGGCGCTCATCACCGGCACAGGGCTGCTGCTCGTCTCCAGCAACGCGGCGGCGACGGAAGCACCGATTGTAGAAAACCTCGCGGCGACCGCCGTCACCACGCTCACCGCGACGCTGAACGCCACTCTCATCACCAACGGCCTCGTGAGCCCCAACGTGAAGATCTACTACGGCACCACCGACGGCGGCACGAACCCCGCATCGTGGCAAAACTTCACCGACCTCGGCGCGCTCACGACCACGGGCTCGGCGACTGTCAGCGGGCTGTTGCCCTTCACGCAGTATTACTTCCGCGCCTTTGCACAGAACGCCGTCGGCAGCGATTGGGCGGATGCGACGGCGACCTTCACGACGCTCCTCGCCTTTCACCTCACGGAAACCCTGCCGGTGAACACGACGGGGAAAAAGGACGAAGACGGCACCGTGCAGCCGTGGATCGAGCTTTGGAATCCCGACCGCGTGAACAAGTTCTCGCTTAGCGGCTACAAGCTCATCCACGGCGCGACGCAGTGGACGTTCCCTGCCGTGGAAATCATGCCCGACGAGCGCATGGTCATTTTCGCTTCGGCGAAAAACCGCACCGTCGCGACCTCGTGGTTGCACACGAATTTCACGCTCAGCGCCGCGGGCGGCACTCTCAGTATGGTGCAGGCCGGCGGTGCGGTGGATAGCACGCTCACGTATCCCGCGCTGGCGGCAAACGTCAGCTACGGGCGCGACTTTGCGCAACTCGCCGCGACGGGCATCTACGACTCGCCGACGCCTGGCGATGGGAATAGTTACTCCGGCACGGGCGTCTCGGGAAAAGTGCTCATCTCGCTGTCGAGCCGCGCATTTACAGGCTCGCTGGGCGTCGCGCTCACCGAGGAAGTGCCCGCTCCGGGCGCCGTGATCCGCTACACGCTCGATGGCAGCACTCCCATTTCTACATCGTCCGCTTACAGCACGACGCTGTCGGTTTCCGCGACATCGCTGCTGCGAGCGCGCGTCTTCGAGCCGGGGAAATTGCCCGGCGAAACAGAGACTGCGGGCTACCTGCTGCTCGATGGGACAACGTCCGGCTTCAACACCGCCGCGCCGATCGTCGTCGTGTCGAACTTCGGCCTCGGCACGCTTCCCGATACGGTGGACCAGTCCGTTTTCATGTGGGTGTGGGAGCCGTCGGCGCTCGACGGGCGAGCCCGGCTCTCGAATCTGCCGACCCTCGCTTGCCGTGGCGCGGCGGACCGCCGAGGTTCCTCCACGCTCACGAACGCAAAGACGAACTTCAACTTCGAGGCCCGTAAAGCACGCGACGACGACGACAACGACATCCCGCTTCTCGGGATGCCCGATGGCTCCGATTGGGTCTTCCACGCGCCGTTCAACTACGACCGATCCGACCTGCACAACCCGTTCTTTTACGCACTGAGCAACAGCATCGGACGCGACGCGATGCGCACACGGATGGCGGAGGTCTTCGTGGAGACGAGCGGCGGATCGCTGAATTTCACAGGCGCGGCGAGCGGCGACTACTACGGCGCTTACAACGTCATGGAGAAAATCCGGCGCGGGAAAGAACGGGTGGATGTCACCAAGCTCGACACTTACGACAACGACGCCGTGGGGAAAACTGGCGGGTTTATTTGGAAAGTAGATCGCCTCGATGCGGGCGACACCGGCTTCAGCGCGGGCGGACAGACGATGGCCTACTACTATCCGAAAGAGAACGCGGTGAAGTCGCCGCAGCGCGACCCGCAAGAGCAGTATCTCACGAGCACCATCGCGTCGTTCAAGACCGCGCTCGACAGCGCAAGCTACACGAACCCCATCACCGGTTACGCTGCGTGGCTCGATGTCGGGGCGGCCGTGGATCATCACCTGATGAATGTATGGACGTTCAATGTGGACGGGCTCCGGCTCAGCGGGTTCCTGCACAAAGAGCGCGGTGGTAAAATCGCGTTTGGCCCTGTCTGGGACGTGGATCGCGGGCTTTCCTCCACCGATGGGCGCGATGCGAATCCCGCGACTTGGCGCTCGCAGACGGGCGACCTCGGCACGGACTTTTTCAATTACACTTGGTGGGCGAGGCTCTTCACCGACGCCGACTTTTACCAACGCTACATAGACCGTTGGGTGGAGCTGCGGCGCGGCGCATTCTCCGCCGCGAGCGTGAACACGTTACTCGATACGCTGAACGCCGAACTCACCGCCGAGGCCGTCACGCGCGACTTAGCGCGCTGGGCGCAGACGAAGCGCGCGTGGACGAGTCCGTTCACCGGCACCGTCTATGCCGCGACCCAAGCCGCCGAGGTGCAGCGTATCAAAGACTATCTCCAGCAGCGGGCGAACTTCTTCGACTCACAGTGGGTCGCGCCCGTGACGTTCAGCCACAGCAGCCAGAATATCAGCAGCCTCTCGCTCTCGATCAGCGGGCCAGCGGGCGCGACGATCTACTACACGCTCGATGGCACGGACCCGCGCCCGAGCGGCGGCGCTGCACCGAGCGGCGGCAACGTGTTTGTCTATTCGGCTCCGCTGGCGATTAGCACCACGACGCGGGTGAAGGCGCGTGCTTACAATGCCGCGTGGCTGAGCAATGCGGCGGTGCTCATCGGCGCGAATAATCCTCCACTACGCAGCGCGTGGAGTGGACCGACAGAGGCGAGGTTTTCCAACAACACGCTGGCTGCCAGCGGCAATCTCGCTATCACGGAGATCAACTATCACCCCACTCCGCCAACCGCCGCCGAGCTTGCGGTGAACCCGGTTTTCGACACATCGGACTTCGAGTTCATCGAGGTGAAAAACATCGGCGCGACATCCGTGGACCTCGGCGGAATCAAGCTCGAATTGGCTGCCGATTTCACGCTCACAAACACCCAAGGCATCACGCTGGCACCCGGTGCATTTGCGGTCCTCGCAGCGAATCCGCAGGCGTTTTCCACGCGCTATCCCGGCGTGCCCAATGTGCTCGGTCCATTCGTCGGCGACCTCGATAGTGGCGGCGAGCGCGTCGTTTTGAAAAACGCCAGCGGCGCGACCATTGCCGACTTTACCTATGACGACGTGTGGTATCCCACGACGGATGGCGGCGGCAGAACGCTCGCGATTTACAACCCCACAGGCCCATCCAGCACCGCCTCGAATTGGCGCGCATCCGCAGCCCTCGGCGGCTCGCCCGGCGCGAACGAGCCGAACCTCGCGCCCACCATCAGCGCCGGTGCCGACATCACCGCGTATCTCCCAAGCACGCCGCTCGCGGGCAGCGTGGACGACGACACACTGCCCGCCGCTCTCAACTCCGCGTGGAGCAAAGTGAACGGCCCCGGCGCAGTCACATTCACCGCGCCTGCTGCGCCTGCGACGACCGCCACATTCGAGTTGCCCGGCACTTTCACCCTGCGCCTCACCGCGAGCGATACGGCGCTTTCTGTGCAAGACGACGTGAGCGTGACGATGCGCGACACGCCCGGTGCGTGGCTGCTGCGCAACCCCGGCCTCGGCACGCTCAACGACGACCCGGATGGCGACGGGCGCACGAATTGGTTCGAGTGGGCGCTGGGGCTGAATCCATTCAGCGGCACGGGCGGCGATGGCACACTCACCGCACTCGACGCCGGGCATCTCACGCTCACCTACACGCGGCAAAAATCCTCGCCCTTTGTGAACTACACGGTGCAAGTCACCGGCAACCTCGCCGCGTGGGCCGACCCGCTGCCCGGCGACATCACCGAGACAGTCCTCGCGGACGACGGCATCACCCAAACCATCCGCGCCACCGACAACGCGCCCGCTGGCGAGACGCGTTTCATCCGGCTGAAAGTGACGCCGTAATCACGGCTCGCCGATGGTCGGATGTGTGATGACCGGCGCAGTGCTGAGCGCGGCGCGGGTGAGGATTTGCTTGCCGTCGGTGCGCGACTCCGTGGCCATCCCGCGATAGCGGAGAGGCTGATAGCCGAGCGCGAGCAGGGCGGCGAGAGGTGCTTGTTTCAGCCCCGGCTTCCAATGCTCAGGAGCGCCGCCAGTTTCGTAAAAATAGATCCACTTGCGGTCCGGCGTCGCCCAGCCAGCGCAGAGCAGGACGTGGCGATGGGGGATGTTTAGCAAGTCGCCGGGCCGCAGGGCCGCAGCGTCGGGCAGGACGGTGCAGACCGACGGGAGCTGCGTGGTATCGTGGACCGATGGCAATTTGAGACAGCGCGAAACGAAGCCGGAGCAATCCACGCCAGCCGCCTGTGCGCTCACGGCGGTGTTGTCGGCGCGGCGTTTGGCCGGAGAGGAAACGTCGCCAGCGGCGAGTCCGTTGGCGATGGCGGCATCGAACGACGCCGTATCGTCGAAGCCGCCCCATTTATACGGCACGCCCGCATTCACCTCGCCAGGCATCCACCAGCCAGGGCGCTCGGGCTGTTCGCGAAAAGTGGCGTCGGGAGTGTTCACGAGCACGCCGCTTTTATCGCGGCCATGCAGGATGTTTTTGGAAAACGGACACCAAGCGTGAGTGGCGAGCTTCTGTGCGATGGCGAGCGCTTCCGTCGGCGTCACCTGCGAGGGCGCAGAGGCATCGCCCGGCGTGAGCGAGGCCGACGGCGGCGAGGCGCATCCTGCGAGAATGGCTGCGACGAGTGGGCTGAGAATACGCGTGAAAATCATGGTGGCTTGCAAAGGGCTTCGCTTTGCGGCGTTCTAACCCGCTCTCGCTACTGTGCAAATCAACATCTGCATCCGTCTCTTCGTCGCCCTGCTCTGCTCGCTTATTTATTCCCAAGCTGCCGACGCGCCCAAGCGCATCGCGCTCGTCATCGGCAACAGTCGCTACGAGCCCGCAGTCGGCCCGTTGCGCAACACGGTGAACGACGCAAAGGCGATGGCGACTACCCTTCGCACCCTCGGCTTCTTCGTCATCGAAGAGCACAATGACACCCGCGATGAACTCCTCGCTGCGATCATCAAGTTTCGCGCAAAACTCAGCGGTGCGGAAGTCGGCCTATTCTACTTCGCCGGACACGGGATTTCCGTCGAGGGTGCGAACTACCTTTTGCCCACCAAGTCCGGCTACAGCCCGGACGCCGCCAGCGGGGGAAGCCTGCGCTTGCTGGCGGAAACCAAGCTGCTCAACGCCGAACAAGTCGTCGCCGAGATGAGCAGCTCCGGCGTCCGCTGCAACCTCGTCATCCTCGACGCCTGCCGCTCCACGCCCGTCGCCCGCAACCCCGCGAACCGCGATGCCGCGCGCGGCGGGCTTGTGGAAATGAACCCTCCCGCTGGTTCCCTCATCGCATTTGCCACCGACGCCGGGCACGCCGCATCCGACGGTGATGGGGCGAACGGCCTCTACACCGAGGAACTCATCGCCCAACTTCGCGCGCCCGGGCTCACGATCGAGCAAGTGTTCAAGCGCACTCGCGCTCGGGTCATTGAGCGTTCGGAGGGGAAACAAGTCCCCGCCGAATACTCGCGGCTCATCGGCGACGACATCTACCTCGCCGGACAAACACCCTCGGCTGAAGCCATCCCAAAAGGACAGCCCATCCCGCTGCCCAGCGTCGCCGACCTCGGCAAACTCGCCGCCGCCGGCGACACAGCCCGCTGCGTCGAAGCCATCCGCCGATTTACCCGCAGTCGTGGTCCCGGAAAAGAGCCTGTTGCGCCGCTCGCGACGTTGCTCGACCAAGTCAAAGAAAGCCTCCGCGACCCGAAGACATCCGCACCGCGTGCCGAGGCCGCGCTGCAATCCTGCGACCTCATCCTCGCCGCCATCGCCGATTGCCTCCCCACTGGGGAAGTCGTACTTTCTGCAAAAGCCCACAGCCGACGCGGTGACGCGCTCCTTTTACTCGCGAAGAATGAAGACGCGCTCGCTGCTTTCAACGCCGCCGCCGGATTGACGCCCGACGACGCCTACATTCTCTATAACCGAGGCCGCGCTTTTCTTGCGCTGGAGCGGAGGGACGAAGCCAAAGCCGATTTCACCCGAGCCGCCGACTCAAAGCTCAAACAACCCGGCGCAAGGAAGCTCGCCCTCGCAGCACTTGCGGCGATGAAGTGATGGGTGTCTTCGATTTTCCCGCTTCCGCCCCGCCGCGAGATGGGCTAACGGGCTCTTATGCGTCCTGAAAAAAACAAGCGTGTCGAGTTGAGCCCCGAGCAGTCTGGCCTAGCGGGTTTGGGCAATGCCTTTGCCGGGCTGAACCTCGGGCCACTCCCCGAGGGGCCAGCGCAGCCAACCGCCGCACCGACGAAGGCGAAGCGGCTGGGGCGCGTGGTTTTGCGAAAGGAGACGGCGCATCGCGGGGGGAGGGCGGTGATTGTCGTTCACGATTTCCCGCCGGGGTTTTCGGCGGATGCGCTGGAGGACCTCGCCAAGCAGCTTCGCAAGTCGCTCGGGACGGGCGGGACGGTGCGGGAGCGGACGATCGAGATGCAGGGCGACCAGTCTGGGAAGGTGCGCGTTTTTCTCGAAAGCCTCGGCTGGCAGGTCGCCGGGGTGTGAGCGTCACGGGATTGAAACGATCTTTTTTCTAACAGGGATTTACTTGGCGCAATATTCTGCGCTTCACTACGCTACACCAAAAGTTCACCAGCTCCGTATGAAAACTATCATTCGCTCCCGCATCTCCTTACTGACCGCAAGCGCCATCCTAACGGGCTCTGCGGCTTTTTTGCTGCCGCCGCTCCACGCGCAGTTGCCTACGCCGCCGCCCGCCGTCACGTCTAGCGACGCGAAGGAGTTCGAAGCCGCGAGTGCGCTGATGGACCAGAAGAACTACAAGGGAGCCATGAAGGGCTTCGAGAAGTTCTTGGAGAAATACAAGATGCTCTCCCCGAAGTCGCTGGACGCGAAGTTCAAGCTGGCGGTCTGCTACATTCAAGAGGGCGACTACGATTCCCCGCTGCGGCACTTGAAGGAGATTATCGCCAACCCAAAGATCGAGGCTCCGGGGAAGGAAGCGGCGCAGATGTTGATCGCGAAATCGGCCACGCTCAAAGGCGTCAAGATGCCGTCCGATTCGCCACCGCAGAAGCAGGCGCAGAACAAGATTTTCGAGCTGGCAGTCGGGGAGTATGAGACGTTCCTGAGGCTGTTCCCGCAATCGCGAGAGTATGATAACGCACACTTCCTCCGGGCGACGCTGCTCATGCAGGTGGGGAAATACGACGAGGCGGTGAAGGGCTACGGGGCAGTGGAAAATCTCGGCCCACAGAAGACTCCGCTTTACTGGGATGCAGTGCTGTCAGAGGGGCGTGCCCTTTTTGCCAGCGCAGCAGAGCAGATGGAGTCCAAGGCGGGTAAAGAAGCGCCGCCGGAGGCTGTGGAGAAGGCGCTGAAGATTTACGACCAGGCGCAGCCGCATTTGGTGAAGGTCTATCAAGGCAGTGGCGACCTCGCCATGAGCAACGAGGCAACCTTCTACATCGCGCAGATGCAGCTCACCCGGAGCCAAAATGCCAGCGCACCCGATGAGGAGAAAAAGAAGGCGCTCCAGCAACAATTTCTCACGGGTTCCTATGAGGCGTTCCGTGCAGTACGAGCACGAGAGGAAGTGCTCGCGGCGCAGCAGGCGAAGATTGATTACTTGAAGCGCCAAATACCGCTCATCCAGCCGGGGCCGAACTACCCGATACAGATGGCGCGGCTCGAAAACCTCATCGACATCGAGGAGCAAAAACTCGACCGCTACAAGACCGGGCAGGACCAATACCTCTCGGCAAAGCTCGCCCTCGCTCGCATCTATCTTTTCCAGAAAAAGAGCGACGAATCCCGCGTGCTAATCCGCTACCTGCAAGGGCAGGAGGAACTGCTGAAAGGCGACAAGGACGCGCTCCCCGCCGTCGCTGGGATGCTGTGCCTGACTTATGCAGAGCAGAACAACCTCGAAAAGACGCAGGTCGCTTACGAGGAGTTCCGCGCGAAGTTTAAGGGCAACACGAACGGGGATAACCTGCCCGTTTTGCTGGCAAAATTGCTCATTGATAGCGGGAAAAACGAGAACATGGATAAGGCGATCGCCGTCGTGAATGACGGCATGGCGGACTTCAAGCCGTGGCGCTTGGTCGGCGAGGCAAACGCGCTGCTCGCAGCGGCGCTCACCAAGCTCGGGAAGTATGAAGAGGCGCTCAAGGCGATTGAGGTGGCACTTTCCACGAACCCAAAGGAAGACGTCGCAGCGAACCTTCAGTTTGTGGTGGGCAACATCAAAGAAGTCATGGCCCGCGAGAAGGGCGACCCGGCAATGGCGGACGCGGCGATTGCCGCCTACCAGATCGTCATAGATAAGTATGCGACGTATTCCTACAAGGAAGACGCCGAGTTTGGCATCGCGCAGATATTGGCAGGGAAGTCGCCGAAGGACGCGATCCCGGTGCTCTCGAAATACGTGGATACTTACAGCGCCGGGACGCCGAAGAGTGAGAACACGGCGAAGAATGTGCCGACCGCACAGTATCTCCTCGCCAAGAGCCTTGCCGTCACGGAGCAGAAGGACCAAGCCGTCACGGCGTTTGCGAAACTTGTAGAGAAATGGCCTGAATCCGAGAGTGCTGCCGATACGTTTTTCCGTCGCTTTGACATCTACCAAGAGCGGAAAGACTACGCGAAATGTGCGGAGTTGATGGAGGGGCTGATCAAAGCCTATCCAGACAACGACAAGATTTATTACGCCTTTAACAATCTGGCGGAAATCCTCTTCACTCGCTCGGGGCCTGACGGGAAATCCGTCAACGCTCTGCAAAATACCCGCGACGGAGCCAAGAAGCTCATGGAGTTTGTGGACTTCGAGCTGGAGAAGAACCCAGAGGCAAAACGCGGCGATCAATCGCTGGTCAAAATCGCGGCGAAGTGGACGGCGCAGATCCCGCAGAAGAACTTCGTCATTATGAATGCCGACGAGAAACTCGTCTGGCAGGAAGCCGTGGATAACGCCACCAAAGCCGTCGAGAAAATCCTCGAAAAATACGCCGACCAGCCCGCCGAGCTCAACAGAGTCGGCGAGGGGTTGGAGAAGCTCGTCACCGTCCAAAGAGCGCGGACCGCAGCCGACCCGGCGAACGCCGCGAAAGTCGAAGGCTACTTCAAAGACCTAGCCGCGAAGTACGACAGCAAGCCCGCCGTGAGGAGCAACGTCCTCTTTGCTCTCGGCGCAGCTCTGTGGGAAAAGACCCGCCCGCAAGCGATGCGTGCGATGAACGACGCTTACAAAGCCGACGTGAAATTTACCGCCGACGACCTTGACCGTTACATGGAGGGACTGCTCGCGGAGAAGAAATACGACAAGGTGAACGAAGTTGCGGCAAAGCTCGCCGCTGATTACCCGAAAGAAGCGCAAGACCCGCAGGCGACTGCGCTGTTTTGGCTAGGCAAGGTTTTGGAAGCTCAGGGGAATATCAAGGATGCCGCCACTAAGTTTCAGGAGCTACAAACGGCGTTTGGCACGTCCAAGAAAGTGCTGGAGGCAGACTACGGCATCATCCGCGCGAAAGTGGATGAAGGTAAGCTCGAAGACGATTTCATCGCTCGGCTGCAAAAGGTCTTCAAAATCAACCACAAGGTGTTTGATCTGCCCGCCAAGACGCTGTTCCTCGTCGCCCGGATCAAAGAGATGGAGAAGGACTACGACAGCGCGGTGGATAACTTCGTGAAGATCGCCAATAGCTACGAGAGCGTCCCCGGCGTAAGCGCAGACGGGCTCTGGCGCGGGGCCAACTTGCTCGAACAGCAAGCGACCGGAAAACTCCCGGTGATGCTCAAGGATGAGCGGGAAAAATTCCTCGCGGGTAAGAAAAAACCCGCGCCCAAAGCTCCCGAGCCCGCCAAGCCAACAGACGCAAAGCCTGCCGATCCCAAAGCGGCCAAAGACGCCGCTGGAGAACCCGCGAAGGACGACAAAGACAAAACCGCAAAGAAATAACTTGGCACCTGCTGCCGAATAACGAAAACAGCGGACCTTTCCGCTCACCCGAAAAACTCTGAATGCTCAAAATCGCCGCCATTTTCACAGCCGCCGCCATCGCTCTCTGCGCGACAGGCTGCAAAGAGCAGAGCGAAGCCGAGAAGAAAGAACTCGAGCGGGAGAAGCTCCGGCAGTTTAAGCGAGAGAGCGCGATCAAAGCCTACAAGCAGCTCGCCGAAAAATTCCCCGACGATCCTCGGGCACAGGAAGCTCTGGCGAAGGCGAAGGCCCTAGAAGCAGGCCGCCCCAAGAAGTAGCCGGGCGATGCCCCGCGAATCCGCTGCCGACCGCACGAAGCGGACGCAAGCCATCTGCACGAGCCTCGCCGCGACGTATCCCGACGCGCATTGCGAGCTTGATTACACCACGCCGCTGGAGCTGCTCGTCGCCACGATCCTCAGCGCACAATGCACCGACAAGCGCGTGAACATCGTCACGAAAGACCTCTTCCGCGTGTGCAAGACTGCCGCCGATTACGTCGCGCTGCCTATCGAGCAACTCGAAGACCTCGTGAAGACGACGGGCTTTTTCCGCAACAAAGCAAAGAACATCAAAGCCTGTTGCACGAGCCTCGTCGCCCAGCACGGCGGCGAAGTCCCGCCAGAGATGGACGCGCTCACCGCGCTGGCAGGAGTCGGGCGAAAGACGGCGAACGTCGTGCTCGGCAACGTCTTCGGCATCAATGAAGGCGTCGTCGTGGATACACACGTCACCCGCCTCAGCACGCGGCTCGGGCTGACGAAAGAAACCACCGCCGAGAAAATCGAGGAGGACTTAATAAAGCTCATCCCCCGCGGGCAATGGGCGCTGTTTAGCCACTGGATCATCTGGCACGGACGCCGCCGCTGCTCTGCCAGAAAGCCCCTCTGCGAAGGGTGCGAAATCGCTGAGCTGTGCCCGCGCATCGGGGTTTAGCGAAAATTTTTCGGGAAAAATGGCCCGCTCATTTGCGAAATGACCGATCGTGCGTAATACTAAATTTCATAATTAAAGTGACATTTTAGAGTAAAAAGGCAAGAAAGCGAAATGGCAGGAGTGAAACTCAAACTTGGACTACCGGAAATTGCAGCGATCATAGACGAGCGGCACGCGAACGAACCCGATGGGTGGAGCAAAAAC
>CAMDQC010000016.1 GCA_945905735.1 Prosthecobacter debontii | reverse complement strand
CCATCGCGCAACTCACGCGGCGTCCACACACGCCCCGCTTCATCGACCTTCAGCACTCGCTCATTTTTCGGTTCCATAGATTGCGTAATGTATGACCTACGCAATTTACGACCACCGAACTCACACGGCGCTATGCGTGACGCTTACGTCGGAATAGATGTTCTCACATCTATACATGCGAAATTTTTGGGCAAAACGTATCACTTGGGGTGAAAATAGTTGAAAATAGTTTTGCGGGGTCGGGGGAGGGAAGGGGGGTTTTTGCCCGCAGACTGCGGGGATTGCGCGGTTTTTCTTTTCTTTCTCGGAGGGTTCTCCGCGATTTGAAGCGGACCCCATTTTGTGAGGTCGGAAGGGACGCTGGAAGATGTGGCAGAGGTGAAGCGCAGCTATGCCGGCCAGCGGTATGCGTCCTTGGCGTTGGACTCGAAGTATCGTTGCTCGGCGACGGGGCCTTTCTCGGCGATGTAGGGGCGGATGATTTTCATCACGTTGTCGAAGGTCGTGCCGTTGTCGGAGACGGGCCAATTACTGCCAAAGATGACCTGTTTTTCCCCGAATGCTTCCCACACGGCGTCGAGGATGGGGCGGTAATGCGCGGTATCCGTGGGCGCTTTGCCGGTGGGCTCGCCGGATTGCTCGGGGAGTGCGCTGATTTTGCAAAAGACGTGTCCGCTTTCTCCGGCAGCGCGGATGCGGTCGCGCCATTGTTGTGTGAGCTTTGTGGCGGGACCGGCACTGCCGACGTGATCGATGATGATGCGAAGTTCTGGGATGGCGCGGCAGAGCGCGGGGATTTGTGCGAGGTAGTCGCTGGGGCCGTTGAGGTCGAGGGAGAGGTCGGCGGCGGCGAGGCGGCGGATGGCGTCGCGGTAGGCGACCTCGGTGCCGCGCTCGGCGAGTTGTTTGCCGCTGACTCGGATGCCGCGAAACTTGGGGTTTTTGGTAAAGCGGGCGAGGTTCGTGGCGAAGTCGGGGGCGAGCGGGTCGAGGTTGCCGACGATGCCGAGAATGAAGGGCTCGCGTGCGGCGAGGTCGAGCAGCCATTGGTTGTCCTCGACCCACGGGCTGGCCTCGACGACGACGGTGCCGCGCACGCCGTGGGGCTCGGCGAGCTTGCGATACTCGGCGGGCATGACTTTGCGGTAAAGGAGGGCGTCTTTCGGGTCGGGCCACGGGACTCCTTCGGGGCGAGTGGGGTCGTAGAAATGGGTGTGTGTATCGACGATGCGTGTGGGTTCCGCAGCGTGGAGCGGGGCGGCGACGAGTGCGGCTTGGGCGAGGAAAGTGCGACGTGTGATCATTTGCGAATCCCGATGTTCCAGCGGGGGACTTTGATGGGTTTGGCGTCGGAGGTTTTGACTTCGAGGATGAGCGACGTGGGCTCGCTGCCGTCGGCGTACTGGACGAGGACGGGCTTGAGGATGGGGACTTCTTTTCCACGGACATCTACGATCATTTCGACTTGGCCCGTTTCGCCGGGGGCGTATTGGCGCTTGGCGACTTTTCCGGTGGTGCAGCAGGCGCAGCCGGTTTGGATTTGGGCGATGCTCACCGTGGATTTGCCGGTATTTTTGAAGGGGAACTGTGCGCGATAGACGCCAGTGCCGGGTTTGTAGGTGAGTGCTTTGTGGGTGGTGTCCCATTTGAGCCCGGCGTGGGCGAGGGTCGGTAGCAGGGCGATGAGCCAGAAGATGTGTCGCATGTGGGGCAAATAGCGGCATTTCCGCACGGTGTCGAAGCGTTCTTGCGGGCGGCGAATTTCCTTTGTTGAAATTCGATGGGTCCTCGTGCTTTATCCCGCTTGATTTAAAACAGTAACCCAAATGAAACCTATCTTCATTCTCTCAGCGACCATTGCCATCCTCAGTGCTGCCCACGCGGCTGAACTTCCTGCCGGTGTAAAAGCCGAGCCTCTCGCGGCCCGCTCGGCTGGCACGGGGAAGCCGCTTTTTACCCAGCTCGCGCCCGAGCAGACGGGCATCACGACTATCAATAAAATGAACGTGGACCACCCGATGAGCTACCTCTACCACTCGGGGATGACGACGGGCGGCGTGGTCACTGCCGACTTCGATGGCGATGGGAAGCCGGATGTTTTTTTCGCCGGGACGACGGGGCCGAATGTGCTCTACCGCAACGCTGGCGGGCTGAAATTTGAAGACACCACCGCGAAGAGCGCGGGGCTGGATGGCGGAGATGCGTGGTCGGCTGGGGCTTCGGCGGCGGATGTGGATGGGGACGGGGACCTCGACCTTTATCTGTGCAATTACATGAAGCCCAATCAGCTCTTCCTTAATGATGGAAAGGGCGTCTTCAAGGAGCTGAAAGGCGCGGCGGGGATGGATGCGGTGGACTGCTCGCACAGCGCGTATTTTGCGGATGCAGACGGGGACGGCGACCTCGATATGTATCTGCTCACGAACCGCATCGAGGACCCGAATGGCACGCCAGCGGAGCTGCCGGTGGATAAGTTCCCGGATGGCTCCGTCTCGATCAAGAAAGGCCAGGAGCCCTACTACCACGTCTGGCGTTTCGACTATGATAACTGGGGTAGCGAATCGATCGGGACGGACGACCGCTTTTATCGCAATGACAGCAAGCCGGGAGAGGTGAAATTCACCGATACGACGAAGGCGGCGGGCATCGCGGGGCGCGGCGATGGCCTCGGCGCGGTGTGGACGGACGTCAATCTGGACGGGAAGATTGACCTCTACGTGGCGAACGACTTTCACGGCCCAGATAAGCTCTACCAGAACAATGGCGATGGGACTTTTACCGACGTGCTGGCCAGCGCGGTGCCGCATACGCCGTGGTTCTCGATGGGGGTTGATGCTGGTGATGTGAACAATGACTTGATGCCGGACATCCTCGTGGCCGACATGAGCGCGACCTCGCATTTCAAATCGAAGACGACGATGGGCATCATGGGCGGCATGGATTTGCAACGGTCCTATTTCGCCGCGACGCCGCAGTATATGGTGAACACGCTGCTCATCAATACGGGCACCGGGCGCTTCCTCGAAGGCAGCAAGCTCTACGGCGTCCGGAGCACGGATTGGACGTGGACGGTGAAATTTGCCGACCTCGATCTCGATGGCTGGCAGGACGTGTATTTTACCAACGGAATCAGCCGCCACATGAACGACTCGGACATCTCGATCACGCAGAACCAGCTCATCGGGAAGCACATGTTCGAGTATTTCAAGACGGGCGAAATGCGGAAGGAAGTGAACCGCAGCTACCGCAACACGGGCACGAATAAGTTCGAGGAAAGCAGCAAGGACTGGGGCCTCGACCACAACGGCGTGACCTACGGCGCAGCCTCCGCTGACCTCGATGGGGACGGCGATCTCGACATGATCGAAGTGAACCTCGAAGAGCCGAACTTCGTCCTCCGCAACGACTCGCAGACGGGCAACCGCGTCGTGCTGAAGCTCATCGGCGTGAAATCGAACAGCCACGCCATCGGCGCGCGCGTCACCGTGAAAGCGGCGAGCGGCTCGCAGATGCGGCAGGTCTCCCCGCAGAGCGGCTACATGACGTATAACGAAGACATCGTCCACTTTGGCCTCGGCAAAGATGAAGTCATCGAAGAACTCGTGATCCACTGGCCCGGCGCTGGGACGCAGACGCTGAAGGGCATCAAAGCGAACATGCGCTACACCGTCACGCAGCCTGCCAGCGGCGGTGAGCCCGAAGTGCCCGCAGCGAAAATAGACACGCTCTTTACCGCCAGCAAATCGCTCGAAATGCTCAAGCACAAAGACAACGGCTGGGATGCAGACTTCAAACGCCAAATCCTCCTCCCGCACTCCCAGAGCCAACGCGGCCCGGCTCTCGCTTGGGGCGATGTGGATGGTGACGGCGACGATGATCTTTTCTTCGGCTCTAGTGCCGGGAGTATCGCCGAAGTCCGGCTCAATGACGGCAAAGGAAAGTTCATCGCCAAGTGGGTGGAAGACTTCCGCTCCGACAAAGCCTCCGAAGACATGGGCGCGGTCTTTTTCGACGCAGACGGCGATGGCGACCTAGACCTCTACGTGGCCAGCGGCAGCAGTGAATTCGAGCCCAAGGCCAAGGAACTCGCCGACCGCCTTTACCTCAACGACGGCAAAGGCTCCTTCTCCAAAGCCGCCGACGGCAGCATCCCCGCCGACACCGAAAACGACGGCCCCGTCGCCGCTGTGGACTACGACCGCGATGGAAAGATCGATCTCTTCGTCGGTGCGCGCAACAACCCCGGCGACTACCCGCACAGCAATCGCTCCCGCCTTCTGCACAATGAAAGCGTGGGCGGAAAAGTGAAGTTCACCGACGTGACGGATACCGTCCCCGGCCTCGCCAACGCTGGCATCGTCAACTCCGCCATCTGGTCCGACACGAACAACGACGGCTGGCTCGATCTCATCGTAGCCGCCGAGTGGCAGCCAATCCGCATCTTCAAAAACACCCAAGGCAAACTCGCCGACGCCACCGCAGCCGCCGGGCTCGCCGAGCTTAAAGGCTGGTGGAACGGCATCACCGCAGGCGATTTCGATGGCGACGGCGACCTCGATTACGCAGTCGGCAACAACGGGCTGAACACCAAATACAAACAGCCCGACGGACACCATCCGATGGTCACGTACTACGCCGACTTCGACGGCACCGGGAAGAACAACATCGTCGAAATGAAGCGCGAAGGCGACAACCTGCTGCCCGAGCGCGGGCGCAGTTGCTCCAGCAACGCGATGCCATTCATCAAAGACAAATTCCCTACTTTCAAACAGTTCGCCCTCGCCAGCATCAACGATGTTTACAGCGAAGAGAAACTCGCCAAAGCCGAGAAGTTTGAAGCCGCCGAATTCCAAAGCGGTGTCCTCTGGAACGACAAAGGAAAGTTCACCTTCAAGCCCTTCGAACGCATGGTGCAAATCGCCCCCATCCACGGCATCGTCGCCGCAGACTTGAACGGCGACGGCAACTGCGACCTCTTCCTCGCCGAGAACTTCTTCGGCCCACAAATCGAAAACCCCCGCTACGACGGCGGCCTCGGCGACCTCCTCCTTGGCGATGGAAAAGGCGGCTTTACCCGCGTCGAGCACCGCAACAGCGGCATCCTCATCACCGGCGACATGAAGAGCGCCACCCTCGCCGACTGGAATAACGACAACCGCCCCGACATCGCAGTGACGCGCAATAGCGACACCGTCGCCGCCTACGAAAACAAGGCAGGCAACTGGCTCCGCGTGAACCTCCCCGCCGCCAAAGCCCCCGGCGCACGCGTCACTCTCACACGCGGCACCGCCACGCAGACGACTGAACTCGCCGCTGGCAGTGGCTACCTCGGGCAAAACATCAGCGCCGCATTCTTCGGCATTGGCACCACCGCCACCGCCGGGAAAGTCCGCGTCCAATACGCTGATGGCACGGCTGCTGAAGCCGCATTTGATGGCAAGGCCGGTGTAGTGACGGTGAAGGCGGCGAAGTAGCTTATTCGTTCGCGCTTGCGGCGTCCACCAGTCGCCGGATGAGGTCTTCCCACGTCAGCCGCCCGATGGGGCCGTTTGCCCCTCGGACTACGGCGACGGTGGTTCGGGCGGCGCGGATTTTGGTCAAGACGCTGTGGGCGGGTTCGTTCGAGTTCACGGTGACGACGCGCCGCGTGTAGGCGCTTACCTGGACGTCGCGGCGTCCCGCCATGAGCACATCAAACGCGCTCACGACTCCGATGATCGCGTTCTTTTCATCGAGCACAAGCCAGCGGTCCTGGTGCATCTCGGCGCTTCGCTGGAGTAGCTCTGAGAGCGGGGCGCTGGCGGCGATCATTCGCGCAGGATCGAGTGGCACCATCACATCCTTTGCTGTCTCGCCGCGAAAATCGACCACGTTGGAGATGAGTTCGCTTTCGACTTTTGTGAGGGAACCCGAGCGTTCGCCCTCTTCGGCGAAATACTTAAAATCCTCGCGGGCTAAATAGAGGCGCTGCTGCATGGCGGTATCCTTGCTGCCCATGAGTCGCTGGATGGCCTCACCGACGATGTGCATGGGCGCGAGCAGGAGATTCGCAAGGCGCAGCGGCTCGGCGAGCGCGGCTAGGGCGCGGTACGGGAAACGGCGAAAGAGTGACTTCGGGATGAGTTCGAGCCCGAGCAGGAATATGGGGAGGTAGATGCCGAGTGCGATCCAGTATCCGTTCGCGCCGTAGGTCGCGACGAGGTGCTGGGTGACCAAGATGAGCGCGGAGATATTCGCGAAATTGGTGACGATGAGCACGGTGACGAGCAGTCGGTCCGGGCGCGAGATGAGCCGCTCCAGCTTCAGCGCCGCGGGGTCGCGTTGCTTCGCTTGATGCGCGAGGCGGACTCGGTTCACGGAAAAAATCCCGGCTTCGATCCCGCTGAAGACGAAGGACACCAGGAGGCAGACGGCGATGAAAAGGAGGATCATTGCTCGCCCTCCTTCCGAGTGAGTTGCACTTCCTCCACGCGCTTGCGGGAGACTTTGCGGATGATGGCGCGGAGGGCACCGACTTCGATTTCCTGTCCTTGCTTGGGCAGATGCCCGAGGTGGTTGAAAATGAGTCCGCCAATGGTATCCACGCCCGCATCTTCAAATTCGACGCCGAGTTCTTCGGTGATGTCCTCCAGCCGTGCGCTGCCGCTGGCGAGGAGGACTCCGTCGCCGATGCTTTCGAGGTAGAGCTTCGCATCCGAGTTTGGGACTGCGTCGCTGATGATCTCTTCGACGAGGTCCGACATGGTGACGACGCCCTCCACGCCGCCGTGCTCATCCACGACGATGGCGACGTTTTGCGGACGTTTCAGGAAGCTCTTCAAAAGCGTGATGGCCTTCATCGTATCGGGGATGAACGAGGGCACGTCGAGACGCTCAGTGTAATGCTCCGACGGGTCGCGCAGGAACGCCGTCACGTCCAGCACGCCCTCGATGTCATCAGGGGTTTCGCCATAGACGGGCACGTAGGCGAAGCGCTGCCTGCAAAGCACCGCGATGGCGTCGGCATTGGAGAGATTGTCGGCGAGCGCGAACATTTCGAGACGCGGCGTCATGCAATCGTGGGCCGTCTTATCACCGAGCTTGATGATCTCGGAAATCATCTCGCTCTCCGTCTCGTGCAGCGCGCCCTGTTCGGAGCTGAGTTCCACGAGCGTATCAATCTCGTCCTCGGAGAGATGGCGCTGCTTTTTCAGCGCAGCCGGGAGGATGGCCTCCGCCACACGCTCGGCAAAAGTTTGCAGCAAGCGCGCTACCGGATCGAGCAGCGGAGTGAGCTTGTGAAAGACCGGCACGCCCAGTCGCGCGACCTGCTTTGGCGCGCTTAGCGCGATGAGCTTCGGCACGAGGTCGCAGATGAAAACGAGCAGCGCGAGGAGGATGAGCGCCAGCGCCCAAGGCGGCAGATCGAGGCGTTGGTGCGACTCGATCAGCGCAAGTGAACCGACGAGTAGCGGTGCATTCACCACCGCATCCGCGAGGAGGATGCTACTCAGCAGCCGACGCGGATTTTCAAGCATCCCCACGAGCGTCGTAGCGAATCGGCTCTGGCTCTCCCTTAGAGCATCGAGCTGCGAAGGCTGGATAGAAAACAGCGCCGTCTCCACCGCCGAGATAAACGCTGAGGCGACGGCGAGGATGACGAGAATCGAGAGCAAGAGGGCGTCGGGCGTCATCGTATGGCGCGCGAAGCGGCTGCTTGGTCTTTGGTTGTTTGGATTTCGGGCCGGAGCCCACACGTATCTTGCACTGCGCCGCGCAAGATAGTGCGTGGCAAAGTTCCGGCGATGAAAAAAAAGCGTGGCGGCCTCACTGACACTCCGCCCACTGCGGGCCGAGGCCGAGGCGGGCTACGTGGCTTTCGATAAAGGGGCGGTCCACGTCCGTGCAGGCGAGCATGAAGCGGATGTCGCGGGGGTGTTTCTCACGGCCTCCGTCGCGGAAATAGATGAGCTTTTTGAGGATGACATATTCAGGCGGGGCGACCCAGAATTTGACACCGTTGTTCATCTCGGCGCGACGGCGATGCTCTAGCGCCCAGTGCTGAAGGGGATCGTCCTTCGCGATGAAGATGTCCGCTTTGAGCATCCCATCTTGGTGGATGAGATTAAACATTCCGCCGCTCGTGATTTCGCCGATGAGCGTCTCGGTGGGTGGGATGTAGAATAGCTCGGCGGGAAAGAGGGTGCGGAGGAGGGCGATGTCGGTGAGTCGGAGTAGGAGCACGATGTCTATGTCGAGCGTCATGCGCGGCTCGCCATAGACGCCGGATGCGACGGACCCGGTGATGCAGTAAGGAAGTCCACTCGCTTCGAGAGCGGTGAAAAAGACGGAAAAATCAGCGGGTGCTGGCATAAAGAGCAGCGCGGCGGGCTTCTAGTTCGAGGGCTTCTTCGGACCAGTCTGGGTATCGCATTCGGAGGCCAGCGATGCGGAGGCCGATGCCGGTTTCGCGCATCATGGTGATGATTTCGAGCTTCTGCCCGGCGGTCATTTTGCGCAGCCCGGCGATCTGCGCGGGGTGCAGGGGTTCGTCGGTATGGCTGGTGCGTGCGGGCATGGTGCTGTGGATAGTCGGGCGGGGCTGGTTGCGCAAGTCTTGCACTGCGCGGCGGGGCGGCGCAGGTTTCCGGCGATGAAAAAAGGGGAACGTATCGAGGCTCTCGTGGCCGCACTGCCGACGGGCGACACGGAGTGGCATCCGTGCTACGCCGGGTGGTTCCGGTGTTTTAATGCGGGCGATTATTACGAGGCGCACGATGTTTTGGAGCATCTGTGGCTGGAGACGGAGGGGCACGACCATGCGTTTTTCAAAGGGCTCATCCAGCTCGCGGGGGCGTTCGTCCATTTGAAGAAACAGCACGCTCGTCCGTTGCACCCGAAGGATGGGAAACGCCTCGCGCCCGCTGCTCGGCTCTTCGCACTGGCCATCGCGCACATCGAACCGCGTGCGCCGTATCACATGGGGCTCGATGTCGCTGCCGTCTGCCGACTCGTTCGCAAATCGCGCGATGAAATCCTGCGCGGCGAATACCGCGTCAACCCTTGGCAGCCGGACAAGTTGCCCGTGATTTTGCTCGATGAACGTTGATGTCGCCGTCCTAGGCGCAGGCGGCGCAGGGCTGATGTGTGCAGCGACGGCGGGCTTCCGTGGCCGCAGCGTCGCCGTGCTGGAGCACAACGAGCAGGTGGGGAAAAAGATCGCGATCAGTGGCGGCGGGCGGTGCAATTTTACGAACCTCGGCGCGACGGCGGCGAACTACCTTTCCGAGCGCCCGGACTTTTGTAAATCGGCGCTGGCCCGCCACACGCCGCAGCACTTCGTCGCGCTCGTGGAGCAATACGGCATCGCCTACCACGAGAAGAAACTCGGGCAGCAATTTTGCGACGGCAGCGCCCGCGAGATCATAGACATGCTGCTCGCCGAGTGCCGCGAGGCGGGCGTGAAGGTCGTCTGCAATGCGCGCGTCTCGCAGGTGGAAAAAGGCGAGCGATTTATCCTGCACACGTCGGCAGGGGTGGTGACGGCGCAATCGATCGTCGTGGCGACGGGGAGTTTGTCTTTCCCGAAGCTCGGGGCGACGGACTTCGGGCATCGGCTCGCGCGGCAGTTCGGGCATCGCGTCACGCCGCTGCGACCGGGGCTGGTGCCGCTCACATTTCCCGCGGCGTTGCAGGCGATGCACGAGTTGAGCGGGCTGGCGTTGCCCGTCGTGGCGCGTTGCGGCGGCTCGGCTTTTGAGGAGGCGCTGCTTTTTACCCATCGCGGAATCAGCGGCCCGGCGACGCTGCAAATATCGAGCTACTGGCGCGAAGGGGAGACGGTGCTGGTGGACTTTCTCACGGACCCAAAGTGCGAGCGCGCATTGCTGGCGGCGCGGGCGACGGGGCGGGAGTTGGCGGGCGTGCTCGTGGAGTTTATGCCGCGCCGTTTTGTCGAGGCGTGGTGCGCCGCGCACGCGCCGAAAAAGCCGCTCGTCCACTACACGAAAAAGGAGTTCGAAGACACGCTGGCGCTGCTCCGCGCCTGGCCGTTCGCCGCTGCGGGCACGGAGGGATACCCGAAGGCGGAGGTGACGCTCGGCGGCGTGGACACGGCGGGGCTTTCGTCGAAGACGATGGAATCCCGCACGGTGCCAGGGCTCTATTTTATCGGCGAAGTCGTGGACGTGACGGGCTGGCTCGGTGGCTATAATTTCCAGTGGGCATGGGCCAGCGGGCACGCGGCGGGCGAAGTGGCGTAGGCGCGCTACTTGGCGAGCACGTCGTCCCATTTGCCAATGCCGATGACGGGCAGCGCGAAGCGAAACGCGGCTTCCTCGGCGGGCGTTCCTGCGGCTTTGAAGCATTCATACATCGGGCGCGGCGTTTCGGGCGTGGCGATGCTGTCGGCCTTGCGTCTCCAGAGCCCGAGGTGCAGCCCTCCTTCGTATTGGTGGTCCACGTGGCGGTGGAGGATGAAGGCTTCTATCGCCGGGATGCGCGCAATTTTCGCCCACGCGTAGCAAAAGCCTGCTGCCTGAAAGCGGTCGCCCGCTTCGTTATCCGTGGAGTGGAAGCCTTGCTCGCTCAGGATAATGCTGCGTCGTGTTCCTCGAAAGAGCAGCTCGGGGCGGGCGAAGAATTGATCGAGTTGCTCCAAGTTTTTGAATGTGATGCGTCCTGCGTCGGGTGTTTGCGGCGCGGTTTTGTCGAGCCAAGTGCGTGGGTTTCCGAGGTCTTCAGGGTAAGGGTGATGCGCGAGGTGCCAGTCGAAATCGCCGCCCGCCCTCGCTTGCCGGGCGAACTCCTCAATGAGGTATCGGCCTGGCATCGAGATCCAAGGATCCTTGTCGGGGTCGATGGTCCAGAAGTGCGTGAGCGACATATAGACACGAGCAGTCGCGCTGGTCTTGCGGACGGCGGTATTCGCGAGCCGCATCTGCCGGACGTAGTCGGCGACGAACACGTTGCGCGGCATCCGGCCTACGTTGTGCCACTGCCAGTGGACGTTCACTTCGTTGCCGATGATGTAGCCGACGACGCGCCCGTGCTCGTCGTTTGGCCGGGAGAAATAGTCGGCGAGAAACTCCATCGTCGCGCGCCACAGCCGCTCGCCGCGCGGCGTCACCGTGTCGAAAGCGGCGATCTTATTTGCGAGCTTTGCGTCGCGCGCGGGGTGGAGGATTGCGGTGTTCATGGCGGGGTTGCCGGTCTCGTAGGCGAGGATGATGAAATACACGCTGATGCCGAGGTCGCTCATCTTTTTCACCGAGAGACTGTCGAGGTAGCTTCGGCGAAAAGCGAACGTCTCGCCCTCGCAAAGCCAAGTCGGGTTGCCGGGCTTTTTCTCCAGATCAATGAGCGCGCCGAGCGAGACGTTGACCCCGGCGTGCCGGACGCCGATGGCGATCGCATCGTCCACCATCTGCACCTGCAGGCCCTTCTTGCTGTCGGGCTTTGGGAAGGGCCGTGCGTCCTTCACCTCGCGCTCAAACGCGCTGACAAACACGATGCCGCCCACCGGCACTCGCCCGAGAATCGTGTGCGAAACGAGGGTGGCAAATCCGCTCGCCGAGCGGTCGTGCGTGCCATCGAGCACGGGCAGCGAAATGTCGGTTCCCGCGTCGCCTTTCCAAATCACGGGCGCGCTCGCCGCCTCGGAGCGCGACTGGCGCGGCGCGAGTTCGACGAGTTCCATCGGCCCGCTCACGCCTTTCGTCGAGACGAGCAGGCGGTCGCCTTTCACGGAGACGCTGGCGATGCCTGTGGTGCCGCTTTCCATGACGCCGATGCGGGCCACAGTGCAACCGGCTGGCGGGTCGAAACGGAGTCGCCAATCTTTGCCCATCGGCGGAAGCGGGACTGAGATTTCGTTTCGCCCTTTCTCGATGCGGAAGAACGCCGACTGGCTCTCGCGATCCGCGTCTTTTGAGGCGAAGACCTGTCCCCACCCGGCAGCGTCGCTCTGCAATGTCGCGGTGAAAAGGAGCGGCTGTGTGGACGTAAAGTCGCCGCGTGGGCCGTGGAGAAAAGGATCGCCGCCCGAGGCGCGAACGATGAGCCCTTCTTTTGATGGCTCCAATGCCGAGATGTCGTGCGCGGCACTCCAGCCCTGCGCAGCCGCGCTGCCAGTAAAGTCCACGACGGGTGGAATCGCGAACGAGACAGCGGCGATGAAAAGGAGCGAGAGTCGAAATAGCGCAAGCATAGCCCTGACAATCGGCGAGGGAGAAAGATGGTAGGGGGAATTCGTTCGGGCTGGGTCTCAGAAAGTAGCCGCTTGCTGGAGATTGAAACCACGCTAAGGTGAACGGCACAATGATTTCGGAAATCCTGGACCCACGTCCCGCGTCACATACACACCATTCACAGCCCTCACGCGAAGGCTGCCAGCACTAGTTCGCCATGCTCTCTTGCTCTACTTGTTGGAACTCTGGCCGGCACATTGACGGTGCGCCGATGATTCAAGAAATCCTCGATCTCGGTTTTCAAAATATCGAGCTCGGCCACGGCATCCGGCTTTCACTCGTCGATGGCATCCTCAAGATGCACGAGAAGGGCTTGGTGAAGATTTCTTCGCTGCACAACTTTTGCCCGCTGCCTGTGGAAATCACTCGCGCCTCGCCCGATTGCTACCAGATCAGCGCGGCCAGCCAGAGCGAGCGCGAGCGGGCAATCCGCCACACGTTTCAGACCATTGATTTTGCCAAGCGGGTCGGCGCGAAGTTCGTCGTGATGCACCTCGGCAGCGTTCCTATCGATGATTACACGACGAAGCTCGTGAAGATGGCGGAGGTCGGGATGATGATGACGAAGCAATTCGTCCGCACGAAACTCGAAGCGGTGAAATCGCGTGAGTCGAATCAAGCGAGCCCATTTCAACGCGCTAAAGAGAGCCTGCGCCGCATCACGGACTACGCGGGCGAGCGCGGCATCAAGCTGGGCGTCGAGAGCCGCCACAGCTACGAAGAGATTCCCAGCGAGACGGAAATGCTGGAGGTTCTCGCGGAGTTCCTGCCGCCGACGGTGGGTTACTGGCACGACTTCGGGCATGTGCAGGTGAAGCACAATCTGTCGTTCCTCGACCACGTCTCGTGGATGCAGAAAGTCGCCAACCGACTCATCGGCTGCCATCTTCACGATACGAAATGGCCGGGCCGCGACCACATGGCACCGTTCACCGGCGATGTGGAGTATGAGAAACTGCTCCCGCTTCTCCCTCCGGAAATGCTGTTCGTTTTCGAGATGAGCCCGCGTCGCACGCCGGAGGAAATCACCACCAGTCTCGCCAAATGGAAGGAGCGGTTCCCAACGTGGTGCTAAAAAAGAGGAAGGTGTTCCGTTGAGGAAGGCACTCCTATGGACGCTGCAAGTCGGCCTCACCGCCGGGTTGCTGTGGATGGTTTTCCACGATCCCGCGAAGCAGCGGGCGCTCCGCGATGCGATCACGCAGGCAGATTGGCGCTGGCTGGTGGCGGGCGTTTGCGCGTACGGGCTGTTTGAGATTCTCGCCGGGGTGCGCTGGCAAATCTTGCTCCGCGTGCAGGGCATCCGCATCTCGTGGACGCGCATGTATGGGCTGCTGATGGTGGGGCTTTTCTTCAGCCTCTTCATCCCCGGCGGCACAGGCGGCGACTTGGTGAAGGGGTATTATCTTTTGAAAGAAGCGCCCGTCGGCAGGAAGACTTCGGCGGCGCTCAGTGTAGTGATGGATCGGCTGCTCGGGCTGCTCGGCGTGGCGATCCTCACGGGCACGATCACTGCGCTGCGGTGGGAGTGGCTCACGAGCGATCCGGTGGCGAAAAACTACATCTATACCGGTATCGGCGTCCTCGGAGTGTGTGTCTCGGGCATGGCGCTCGCGGGGATTGTCTCAGCGCTCCGGCTAATCCATCGGCTGCCGGAGAAACTGCCGGGCCGGAACTTTCTCGCGACGCTCAGCGGGGCTTACGCGCTGTATGGACGGGCTTGGCTGGCGACGCTCGGGGCCATCGTCATCTCTATCGCGGCGCATGGCGCGCACTACACGACATTCGTCTGCGCGAGCCGTGCGATGGATATGTCCGGCCCGCGCACGCCGAACGCGCTGGAGCTATACTCCGCGCTGCCAGTCATCGAGACGGTGGCGGCGCTGCCGATTACACCGGGCGGACTTGGCACGCGGGAGAAGGTCTTCGACGACATGCTCACGAGCCTCTGTGAACTCGACGATGGGATCGCCCCGAGTATCTCGATGATCGGCTACTTCTGCATCGCGTTTTGGGGCGTGGTGGGCAGCATCTTTTATCTCTTCTATCGCCCTAGCAAATCCGAGCGCGCGGCAGCGCTCGCCGAGACGACGGCGCAGCTCGGCTCCAAGCTCCCCGGCGCATGAGCCCGCGCCCGTTCATCACTGCAAACTTCGCGATGACCGCCGATGGCCGCATCAGCACCAAGGCTCGTACGCCCAGCGATTTCTCGAGTGCTGCCGATAAGCGCCGCCTTTTGGAAATCCGCGCTGCGTGCGACGCCGTCCTCGTGGGCGCGCGCACGCTCGCCGCAGATACGATGACGCTGGGGCTTCCCGCTGACGATCTCCGCGCTGCGCGGAAAGTGCGCGGGCTCCCCGACATCCCGCTGCGCGTGGTCGTCAGCAATACGGGGCGCCTCTCGCCGGAGTCGCGCGTGTTCACCAGCGGACTTCCTCCCGCGGTCGTCTTCTCCACTCGTCGGATGCCGACGCGCACTTGCACGGCGCTGGCCGGGGTCTGCGATCTCTTTCTTCATCTCGCAGAAAGCGTGAATCTCGGGGCGATGATGGCGACGCTGCGCGAGGAGTATCGGGTGAAGCGCCTCGTCTGCGAAGGCGGCGGAACTTTGCTGAAGGCGCTCCTCGCCGCCGACCTCGTGGACGAGCTGCACATCACGCTCTGCCCGCTCATTTTTGGCGGAGCCAAAGCGGCCACGCTCACCGGTATTGCGGGCGATTACCTCCCGGCCAGCGTGCGGCTAAAGCTGGTCGAGATGCTTCCCGTCGGCAGCGAATGCTTCACGCGCTGGCGCGTGCTGCGCGCGCCGGTCTAGCTGTGGATGATGAGCTGGATGTCGTCGGGTAGCTCCGAGGCGACTCGTTCCACGACGTTGCCTTTCAGCAATCGCGCCATGGCGCTGCGGTGAGGCGAGCCGAGCATGAGGTAATCGGCACCGAGCGTGGCGGCGAGGTCGAGAATGGTGGCCCCGGGATCTACACTGACGGCATAGACGGGCTGGACGGCGACGCCGACTTCTTCGCCGAGCTTCAGAACAAGGGACATGACGGCGGCGGCCTGCGGGTCGTCTTGCCAGCGCTGTTGCTTGCGCACGCCGCTGGTCTGCGCGGCTCCGAGGAAGACGGCGATTTCCTTTACGTAAAGGACGCACAGAGATGCGTTGCGGAGCTTTGCTTCATCAAGCGCGAACCGGAGAACCGGTGTCGGGCCTCGTGCTGCGACCATGATTTTTTGCCCTTCTTTGAGCTGAGGTCGGAGTCGCTCGATGGCTTCCGGGCTGACCATGTCGGCGACTTCTTTGGCGACGGTGAGAGTCCTGATGCCGGTGAGTTTGTGCGAGTAAGCGCGCAGAGCGAGGCCGCCACCGATGACTAGGACCGCGAAGAAAAGAGCGGTCGGTTTCGTGTAGGCGATGGTGAGTTCTGCGCCCATGAGGACGAGAAAGGTAAGCCCCATAAGTACTCGCTCGACGATGTGCATTTCGAGCTTTCGATTGGTGAAGCATGCACCGAGATTCACGGCGATCGCGCCGACCACGCTGATTTCGTAAAGCTCGGCGAGGGCTTCGAGGTTGCTGGTGAAACTGAGGATTAAGATGGGGAGCCCTGCGGCAAGTGCGAGCGGGAGGTATGGCACGCCGTGGCTGTTTAATTTGGTGAGGGCGCGCGGCATTTCGCCGTCTTGCGCCAGCATGTAGAAGACGCCGATGACGGCGTTGATCGCGGTATTTACGGCGCTGAGCAGCAGCACGCCGAAGACGATGCCGACGACCCAAGCGAACGCTTTCCCCGCCACTGGCCCCCACAGGAGAGTCCCGTAATGCCCGCCGAGGAAGCGGAGCATGTAGTCTTTGTGTTCTTCGAGGTGCGCGGCGTTTTCCGGCGTGTCCCGGAGCGAGAGCATCGCCCAGCCGAGGATGATGGTGGCGACGATGACTTCGATGGCGACGATGAAGAGCGCCTTGCTCGCCGTCTTGCCCACGCGGGGTTTTTCCGGGTCGCTGCCGGGGTCGAGTTTCATCACACCTGTCATACTGGCAACGGCTTCCACGCCACTGAGTGCGAGGATTGCGCCAGTGAACCATATCCACGTTTGCGCGAATGCGCCGTGCGTGGCTTTCGGGTGCGCGGCGAGGAAGTTGGGGTCGGCAAGCACCTCGGACGGCCAGCGGAGCGAGTGTGTCGTGAGAAAGGGAATCGTGATGCTGAGGAGCAGCACGACGACGATGACCGTGGGCACGGCCATGACGATGGACAAGGTGCCGCTATGTTTCGGACCGAACCAATTGACTGCGCCGAGCAGCACAATGGTGCCCATCGTGGCTAAGGCGGTCCATTTCTCCGGCACGCCGAAATAGCTCATCGCCGCCCATCCGCTGAGTGCCGCCGTGACGAGGAAGTTCGCGATCAAAAGTAACGCGCCTACGGCTGCGAGTATTCGACTCGACTGCCGCGCTGCGGAATAGACGCCGCCGCCATCCGGGAAGTTCCGGCAGACGATGGAGTAGTTGTAGCCGACGATGGCGGTAAGTACGCAGACGGCGATGATGACCGGGAGCGATGCGAACCCAGCGGCGACGAACGCCAGGCCGATGACGTAGGCTTTCGACGTGCCCCAGTCTCCGTAGAGCAGCGCGGCAGCTCGCTTCCAATCAACGTTACGGGGACGGTTTACTTCAAGGGATGGACCCATATAGATGTGGTGTTTTCATAAAGCGCCCGCCGAGTGGCAGGCGCGGCGTCTCAGTTAAAATCCGCTCGAAACGCGGGCGTATTCTGAGGAGCGTGTGCAAAGGCAAGCGGGAGGAGGCGATCGGGCTCAAGACGGGGGCCAGCCGATGGCTGGACGATGTCAGAAGTAGTATTCAAGTGTCGCGGAAGATGGCACGTAGAGACGTTCTCTGTCAAGTCGCGCGGCAAGATGAGAGTGGCTCGATGGCTGGGTCACCGAGATACCCCGGCTCGTCATTCAGAGTCCGCCATCGCGATACCGGCCTTGATGCTGGTGTTGATGTTGACCGCGAGGCCGCTGCCCTTGGAGTTCATCGCACAGGCGAAGTCGGCGATGACGATGGCGATGGTCTGCGGTTTGTGCGGGGTCACTAAAACGTAACGCTGAGTACTGCAATGTTCGTGGCGTTGTTGCACGCGGGAGAGTAGTGTCTTCGCGCCAATGTCAAATTCACTTAACTCAGGGTTGCGAGTTCGCCCGCAACAAAACGCTTCCGCATTTTCCTATGTGAATTCCGTGAAGGCGGTCGAAGCTCCCGCACCTCGCAAAAGCCTGCTCAGGGCGTGCGGGCAGGGCCCGTGGGGGGATATTGAGTATCATTACTTGTATCTTGAGGCGTCGCAGCAATTGGTGGACTTGTTTCCGGTGCCCTCGGCAGTTCCTCATTGGAGTTTCCCGGGATTAAGCCGGGATGAGATCCGTGCGATTTTTGTGAAGGTGGGGATTCCGAGCCACAGCATTGAGCGTTGGTTGAAAGGAGAGCTTTTGGAGCAAGACGGGGCGGTTCACGTTCTCCCGGCGATTGCCGATGTCGAGGCGCTAAGCCCTGTGCAGCGCGGTGCGCTTTATGCGGTTCTCGCGCAGTGGGAGGTGAACGCTTTTCACAAAGACCCGGTGTTCATTACGGGCGGTGACGCGAGGGAATTTCTACGCAATACGGACATTTCAGCGGTGCATGTGGCGTGGTTCGAGCGGATGTGCTATCGGCGCGGTCACGTGCTGTGCTTTTCCGACGTTCCGGCACTTTTGGCGCGGGCGAGCAATGACTCTGAGTTGCGGCGTCTTTTTAAGCTCTGCACGCGCACGCGCACACTGGTCGCACGGCTGCGGCTCACGCCTACGACGGACTACGCCGCGCTCACTTCATATTGGTCGAAAGGCGGGCGGCGCAAGGACGTGCTCACGATGCTCAAAAGCGTGGCAGAGGCTCCTGGTGCGGAGTATCTCGACATCATCCACATGCTGCCGCCGCTCCCGCGCAAGCTGCTCTACAGCTACCCGCCGTTAGAGTTGGCGAAGCACGGGCGGATGCCAGATTGCCACTGGAGTTCGCTGAATTTCTTCAACTACGAGCCGCGCGAATACTATATCGATACGCGCTTAGCGGCGTCGCACGTGCTGGAGAATTTCGAGCCGATAGAGGGGCCGTATCGGTTTGGTGACGTGCTCTTTTTCCTCGAAGGCCCGACGCTGCAAGCGTTCCACAGTTGCGTCGTCATTGCGGACGACATCGTGTTCACGAAAAACGGCGATAACGCCGCGAACCCGTGGGTGCTTTCGCATCTGGAGGATCTGCGTCAGGTGTATCTCAGTGGCAGCGGCGGGCGCGTGCAGGGCTATCGGCGGAAATAGGGAATGACGAATGACGAAGTTCGCCGAGTTTCGTTATTCGTCATTTTCCCCACCATCCCGCCAAAGCCTTTGCCATGTGAATGGTTATCCACCGTCACCCCTCGACCAATCATATCCATGAGCACACATCTCGATCCCGTCATTCAGGAAAAACTCACCGCTTTCGCCAATCGCAGGCGGCGGCTCATTGTCACGCGCGGAGTCTTCGCGGCGTTGGCGATGTTGCTACTGACAATGGTTATCATCGCGGGGATCGATCTCACGGTGCGGATGCCGGATTGGCTGCGCTGGACATTGTCCGGGGCGGCATACGCGGCGGTGCTCGTGATTGCTTGGCGGCAGTGCCTTACGTGGCTGCTTCACGCGCCGGATTCGCGCCAACTCGCGCGGCTCATCGAGCACGCGGAGCCCAAGCTGCGTGAGGATTTGCTGTCGGCAGTGGAGCTGGGGCAGACGAAGGGCGAGATATTCGACTCGGAGCAATTTCGCACTCTTTTGCAGGACGATGTGGCGGGGAAAATGGAGCGCATGGAGATGAAAACGCTGCTGCCAGTGAAGCTCGTGCGGCGTTATATCGGCTATTCGGTCGCGGTGTTGTGTGTGGTCGGCGCGATGATTGCGGCGACAGGCTGGCAGTTCCCCACGCTACTTCTGCGAGCCCTTTGGCCTTCGGCAAATCTCGACCGCATCTCACGGACGAAAGTCATCCTCGTGGAGCCCGAGGGCGGCAACAAACTCGTCCCGCAGGGCGACACCGTGCGTATCGTGGTGGAGCTTGGCGGCGAGCGGGTGAACAAGGCGCACATGATCACCGAGACGGGCAAAGACGGATGGCAGGCGGCGGATATGCAGCCGCTCGGCGGCGACCGATTTGCCGCGACGGTCAATGTCGGGCGCGAAAACGTCCGCTACCGCATCGAGGCGGGCGACGCGGTGACGCGCTACTATGTGCTGGATGCGCGCGAGCGCCCTTTCATCACGGAGTTTGAAAAGACGTATCATTATCCAAAATACAGCCTCCTTCCGGACAAGACGGCGACGGAGCAAGACGGCGCACTCGTGGCGCTCGACGGCACGGAGATCGACTTGAAGCTCAAGCCGAATCAGCCCGTGAAGACTGCGGAGTTGCGGCTGGAGCAGGGGAAGAAGAGTAGCACAATCCCGCTGGAGAAGCTCGCCGACGGTCGCCTGGGTGCCCGTCTGCCGCTGAATGCAAGCGGCTCGTATCGCGTGTTCCTGGTCGCGGCGGAGACTGGGTTTGAGAACAAGTTTAGCCCTGAGAATGAGATGCGCGCAGAGCCAGACCTCGTTCCAACGATTGAGCTGGAGAGTCCGAAGCACGACCTCATTTTACCCAATAACGAGCTGCTCGACCTCGTGGGTAATGCCGCCGATGATCTCGCGCTGGCCAAGGTCTCGCAGATGGTAAAAGTGAACGACGGTCCATGGCGTGAAACGGTGCTTAAAAAAGACGGCCTGGGGCAAAAGCAACGCATCGACCATCGTTGGGATCTCTACGAGCAGAAGGCGAAGCCCGGCGATATGATGGTGACGAAACTCGTGGCCACGGACTTGAAAGGGAATCGCGGCGAGTCGCGTCCGCTACAGATCACCATCGCCGCGGATGGCTTCGAATTGCGGCGGATGCAATCGTTGGAGACGTTGCGCGCTTTGAATGAAACGATCACTGCGCTGGCGGACAAAGGAGATGCTTTGACAAAGGCGGGCGGGGCGTTGCGCGATACTTTCCAGCGCACGGAGGATTCGGCAGAGCGGCGTCAGGCGGCTCTTGCTTACGGTGGGCTGCTGAGTGATTTCGAGACGAAGTCGGCGGAATGCTGGGGCACGCTCGGCGCGGCGCTCAAAGACGCGGGGCAAGGTCACGTGAGCGCGGAGTTGGTCTTGTTCGGACGTGTGATGTCGCGCCTCACGCACAGTTCTGTAGCGGAAGTGCGGGCGAATTTTGAGCTGGTGAATGCGAACCCGACAGCGGCGAACGCAAAGGAGTTTGCGACGGCGGTGAATGACCTTGGCTGGAACATTCACAAGCGCGCCCGACTGGCGAGTGCGGCGATGGAGGCGTTCACGACGCAGGAGGAATTGGCAGCGCTTTCGGAGAATGCGCAGGTCGTTTCGCGTGAGCAACAGCGAGTGATGGAGCTGGCGGCGGCAAGCGGCGATGACCCACGGAAATGGGCTACGCTGGTGCCGAGATTGCGCGTGGCGATGACGCAGGCGCGCTCTTTAGAAGAGCTCATGGAGCCCATCGCTAAACGTGCAAACAGCCCCGCGAAGGACCGTGCGAAGCGGATGATTGGCGAACTTTCGAAGCCGCGAGTGAAGCTGGAGACGGCCCTGCTCGCGCCGGAGCCGAGCGCGAAGTCCATGCTCACGCCGACGATGGATTTGACGCGTGTCGTTCGGGATAATGTTCGGGAGTTTGCGAGTTGGCACCGCGAACTGTCCGAGCGTCCGATGCAGTCGATTGACCAGATTTTGTTGGATGTCGGGCCGACCTACGGCCAAGTGGCGAAGATCAAAGAGGATATTCAGCAGGTGAAGTCGCGGGCGAATTTGGACGCGGCGGCGCGCGAGCTTTTAACGGAGCAACGCTGGTTGTCGCGCAGCGAGGGGATTAAGTCGCACGGGGATTTGGAGGAGTTGCGGACGAGTGCGGACAATCAATTTGTGGGCGATTTGCGCATGGCGACGACGGCGCTCGATGCGGTGAAGCAGCTCATCGCCGGCGAGGATAAGGCGAAGAGTGATGAACGTTTTTCCGAGTTGGACCGGAGCCTGCGTATCTTGGAGAGCGGGCACAATTTGCAGGAAGCATTCGATGGGCTGAACTTCGTCGCGACGAACGAGCGTTGGGATATTCGCAATCTTAGCGCACGCACGCAGTCGCCGATGGACTGGCGCTGGCTGGAGCGTCGCTTGCGGGAAATTCCCGCCGAGATGGCGAAGGCGAAGCAATACTTCGACCAGCGCGGAGAGACGGAGGTCGCGGCGCGCACTGCGTTTGAGGGTGCGCAGAAGATTTTGTGGACGGCGGGAAGCGGGACGAATTGGCGGACGCTGACCCAGGAGATGGAGCAGCGCGCAAATGTGGAGCGCGTCCCAGTGAGCGCGAAGGCCGATGCCGAAGTGCTGGCGGGCCAAGTGAAGCTGGCGCTCAATTTACTCCGCCCCCACATGAATGAAGCGCGGAAGCGGATGGAGAAGCTCGCGCCGAGCATCTCGGAACTCGCAGCGGCTCTCGCGAAGGAGCAGGAAGAAATTAAGAAAGAAACCGAAGAGCAGGCGAAGGCGGAGAAGCCCGAGACCGCTCCGCCGAAGCTCGCTGAGCAGCAAAAGCTCAATGCGAAGGTTGAGGCGTTGAAGGACTTGATCCGTGCAGAAGCGAACAAGCAGGACATACTGAAACAGGAGCAACGTGAAGCGATGCGGGATGCAGATGATGCGTTGGCGATGCTCAAAGATCCGCCGCCAAAGGCGGAGCAGGCGCTTCAGGATGCCACGAAGGATGCCGATGCACAGAAGAAGGCCGACCTTGAGCGTGCGGCCGAGCAGCAGCAGAAACTTCAGGATGCTCTCCAGCAGGTTGCCAAACACTACGACGCGGTGGAGAAAGGCAAAGACCTCGCGGAGACACGCGCCGAACTGCGCGAGGCGGAGAAAGAATTGGGGATTAAGGCAGAGCTCGACGAGCAATTCGCCCACGCTCAGATGCTCGCCGAGATGGCGCAGAAGAACCCCGAGCAACTCTTGAAGGAACTCGAAGCCAAGCTGCCGCAAAACCCCGAGATGCAAAAAGAGCTGAGCGACATCACGAAGGATGCGCTGGCCAACGCCGAGAAGAAGCTCGACCAAGCCGCTAAGCAAGAAACCGCCGTCGCCAATCAACTCGCCGCGCAGTCCAAAGACCCGCAGGCCACGCCAAAGAGCCCCGCCCAAGCCGCCGCAGAAGCAGCGAAGGAAGCACAGAAGGCCGCCGAAGCCGCTCATCAAGCAGCCAAGAACGCCGAGCAACAAGCCGACGCTGCCAAGAACGACGGGGCAAAGGCGCTCGCCGACCAAGCCGCTGAGTCCGCTAAGGATGCAGCGAAGGAAGCAGGCAAAGCCGCAGAAGCCGCCGAGAAGCTCGCCAACGCCGCCAACCCCGAAGAAGCCGCGAAGTCCGCCCAACGAGTTGCCGATAAGGCCGCGCAAGCCGCACAGAAAGCAAACCAGGCGGCGGCCCAAGCAGAGCAGGCTCAAGCAGCCGCGAAGCAGGCAGCGCAAACTCCCGGCGAAAAGCAGGCTGCGAATCAGCAATCTGCCCAGCAAGCCGGGGAAGCCGTAACGCAGGCAAAGAAAGCCGCCGAAGCTGCGAACAAAGCCGCAGCACTCGCGCAGCAAGCACTTCAAACTCCGCAGGTCGCCCAAAACCCAGCAGCCAACGCCGCCAATGAAGCCGCGAAGTCTGCCGAGAAAGCTGCGCAAGCTGCACAGGCCGCGCAGAAAGCAGCCGAGGCTGCCGAGGCGCAGGCGAATAATGCGGGGAACCAAGAAGCCGCCAAGCAAGCCGATGCTGCTGGCAACGATGCCGCCAAAGCTGCTCAAGCCGCACAGACTGCCGCGCAGGACGCCCAAAAAGCAGCCGCTTCTGTTAGCCCACAGCAAGCCGCCGACGCTGCGCAAGCCGCTGCAAACAAAGCCGGCGAAGCCGCGCAAGCTTCGGAGAAAGCAGGCGAAGCCGCGCAGGCCGCGCAGAATGCAGCACAACAAACCGCGCAAGCAGGTGGGGAAAAGCAGGGTGAGAATCAACAAGCCGCGCAACAAGCTGGCGAAGCAAAACAGCAGGCTCAAGCCGCCGCACAAGCCGCGAAACAAGCGCAAGCGCAGGCCCAACAAGCCGCGAACGCGGCAAAGGCCGCCGCCGCTCAGCAAAATCAGCAGCTCGCCAATGCCGCACAGCAACAGCAGCCCATCGCGCAGAATGCGCAGGAAGCCGGAGAGGATACTGCCCGCGCTGGTCGTCACGAGATGCGTCTTGGCAATCAGCAAGGCGAGCAACTAGCGAAGCTCGGCAACGAGATTCAGGAGACTGCGAAGAGCGATGTTCCTGCTGCGCAAAAAGCCCTCGCGCAGGCAGCGAAAGCCGCTGACGCAAATCCCGCCGTCCAAAACGCCGCAGCCGAACTCACAAGCGAACTCGCTCAATTAAAGAGCGCCCAGCAAGGAGGGCAGCAGCCATCGCCCGCTGCCGGACAAACACCGCAAGGCGAACCACAAGCAGGCCAGCCGCAGGCAGGCGAACCACAAGCCGGTCAGCCGCAAGCCGGTCAGCCACAAGCGGGCCAACCACAAGCGGGCCAACCGCAAGCAGGACAGCCACAAGCAGGCCAACCACAAGCAGGCCAACCACAAGCGGGGCAACCACAAGCGGGTCAGCCCCAAGCAGGGCAACCGCAGGCTGGACAGGCTGATGCGGGCCAGCCCTCGACGCCCGCAGAACAGCAGGCGATGGCTCGTGCGTTGGATGCGCTTGACCAGCAGCTCAACGCAGCCGCTCCGGCAGCGGGCGAGCAGTCCGCCCAAGCTGGCGAGCCGCAGCAGGGGCAGCCCGGCCAGCCCGGACAACCTTCGCCGGAGCAAGGACAAGGGGAAGGGCAGCCCGGCCCGCCATCCGCCGCGGCTTCTGCAATGGCGCAAGCGGCGCAAGCATCCATGCGCCAGGGCCGCGCACAGCAAGGGATGTCGCAAACGCCCGGCAGTCTTTTGAGCCAATCCCAGAGCGAGAAGTCGCTCGGCGGCGCACAGGCCAACGCTCCGGGGCTCGACTACAAGCTCGGCACCAACACGCAAGGGCTGAAAAAGGGCGACTGGGGTAAGCTTCCCAAGAAGCTCGCCGACCAACTCACGAAAGGCCAGCAAGAGGCCATCGCGGGCGACTACCGGCAGGCTGTGGAGACGTATTATAAAGTGATCGCTGAGAAGGCGAAGGAGCAGAAGAAGTGACCACGATGAACCGACTCGCCATCCTCGCCGCCCTCGTCTTTTCCGCCACCGCGCTCCACGCGCAAGACCCGCAGAAGCAGCGTGTGGATGCTGCGCTGAAAAAGGCGTCGGACTTTTTGGTGAGCCAGCAGCAAGACACCGGAGCCATCGCCGAAAAAGGCGTGCGCCCAGATGTGACGATGACTTCTCTCGCCGTTCTCGCGATGAGTTCGATGGGGCACCAACCAGCAGACCCGACGCCCGAAGGTCGAGCGATGAAGAAGGCGCTCGAATTTGTGCTTAAGCCCGGCCAGCAAGAGCCAGACGGCTATTACGGCAAGACGGACGGCTCCCGGATGTACGGCCACGGCATCATATCGCTGATGCTTGCAGAGATGCTCGGGATGGGCGGCGACGAGAGACAAGACGCCGCTATTCGAGATCATTCTCGCAAAGCCATCGACCTCATTTTGCGATCTCAACGGCTTCCAAAGAATGAGGCAAATCGCGGCGGCTGGCGCTACACGCCCGACGCTGCCGATAGCGATATGTCCGTGACGTGCTGGCAAGTCATGGCCCTCCGCGCCGCGCGGAATGCTGGAATGGACGTGCCGAAAGAATCCATCGATCTCGCCGTCCGCTACATCAAGAGCCTCTACTCCGGCGGCGAGCGAAAGGGCGGCCCCGGCGGCTTCGGCTACGCCAGCAAGGGCACGGAAATCTCCACCACCGCCGAGGGACTTCTCGCGCTGCAAGTGTGTGGGGACTACGATTCCGAGGAGGTGAAAGGCGCGAGCGAGCGACTCCTTCAAAAGGGTCTAAAGCAAGGCGACAAATGGTTCTTTTACACCGCCTACTACATGGCCCAGGGCATGTATCAGCGGGGCGACAAGTTCGCCACCGAAGGCCGCCGCGCCATCATGGACGCCGTCCTCCCGCTCCAGCGCGCCGACGGCTCGTGGGAAGGCGAAGGCGGCGAGGAACGGCAGGGCGGAAAAGTGTACGCGACCTCGCTCGCCGTGCTCTCGCTTGCGGTGAAGAACCACTTTCTGCCCATCTATCAGCGGTAAGTTTAGCGCGTGCGCTTGAGTCGCTCGAACTCGGTGGCGAGTTCGGCGCGGTCGAGGGCGCGGTATTTTTCCGGCAGGAAGCGGGAGTCGGAGCAGGATAAAATGGCGGCGTATTCTTGCAGGCGGAGGAGTTGCGGGTCGAGGGGGTCGATGAAGGAGTCCACGGCTCCGGTGAAGTCTCCGAGCTGCACGTCGTTGTCGCGCCCGGAGAGGACGGCGCTTTCTTTGGCGCGGGTGACGACGGCTTCCACGTCGCTGCCGGTGAGGGCGCGGTCGCCGAGTTTTTCGCGGGCGAAGGCGATGACTTCTTCGGTGAGCGCGATTTTTCGCACCCCGGCGATCACTTTGAACAAGGTGACGACGTCGTCCGGCCCTTGCGCGGCGAAGAGGGGAAGGGAGAGGCCGAAGCGGCCTTGGCGCTTCATGTCGATGGCGAGGAGGTCGGGGCGGGAGGTCATGGCGACCCATACTTCGCGGCCACGCAGGGAGGAGTCGCCGAGGTGGGCGGCGAAGGCGGCGAAGACGCGGGTGCTGACGCCGGCATCGCCGTCGCCACTGCGGTTGCCGAAGACGGCGTCGGCTTCATCCACGACGACGATGACGGGGCCGAGGGCGCGGATGGTCATGAGGATGCGGGCTTGCTGGCGCTCGGTGTCACCGACCCACTTGCTGCGAAACTCGCCTAGCTCTAAAACGGGGAGGCCGCACTCGCTGGCGAAGCAATCGATGAGGAAGGATTTGCCGACACCGACGCGACCGGGGACGAGGATGCCACGCTCGATGACGTCGCTTTTTCCCTCGCGGAAAAGGCGGGCGACGTCGCGGAGCTTGGCCTTCGCAGCGGTGTGGGTGGCGACGCGGTCGAGGGAGACGCCGGGCTTGGGGTCTTTGAAGCGGACGAGCCCCTGGCAGTATTCTTCGATGAGGCGCTTCTTGGCGGCGGAGACGTGTTCGTTGGTGACGCGCTTGCCGTTTTTCACGGCCTCGGCGAGGAGGTGGTGGATGCGGAGGAGGCTGAGGCCGGCGGTGCGCTGGGCGAGTTGGTCGAGGGGGATGTCGCTTTCGCGTGCCTCGGGATCATTTGCGAGGTAGGCGGTGCGGTCGTCGAGGTCGGGAAGATCGATGCGCATCTGCGCGACGTGGGGATTTTGCAGGAAGTCGGAGTGCAATTCACCGGCGCTTTCCGCCACGAGCAGCACGCCGACATCGCGGCTGCGCAACTCGGGGGAGGCGGCCCATTTGAGCAAGGTGACGAGCGCAATCCGCTCATCCACAGAAGCGCCGGACTCTTCGGCGGCGGGGATGATTTTCTCCGGGAAATCAATGACGAGGGTGACGCCGCGCGGCATCTTTGCGTCATCGCCGGTGGCTAAAAAGAAGCGGCGGAGCAGGGGGGCGAGCAGCGTGAAACTGCGCGGCAGGCCGGTGATGCGGTAGCTGGTGCTCTCGACGGTATCGAAGACTTCGAGCCATTCGTAAAAGCGCTTCTGCATGTCGGGCGAGCCGAAGGAAAGGCCGTCGCCGATGTCGTAAAAGAGCATCCAAGGCCGCCCCGGCAAAAGGCGGCGCATGAGGAATCCCTTGAGCGGTTCGTAGCCGCCGGGGACGGCAAAGATGTCGTGGATGTTGCCGTGGACGAGGAAGATGGTGTGCGTGCCGGCGTTCCAGCGGCGCGCAAATTCTAAGGCCCAAGAGCGGAGTGGTAGCGGAGTCATTGGTTCTACAATCCAGTCCGCGCGTAGATGGCGTCCATGGAGATGGCGAACTCCAGTTGCGGAATATCGAGGACGCCTTGGGGCTCGGTGAGGATGCTTTTGTCCCAAGTGAAATCCTTTCGCTGAAAGACGGTGAGTTCGCGTTTTTCCTGCGAGACGAGGATGTAGGTGTGGAGGCTCGGCAGGCGTTCGTACGAGAGGCGTTTCTCGCGGCGGTCGGTCTGCTCGGTGCTGGGCGAGAGGACTTCGACGATGAGGGACGGCGTGTCGCAGTAGAGCTTGTGCTGCCCGGCTGGGTCGCAGTTCACCATCACGTCGGGGAAGTAAAACCAGTCGTCTCCGGCGTCGTGGATGTGGGCCTTCATGTCGTTCATGAAGGGCTCGCACTTTTTGCCACGGAGGTGGACATGGAGGTCTGCGAAGATGTTTCCCGCGATGCGATTGTGCTCGGTGCTCGCGCCGCCCATCATGTGGACTTCGCCCGCGAGATATTCGTAGCGGTGCTCTTGGTGGAGTTGCCACTCAAGGTAAGCCTCGGGGCTCATCCAGATTTCGTTAATGCGTACGGCGCTCATGATTCCCGGACGGTGCCGGATGGGTGATGGAGTGTCAACGGCTTCACAGCAGCTCCAGCGCGTAGTCCAGCTCGGCCTCGGTGTTGTAAAAGTGCGGGCTGAAGCGCAGGTAGTCGCGGCCTTGTGGGTCGTGGCGTAGCGAGCAGGAGATGCCCGCTTTTTCTAAAGTGCCGTATAGCTCGGTGGCGCTTTTGGTCGGGTGACGGAAGGTGGTGATGCCGCTGGCAGTCGGCCCTTCGGCGGGGCCGGTGATGGCGTAGCCCTTGGTGAGGAGGGCGGCGACGAGGTGGTGCTTGAGCGCGAGGATGCGCGCGGCGATGGCGTCCTGCCCGAAGCGCATGAACAGCTCGATGGCGGCGTTCATGCCGTAGCAGCCGACGATATTGAGCACGCCGGGCTCGTAGCGTTGCGCGCCGTGGACGAAGCGTAGCTCGGGCTGGGCGATGAAGTTGGGCGAGTGGACATTCCACGCGCCGAGCAGGGTGGGGCGGCAGAAGTCGTGGTGATTTCTTTTTACATACACGATGCCGATGGCGCACGGGCCGAGCATCCATTTATGCGCGTCGGCGCTGAGGAAATCCACGTGCTCCACGTCCATCGGGAACGCGCCGAGCGTCTGGATAGCATCTACGGAAAAAAGGACGCCGCGTGCGTGGAGGAGGCGTCCGATGCCGCTCACGTCAATGCGGTATCCGGTGAAGAAATGGCAGCTCGCGAGGGCGACGAGGCGGGTGCGCGGGGTGAGCGCGGCTTCGACGAGTTTCGGGGTAAGTTCGCCGGGGCTCTGCGGCTGGAGCATGGTGACGACGACGCCCCGGCGGCGTAGCTCCAGCCAAGGATAGACGTTCGCCGGGTAGTCGCCCGCGTAGCAGAGGATTTCGTCGCCCGCCTCCCACGGGATGCCGTTTGCGAACAGCGAGAGGCCGAGCGAAGTGGGGCCGAGCAGGGCGATTTCATCGGCCTCGGCACCGATGAACTGAGCGCAGAGTGAGCGCATTGCTTTGATGTCGCGGAGCGTCTGCGAAAACTCCTGTGGCCCTTCGCAGGACTCCCGGATGTGGGCGCTCATCGCATCCGCGACAGGCGCGGGAAACGCAGCGACAGCGGCATGGGAGAAGAAGCGCAGTTTGCGGGCGACGGGAAAAAGCGCGAGGCGTTCGGATTCAGAAAACATGAGGCTCCTTTTGCGGGATGGGGGCATTGTTCGCGAGAAACATTTTGCTCGGAACTTTCGCGGTGCCGGTCAGTTTCATCCGCATGAACATCAATCTCTCACCGTCCTGGATTCACCGTCGCGAATTTCTCAGCCGCACTGCGATGGGCCTCGCGTTCCTCACCGCACCGGGTGTCTTTGCCGAGGAACTCTTGCGCACGCCGAAGCAGACGGAAGGGCCGTTTTACCCCGACCATTTGCCGCTCGATACGGATAACGATTTGCTCGTCATCAACGACGGCATCACACCCGCCGTCGGCGAGGTGACGTATCTGAGTGGGCGCATCCTCGGGCCTGATGGAGCGCCGATTCGCGGGGCGCTCGTGGAGATTTGGCAGTGCGACGCGAGCGGCGTTTACCTTCACAGCAGGAGCGGTGGAGCGACGGAGAAAAAGGACAAGAATTTCCAAGGCTTCGGGCGCTTCCTGACGGGGGCGAGCGGGGAGTATTTGTTCCGCACGATCAAGCCCGTCCCATACACGGGGCGCACGCCGCACATCCACCTCGCGGTGAAGCTGAAGGGCCGCGAGAGGTGGACGACTCAGTGCTACATCAAAGGGCACGCGGGGAACGAAAGGGACGGTATCTGGAAGAGCGTCAAGGATGAGGCCGCACGGGCATCCATCACGCCCGAGTTTGCGCCAATGCCGGGCGCGAAGGCGGGGGAACTGGCTGCGAAGTTTGATGTGGTGATGGGCTTTACGCCGACGGCGTAGGGCGGACGCGTGTTCGCTTTGATCGTTCGGCGCGAAATAATCGGACGAATGCTTGATGAACCGGGGCGGGGCAGAGTGTAGTCCTTGTTTTGACCGATGCCCGAATCTGAAAAGTCTCTACCGAGTTGGAAGTGCTGGCTGTCGCGCCTCGTGCTGCTGCTGCTCGTGGCGCTGACGGTCGCTGCGCGCACGCACAATCGCGCGGACATCTTTCGTGGAGGGGAAATCTACTTTCTGGAAGGCGACTGCTACTCGCGGATGACACGGGTGAAGTTGGTGACCGAGGGGCAACTCGTCATCCGGCATCATGACTTTGAAAACTGGCCCGCTGGCACCACGCCGCACACGACTGCGCCGCTCGATTGGCTCATCGCGGGGATGCGCTACGCTTTTCGCCCGTTCGCGGGAGAGAACGAGGACCGCGATATGGAGCTGGCGGGTGCGTGGGTGTCGCCGCTGCTGGGAGTCGCGACGGCGCTCTGGCTGTGGTGGTGGGCGGGGCGGCTGCGGCTGCCGTTTCGGGTTTTAATGGTCCTGTTTTTTGCGCTGAGTCCGATCCTCGTTCACGGGACGCTGCTCGGCAGGCCGGACCATCAATCGCTCCTGCTGCTGTTGCTGGCGATGGCGATTGGCGCGGAGCTGGCGCTGGCGGATTCCGGGATGTCTGCGCGGCGTGCGAAGAAGTGGAGCCTGCTCGCCGGGCTTGCGTGGGGGCTAGCGCTGTGGACTTCGCTGTATGAGCCTGCGGTCGCTTTCGCCGGGGCGATCGCGTGGCATTTCCTCGCTGGAAAAATGGCGCTGACGGCGCGTGCGGTGCGCCCGCGTTGGGTGGCGCTCGGGGTGGTGCTGTTGGTGGCGCTGCTGGTGGATGGCTGGCGCTTTGCACTGCCGGATGCGGCGTTGCGCGAGCGGTTGGTGGAGTGGAGTCGGACGATTGGGGAGCTGAAAACGATGAGTCTCAGAGGTTCGATGCCGTGGTTTTGGTTTGGGGCGTTTTGGGCATCTGCGCCTGTGCTGCTGTGGGTGGCGCGCCGGATGGATCGTCGCTCGCTGAGTATCCTCGGGTTGGTCGTCGTGATGATCGTGCTGACGGTCTGGCAGCGTCGCTGGGGCTACTTCTCGGCGCTGGCTGTGGCGATGAGCATCCCGTGGCAGCTCGGGTCGTTGCGGCTTCGCTGGCTCGGATGGGTCGCTGGGTTGGCGGCGCTTTTTCCCATGGCGCTGGAGTGGAAAGAACGGCTGCACCCACCGCTCGACGTGCGGGAGCGGCGGGACGAAACGCAGGCGCACGACCGCGCCGTGCAGGATGAGCTTCGCCGCATCGCGCTGCTCATGCGCGCGCCGGAAAAGCGTCCGTTTCTCGCGGTGTGGTGGCACTCGCCGCAGCTCGCCTATTGGTCCCGCCAGCCGGGAATCGCGGGCACGAGCCACCAGAGCTTCCCCGGCATCGTGGATAGCGCGCGCTTTTTTCTTTCGGAGTCCGACGCGGAGGAACAAGCCATCCTCCGCGAGCGTGGCGTGCGCTATGTCGTCATCCACGATCTCGCCGTGGAGAGGGATGCGCGGAAGTACCCCGCTGTGATCAATTCCGCCAACATCCTCGGCACGGAAGCTCCGCTGGAGCCGCTGGCCTATCGCCTCGCCGAGCGTCCGCGCAAGACGCCGCCGTGGCTGCGATTTATCACGCCGAATGAACGCGGGCTCGTATTCACGATGGCGCAAAAGAAGAGCGATGAGCCGCTGCCGCCGCCGATGGAGTTTTACGTCCCTCAGTTCCTCCAGCTCTACGAAGTGCAACTATCAAAAACACCATGAACTACGATTTTCTCATCATCGGCGGCGGCAGCGCAGGCTACGCGGCGGCGCGGACGGCAGCAGCAGCAGGACTAAAAACGTGCGTCGTAGATGGCGCTCGCGAACTCGGCGGGCTGTGCATTTTGCGCGGCTGTATGCCGAGCAAGACGTTGCTCGCTTCTTCCACGCGCTTCGCGGCGATGCGGCACGCGGGGCAGTTCGGGCTGAGTGCGACGGGGCTGGCGTTCGACGGCGCTGCGATCATCGCTCGCAAGCGGCAACTGATCGCGGGCTTCGCGGAATATCGCGCGGGGCAGTTGCAAGATGGGCGCTTCGACCTCGTCCGTGGAAACGCGCGGTTTGTGGATGCGAATACGGTCGTCGTGGGGGAAAGCGAGCAGCGCATCACCGCGCGCACTTTCCTCATCGCCACAGGCTCGCGAGTCAGCGGTGTGCCGATTCCTTCGCTGAATGACGTGGGCTTTTGGACGACGGACGATGTGCTCGATAGTGAAGAGATTCCCGAGCGTGTCATCATCCTCGGCGGAGGGGCGACGGCGGTGGAGTTTGGCACGTATTACGCCGGGCTCGGGCGTGAAGTGACGATCATTCAACGCAGCGAACATCTGCTGAAGGGCACCGACGAAGACATCGCCGATGCGCTCGCCGACGGGCTACGGCGGCGCGGAGTGAAGCTCTTCACCGGCACAAAGCTCCTCACCGCCGAGCGCACGACTGGCGGCAAGCGCATCACCTTCGAGCACTCCTCCGGGACGCTATCCGTGGAAGCCGATCAGATTCTACACACGCTCGGACGCGAGCCGAATATCGCCGGGCTGGACTTGGCAGCCGCTGGCATCTCCGAAATCGGGCGTCCCAAAGTGCGCGCAACGCAGCAGACGAACCAGCCGCACATTTTCGCAGCAGGCGATGTGGCCGGGCCGTATGAGATCGTCCACATCGCCATCCAGCAAGGCGAGATCGCCGCGCGCAACGCCGGGCGCTTCATCGCGGGCAGCGGGGACATGGAAGAAACGGATTATCGCTTGCGGCTATACGGCATTTTTTCCGAGCCGGAAGTCGCCGTCGTCGGAGCCTCCGAGCGCGAACTCACCGCAAGCGGCATCCCCTTTCGCAGCGCGAAGTATCCGTTCAACGACCACGGAAAATCGATGTGCATGGGCGAGACGGATGGCTTCGTGAAACTCATCGCAGCAGCGGAGAGTGGCGAGATTCTCGGCGGCGCAGTCGTAGGCCCACACGCCACGGAGCTGATTCACGAGATTGCCGTCGCCATGCACTTCCGCGCGACGGCGGCGCAGCTCGCCAGCGTGCCGCATTACCACCCGACGTTGAGTGAAATATGGGGGTATCCGGCTGAGGAGCTGGCGTGAGAATGACGAAATGCACGCTGGATTCGTCATTCGTCATTCGTCATTCGTCATTCCGCCATGCTCGCTGAACTTCGCAACGTAACCAAATCCTACGCCGCCGTGCCCGTGCTGGCGGCGTGCGACTTCTCGATCGCGGAGGGCGAGACGGTCGCCATCGTCGGGCCCAGTGGCTCGGGGAAGAGCACGCTGCTCAATCTCATCGGCGCGCTCGACCAGCCGGAGAGCGGCGAAGTTATCGTTGCGGGCAAGAATCTCGCGACGCTCTCGCCCGATGAACTCGCCGAGTTTCGCAACGCGGAAGTCGGCTTCATCTTTCAGCTACACCACTTGCTCCCGCACTGCTCGGTGATGGAAAATGTGCTCGTCCCTACGCTCGCTCGCAAGGCGTCGAAAGCCGAGCGCGCCGCCTTCCGCGACCGCGCCGCACATTTGCTGGAGGCAGTGGGGCTCACGCATCGGCTCACACATCGCCCCGGTCAACTCTCCGGCGGCGAACGCCAGCGCGCCGCCGTCGCCCGTGCATTGATCACCTCGCCAAAACTCCTCCTCGCCGACGAGCCCACCGGCGCACTCGACCGCGAGAACGCCGCCCGTTTTACTGACCTGCTGGCAGAGCTAGAAGTCGCCGTCATCATGGTCACGCACGCGCCGGAGCTTGCGGGGAAGATGGGGCGTGTGTTGGAACTGCGGGCGGGGAAGTTGGTTTGACGCTACATTTGAACTCAGCCACTATTTGCCAATGAGCACTGTCGCCGTCCGAGAAGTCTTAATCTCGCCAGGAGAATACATCGCAGGGGAACTCCTCAGCGATGTCCGCCATGAATACTACGCGGGCAGAGTGGAGGCGATGGCTGGCGCGAGCACGCCGCACAATCAAATCGCGATGGCTTTCGCGTCGGCGCTAAATGTCCAACTGCAAGGTAAGCCCTGCGAGCCGTTCATGGCCGATATGAAAGTCCACATCCACACTGCCGATGAGGATTGGTTTTACTACCCCGATGTCTTTGTGAATTGCGACCCAGCCGGGCAGCACAAGCACCACTGCGACACGCCCTCCGTGATTATCGAAGTGCTCTCCGAGGCCACGGAGGAAAAAGACCGCCGGGAGAAATTTTTCGCCTACCGCCTCATTCCCAGCTTTCACACCTACATCCTCGCCGCGCAGGATAAACGCGAAGTGACCGTCTATCGCCGCACCGCTACCGATTGGACGCGCACCATCCTCACCGGCGGCGCCACGCTCTCGATTCCCGAGCTGGAGTTCACCGTATCGCTCGACGCGATTTACGCGCGGACTGGCTTGTGACAGCCCGCCGCCTGCTCACGCAAAGCATCCGCCACAACTGGCGCACGCATCTCGGCGTCGTCCTCGGCGTCGCCCTGGCGGCGCTCGTGCTCACGGGGGCGCTCATGGTGGGCGATTCGGTGAAGGGGACGCTGCGGGCGCAGGCGGAGGCGCGCGTGGGGAGAATCGGGGAGGCGCTGCTGTGTGGCGAGCGCTTCGTGCCGTGGCCGGCGGATAAGGCGAAGCGACCGGCGGTCGTGGCGCGGATGTTTTTCCCCGGAGAAAACGCGGCGGGCGTGCTGCTCATGCAAGGCTCTGCGAGTCGCGCGGATGGCAAGGCGCGGGCGAACAAGGTGCAGGTGGTCGGAGTGGATGACGATTTTTGGAAGCTGTCGCCGCGCTCGATGGACGGCATGGACAAGATGGACGCTATGGAGTCGGGCAAGCCCGTCCATGAAGTCCAAGCAGTCCATGATGTCCATGTCTCCCTCAACGCACGCCTCGCCGCCCAGCTCTCCGCAAAAGTGGGCGACGAGCTTTCGCTCTACGTGGAAAAGCCCGGTGCCTTTTCCAAAGACGCGCCGCTCTCGGGCGAGGAAGCGGCGCTCGTCACCGTGAAGGCGCGGGTCGGGCGCATCGTGGGCGACGAAGACTTCGGGCGCTTCGCCCTCACCGCCAGCCAAGTGCCGCCGAATACGGTGTTTGTGCCGCTGGCGGAGTTGCAGGGGAAGGCGGGGCTGGGGGAGAAGGTGAATGTGGTGATGGTGGACACTTATCCTTCTCGGGAGGCTTATACTGCGGGCATCGCTGGGATATACGGGCAGTTCTCTTCTGACGTATCGATTGGGGAATTGAGCGGCAGCAAGGGATTTGAAATACGGAGTCCGCGAGTTTTTATCGACGCGGGGGTGGTCGGTGCGGCTCGGAAGAATGAGGGATATCGAGCAAGCGAAGCAGGTCTCGATTTTCATCACCGTGTTGAGGATTCGAGCAAGCCAAACGGTTGGAAGTGGACAAATGTTTTCAAAGTCCCGCCTCCGCCTTCCCCCGGCCTCGACTCCCTCACCTACTTCGTCACCGCCATCGAGAAAAGCTCGCCGACGACGAGCGAGCATCGGAGCGGCGACACTCCTGTCGCCGACAGCGCGACAAACGCGAGCGATACGCAAATTTCAAAGAACCCCAAAGCCGGTCCTGATTCCAAGACGCCTTCGGATAGCCACACTGTCGGCGACAAGAGTGTCGCCGCTCCTATCCGCGCCACTCCGTATTCGATGGTCACTGCGATTGATGCCCCCGCCTCCGGCTTTGTGCAGGCCGAGCTTGCCGATGATGAAATCCAAATCACCCGCTGGCTCGCCGATGACCTTGAAGTCAAGCCCGGCGACACGCTCACTCTGCGCTACAACGTCATGGGCGAGCGCCGTGAGCTGTTGGAAAAGACGCGCACTTTCACCATCCTCGCGCCCATCATCGAGATGGAAGAGCCGCAACTCGACAGCTCGTGGATGCCCGATTTCCCCAACGTCCCGGACAAAGACAGCTTCAGCAAATGGAAGCCCGGCTTCCCCTTCGACTCCAAGCGCATCCGCAAAAAGGACGAGGAGTATTGGGAGCAACATCGCGGCACGCCCAAGGCGTTCATCAACCTCAAAGTCGGTCAGGAGATGTGGGGCAACCGCTGGGGGAACCTCACCAGCATCCGCTACCCCGCAGGCACGAAGCGCGAGCAGGTCCAGCGCATCGCCGCATTTATAGACCCAAAGGCGCTCGGCTTCCGCGTCGTGAATCTCCGCGAGCAAGCCCTCGCCGCGACGGATGCGCCGGTGGATTTCGGCCAGCTCTTCGCGTCGTTTTCGTTCTTCCTCATTGCCGCCGCCGCCGTGCTCACGGGGCTGCTCTTCACCTTCACCATCGAGCAACGCGCCGCCGAAGCTGGCCTGCTGCTCGCCGTCGGCTGGACGCGCAAGCAAGTGCGGCGGCTCTTCCTCAAAGAAGGCGCACTGCTCGCAGTCATCGGCGCACTGCTCGGCGTGGGCGGTGCGGCGCTTTACACCAAGGCCGTGCTGCACGCGCTCGGCGGCGTGTGGAGCGGCGCGACGGGCGGCACGGAGTTCCTGTTCGTGGTAAAAGGCGGGACGCTGGCGGCGGGGATCATCGGCAGTGTGCTGATGGCGCTTTTCGCCATGTGGCTGGCGAGCCGTCGCCTTTTCAAAAACGAAGCGGCGGCGCTGATGAGCGGTGCGTTTTTAGAAAATCAGGCGCTCGCCAAGAACGAGGCGTAGCGACCGAAGCTCGCGACAGGGCGATTTTTCTTCATTCTGCAAAAGGACTTCGGCAGCGTGTGGGCGTGCCATCCGTCACATCACCACTGCTGCTCGACCGCGTTCCCTTCAGTCTTATCCTTGCCGGGACGTTTGCGGTTGTTGGGGTCTTTGGCGGAATCTACGCCGGGATCGATCACGTCGCGCCGCAACACGGGCTCGTCGGCCCGCCGGACGAACCGCTGGCGTGGTACGACTACTTTTACTTCTCACTCGTGACGCAGGCGACCGTGGGTTACGGCGACATCCGGCCCGTTGGTTGGTCGCGATTGGTCTCTTCGATTCACGCGATCACCGGCATTTGCATCACCGGATTTCTCGTCGCGAAGATTACGACGGCGGCGATTTCGCGCTACCGGATTTTGCAACGGGAGGCGTGTGATTACTGGGTCGATATCGTCCGGCATCGCGACGGGCGAATCGAGGTCGGCCTGCTGATCATGCAATGGAGAGATGGTGCGCTTCAGCTTTCGGGCCGAAACTTCAACACGCGCGGGATTCTCGTTGATTCCTTTCGGGCTGTGCTGATGGAGGACGATTGGCCGCAGGTTCTCACGTTTCGTTACACGAGTGATGAGGCGACGGCGGACTATGTGGAGGGCTACATCTCGATGTTCTTCCACGCCAGCCACTCGGGGATGCCGTCCGCATTTTCCGCGACGGTGCGGGATCAGGTGAAGCCGGATACGAAACCGGTCATCCGAGGCTGGCGTGTGTTGCCCTCCGAACTTGTACACGCCCATCGTTTAAACGAGCATCCCGACGGCGTCCCGGCGGTCGAGTATTTCATTCAGAAGTATCTCCCGCGTCTCCCCGAGGGGGCAAAGTGACGTGTCGTTCGCGTCGTGTGAGGTTGAAGTGAAGTCCGGGCTTTCATTTCCTAGCCGTAGCAGCGAGCAAAGGGGGCAGATGTCCAAAGCCCGAATCACACTCGCCTCCATGCTCCGAATCGCCTGCGCTTGCGCCGTGAGCACTGCTGCAATAGCGGGCGGACCCGAGAACGCACTTGTGGTGGTGAATGCGGATAGTTGGGCCTCGATGGCCGTGGCAAATGCGTATGTCGAGGCGCGCGGCATCCCGCAGTCCAACGTGGTCTATTTGAAGGACATCCCATCGTTTGAGCGCATTGGGGTGGAGGATTTTCGGCAGAAGATTCTCCAGCCCCTGGTGCGCACGGCGGAGCAGCGCGGCATCGCGAGGCAGGTGGACTACGTGCTCTATAGCTCCGATTTTCCCACGGCGGTGGACGTCACCGAGGACATGGCGGGCAAGCAGTTCCCCAAGGTGATCACGCAGCCTGCATCGCTGACGGGGCTCACGTTTTTCTACCAGTTCGCGCTGTCAAAAAATCCCGGCTATCTCGGGATGAACGCGAACTTCTACTTCCGCCAAATCGCGCAGACCACGAATGAGTCGCGTTGGCCGGACGATGAGATGCAGCGTTACCAGCCTGCGATTCGGACGCTCCAAGAGTTTGCCGCGCGGCGCGAGCAGGAGCGGCTCTCGCGGGAAAAGGAGGAGGCGGATGCGAAGAAGGCGGGCCGTGTCCCGTTCGTGGAAAAGCGAGAGCCCGACGCGGTGGCAAAGGAACTCGCCGCCCTGCGCGCCGCAGGGGCCGTGCTCGTGGAACTGAAGGCGAAGCATCCCACGCACACCGAGCTGCTTTACAATCTCGCCTGTCTCCGGGCTCTTTCCGGCGAGCCCGATGCGGCGATGGAGCACCTCCGCGAGGCTATGGATAACGGCTGGTGGGATATGGCGCACGCTCGGCGCGACACGGATCTGCGTTCTCTTCACGAGCGCCCAGATTTCAAGCTACTCGAGGTCCGAGTGAAGGACGTGAAGTTCGACCTTTGGCCGACAAGCGGTTTTCGCTCCAGCGTTGGTTGGCTCCCCACTGGGCAACCGACGGTGCCGGAGAAAGGGCTGCGCTACTTGCTCCCCGTCGTCCTCGCGCAGACGAGCGGGCGCGGGCTCAGCGTGGCGGAGTCCATCACAAATCTACGCCGCAGCATCTCGGCGGACGGCTCGCACCCAAAGGGAACGGTCTATTTTATGGAGAACGGCGACGTGCGCTCGACGACGCGCGAGTGGGGAATCGCACGCGCTGCTGAGAAGCTCAAGTCGCTCGGCATCGCTACATCGGTGGAGCGCGGCGTGTTGCCCATCGGCAAAAGCGACGTCGCTGGCGCGGTCGTGGGCATCGCGGATTTTGATTGGGCGAAAAGCGGGAGCACCATCCTGCCCGGCGCGATTTGCGAGCACCTCACGAGTTTCGGCGGGGCGCTGGAGGAAGGCGCGGGGCAGACGCCGCTCACGGCATTCTTGCGCGCAGGCGCAGCGGGATCGAGCGGCGCGGTGACGGAGCCCTACGCGATCCAGGCGAAGTTCCCCACGCCATTCATCCATTGGCACTACGCACAAGGCTGCACGTTGGCGGAGGCATTTTACCAGTCGGTCGCCGCGCCGTATCAGCTCATTGTCTTGGGAGACGGGCTCTGTGCGCCGTGGAAAAAGCGTATCCTCCCGACCCTCGCAGACCTCCCCGCTGGCAAAGTGCTGAAGGGCACGCTGAAGCTCACGCCCGCCGTGCAGTCGCCCGATGGTCTTTCTCCCGCGCTCACTGAACTCCAATTAGACGGACGCCGCGTCGCCATCGCAAAGCCCGGCGAGCCGCTCACCTTCGACACCACGCTGGCTCCCGACGGCGCGCACGAGCTTGCCGTCATCGCCACGGCTGGCGATGCGCTGGGCTCGCGCGGCAGTGTCGTCGTGCCCGTCCTCATCAAGAACCGCGAAGCCGCGATCCAAGTCAGCGCTCCGTCCGGCGATTGGCCGTGGGACAAGCCGCTCGAACTCAAGGCCAGCGCACCCGGAGCGAGCGGCATCGCATTTTTCCACAACCTGCGAGCGCTCGGGCAAGTGCAAGGCGCAGACGGGAAACTCACCGTGGACCCGCGCACGCTGGGGCAGGGGAATGTGCGCATCCTCGCCGTCGCGATGTATCCCGACAAAAAGGAAACGTGGGCCGCGCCCGTCGCCCTCAACATCACCCCGCCGAAGCTCATCCCCGCCAGCGCGCTGGCAGCGGGGCAAGTCCTCCAGCCCGGCTTTCGCATTGTCCCCGCAGGCGCGCCCGCCGTAGTCGCGCAGGAGAGCGGCGGCGATTGGCTGGTAAAAGCTGGAGTGCCGCGCGATGGCGAGTTTGCCGTGGAGGCGTGGGTGGACGTGGCGAGCGATGATACGTTCCAATTTCAACTGCTCGGCCCGGAGAAACTCCGCATCACCATAGACGGCCAGCCGCTCGACTGGCCGCGCGGCGGCGCATGGTGGTACGTCCCCGCACCGCTGGCGAAAGGGCTGCACCGCATCCGCATCGAAGGCAAAGCAAGCGGCGACCCACGCCTCGATGTCCGCTTCGGAGGCTCCGGCACTCGCAGGTTGAACGGCGCAACCTTCCGCCACGCGCAGGCTGGGTAGTTATTGCAGCGCGTCGTTCAGCATCGTGGCGAGGCGGTGGCCGGCGATGACGATGCGGCGCTCGGCGAGTTTGCGGTTGGACTTGACCCACTCGGGGTCGAGCTTGCGCACTTCGGTGTCGGTGGGGTGATCGCCCGGCGGATAGGCTTTGGTGCAGCCGATGATGTGGCTTTCTCGCGCCCAAGCCTCGGCGTTTTGCGGGAGCTTGAGTTCGTCCAGCTCGGCGACGGAGCGGGTGGCGATGAGTGCTTTCGCGTGCTCGGCGATGGGGTCTTCACCGGGAGCGCTCGGGCGAGCGGGGGATTTCCATGCTTCGATGATTTTGCCCTCGGCGGCGTCGAAGCGGAACGCCTTGTCCCAATACGAATGGAGGTTCGATGTCTGGTTGATGAAGAGGTCGCTGAAGGGGACGCCGTAGATGAGATACGAGTTGCCGCCACGGTCGTTGTTCCAGGTCGTCGCGTGCAGCGGCTGGTGGACATCGCCGACCCAGTGAATCAACTGCCCGAGAGCCTCGGCGCGCTTTTCCGTCGTTGCGGCGGAGTCTTTGAGGACGGCCAGCGCGCCATCTATCGCGGAGACGACGTGCGGCGGTTCGGGGAGTTTGAATGCGGTGCCGTCTGCCGTCTTTTCGGCATCCACGTAGTGCCATTTGCTCCACGGGTAATCTTTCTTGGGCAGCGAGCGGAGGTCGTCCATCCAGCAGCCGACGGTGACGAAGTGATACGGCTGCCCGCCATTAAACTTGCCGTCAATCTTCGCGACCAGTTCCGCCGCTTTGGCACGAGCGGCAGGCGTCATAAACTCCCAAGCGATTTGCCCGACGAGCATGTGTCCTGCGCCGTCCCAAGCGTGGGCGGTGAGGGTGCAGGCTGCGAAAAGGAGCGCCCGGTTCATTCGACGATTTTGAGTTGGTCGAGCGAGGTGACTTTGATTTGCAGCGATCCGTTGAACTCGCCCAGTTCGCCGGTCACGCGGACTTTTTTGCCGACATACTCGGCGAGCTTTTCCTTGGTGAACTTATTGTCGGTCCCGCTGGTGAAAAAGGTGAGCGACACGGACTCGCGGAATTTTGCGGTGAAGTTCAGATAGCGAATAGAGCCCGATTTGTTTTCGCCTTGGACGACGATGGGGCCTTCGATGATGACATTCTTGCCTTTCATCGGCTTGAGTTCCTCCAGCGCTGTGGGCGCGAAGACCTTCTCGGCAGCAGGCTCGGCGGGCTTTGCGGGTTCCTCGGGTTTCTTATCCTCGGCGAAAGCGAGCGGTGTGAAGAGAAGGGCGGCGATGATGAGTGTGTGCAATTTCATGGCGGGGGAACTGAACACCGCGAGCCTTTCGGTGGCGAACGAAATGTGGGTTACAATCAATCGGCGGCCTTCCGGCGATCCCAATTCCTAGCGTGACGCGGCGACTGCGGATGCGTATGCAGCGCGGCATGAAACTCGCCTTTGCCGCCATGTTCGCCGCCGTCGTCCCACTCTACGCCGGGCTCGATGAATCCGTGAAAGCGCTCGCTTCCGTCGCCCGCGAAGGGAAGGGGAACGATGCCGCCAGCGCCGCGTGGCGCGAGGTGGTAAAGGCGGGGACTTCGGCCATTCCTGCGCTGCTCGCTGCGGCGGGAAAGGGAAATCCCGTGGCCGATAATTGGCTGCGGCTGGCGGGGGATGCGATTGTTTCCGGTGCTGCGCAAAAGGCGGATGCGGTGGCTCCGGCGCTCGCTTTTCTAAAAGACACGACGCATCCGGCGGCGGCGCGCGTGCTGGCGTTTGACCTCCTGCGGCAGGCCGATGCGGCGGCTGCGGACACAGTGGAGCCCTCGCTGATTAGCGACCCGGTGCAAGCGTTGCGGCGCGGGGCGGTCCAGCGAATCATAGACGCGGCGAAGAGCGGGGACGCGAAGGCGCTTTACACAAAGGCGCTGGAGGCCGTGCGCGATGAAGATCAGACGAAAGTCATCGCCGCCGCGCTGGAGAAGCTCGGGGTGAAAGTGGACCTGCCGCGCCACTTCGGATTCCTCATGAAATGGAATGTGATCGGCCCTTTTGACAACACCGAGCGCAAAGGCTTCGACGCCGTTTTCCCGCCGGAGAAGGAAGTGAAGCTCGACGCCACCTACGACGGCAAAAGCGGCCCGGTGAAGTGGCAACTGGTTGAGAGCGCGGACGATTACGGGAAGCTCGACATCAACAAGCCACTGGGGGCGAAAAAGGAAGTCACCGCGTATGCCGTGACGACTTTCAACTCTACGACCGAGCGCGAAGCGGAATTGCGACTGGGCTGCAAGAATGCGTGGAAAGTGTGGTTGAACGGCGAGCTACTCTTCAGCCGCGACGAGTATCATCGTGGGCAAAAGATGGACCAATACACGATGAAGGCGCGTCTGAAGAAGGGCGCGAACACCATTCTCGTGAAAGCATGTCAGAACGAGCAGACGGAGCAATGGACGGTGGAGTGGGAGTTTCAACTCCGGGTCTGCGATAGCACCGGCACCGCGATCCTGAACTAGCTGCGGGGCCTACGCGCCCTTGTAGTTCGCGTCGTCGAGGCCCGCGAGTTCGCCGGTGCTGTCGGCGAATTCGTTCACAGGAGTGCCGACGCGGCGGAGCATTCCGCGCCAGAGATTCGATAGGGGCGTCTTCGGGGCGTAGGCGATGTGGCGGCCTGTGGCGATGGTGCCGCCGGCGCGGCCTGCGAGGATGATGGGGAGGTTTTTCGGGCTGTGGGCGTTGCCGTCGCGCATCCCCGCTCCGAGGGTGATCATGCAGTTGTCGAGCAGGCTTCCTTGGCCTTCGCGGATGCTGCGGAGCTTTTCGATGAGGTAGGCGTATTGCTCGACGTGCCATCGGTTGATGCGTTGATACATCGCGAGCTTGTCGGCTTTGTTCTCGTGGTGCGAAGTCTCGTGGTGCCCGCCGAATCCTGCGCCGAGAAATGCGAAGCTGCGCCCGCTGACGGCGTTGCCAAACATGAACGTCGAGATGCGCGTGGTGTCGGTCCAAAAGGCGTGGGCCATGAGGTCGAGCATGAGGCGAGCGTGCTCGGTGTGGTCGCCCTGGCGTTCGCTGACGCGGGCGGGATCGCTGTAAGCGTCCACGCGGCGTCCGAGTGCCTCGATGGCGGCGCGGGCGGTGGAGTCGCCGAGGACGGTTTCGCGCTGGCGCTTGGCGTCCCACTCGATGCGGCGCTCTACGGCGCGGACGCTGTCGAGGTATTCGTCGAGCTTGGCGCGGTCAGCATTGCCGAGCTTTTGCTGGAGGCGCTTGGCGTCTGCGGAGACGAGGTCGAGAACGCTGCGGTCGCGGCCCGCAGCGAGGTCGGCGGCTTCGCGCGAGGTGGTGGCTTTGGGGCGGAACATGCGGTCGAACGCTTGCCTGGGGCTGATCTCTTTGGAGAGCGGGATGGTCGGCTGGTTCCACGCGATGTGCGCTCCGTAGAGCTGGGTGTAGCCGACGTTGGTATCCACTCCGGTGGCGGGTGGTTCTAGGCCGAGTTCGAGCGATGGGAGCGGGGTAAGGATGCCCACTTTTCGCGCAGCGAGCTGGTCCATGGAGACGCCGTTGCTGTTGAGGGCTTCGCCCGTCGTGCGAGTGATGGTGGTGCTGGTGAGGTAGCCGCTCGTTTTGACATAATGGCCGTCGCCGGTGTTGCTTGCGGCGTTCCATAGCTCGCTGAGGACGAGGATGTCGTCCTTCACCCCGGCGAGGGGCGCGAGTGTGGGCGAGAGCTGGAAGTCGCGGCCTTTGCCGGTGGGCGTCCATTGGTCGGGATGCACGCCATTCGCCATATAAAGATGCGCCATGCGGATAGGCGCAGGTGCGTTGGCAGCGAGGGACTCCAGCATTGGCAGTGCGACGACGGCCCCGATGCCCTTGAGAAATGTCCGACGAGTGAAGTGGGTGTTCATGAGGTTAAAGTAAGCACACGGCGGGCTTAAAAACTAGCGACCTTTACAACCGCTCGCTCGTCTCGGCTTTTAGGAGGTCGTCGAGCGTCTCGCGGCGGCTGATGAGTTCGCAAGTTCCGTCGGGCTCGACCCACACCTGCGGGGCGCGACCGATGGAGTTGTAGTTGCTGCTCATCGCTGCGCCGTAAGCGCCAGCATCGTAGATGGCCACGAGGTCGCCGACCTTCGGGCGAGGCAACATGCGCGGCTGGAGTTCCTCATCGGCACCACCACGGGTGAAGACGTCGCCGCTTTCACACAGCGGCCCGGCGAGGACAATGGGCTCGGGCTCGGCGGTGGAGTCGAGGATTTCGATGCGGTGGTAGCTGCCATACATCGCCGGACGGACGAGGTCCACGAAGCCCGCATCCACCATCGCGAACGTGGCTCCCGCGCCTTTTTCGTTCGTGCTCGTCTCTTTGATGTCGTGGACCTGCGTGATGAGCGTGCAGCCCGGCGCGACGTAGTAACGGCCTGGCTCGATTTCGAGGCGGATGGTCCGTTTCGCCGCCGCGCTGATGCGCTGCTGGCATCGGGTAAAAAGATCGCGCAACGGCTCGATGGCGATTTGCGCCGCTGGGTCGCGGTAGTTGTGCGGGATACCGCCGCCTAGACTGACGGCTTCCACATCGGGGAAAAGAGGAACCATCTCTGCGAACTCCGTGGCGAGACGGTCGAGATTGTCGTGGAGTTCCTGGTGCTTCGGTCCGCTGCCGATGTGCGAGTGGAGCATGACGACGCGCATCCCCGCACTCACGGCGGCATCGCGCGCGGTGATGATGCGCTGGTGCCAAATACCGTGCTTCGAGGAAGGCCCGCCGGTGTCGCAAGTGTTCACATGCCCGTGGCCAAAGCCGGGGTTCACCCGCAGGCTCACGGGTCCGGTGTAGCCCGCCGCCCGGAGCTGCTGCACCATGCCGGGCGAGCCGATATTGGGGAGCAATCCGTTCTTCAAAACAACGTCCAACGCATTGTCGCGAAACACATCGGCAGTGAAGCAAACGACGGGCGGAGTATTCCCCGGCGCGTGCCCAGCGCGGAGAGCGCGGAGGGCTTCGTTGCCGGAGACGGCGTCAATCCAGATGCCCGCCGCCGCCATTTCGCGCAGCACTTTCGTAGCGGGACATGCCTTCATGGCGAAGCGCGCCTGCACATTTGGCGCGCTGGACATGAACTGGATGTCGGCGATGCGTTGCCGGATGACGCCAGCGTCGTAGAGCCAGAACGGTGTGCCGACTTTGGCGGCGATGGAGCGGATAAATGCGGTGTCGTGCTTCATGGAAAAAGGGCGCGGAAGATGGGGAATCGCAGCGTGCGTGTCCAGCCCTCACATGAGCTGGTGAGCGTCCACATCCACGACGGCGAAGACGTCTTCGGGAAGCGGATTCTTATCCAGCACGGAGCGGATGGCGCGGCTGAGTTTCAGCACGGCGCGGGAGCGGAGGGAGAGGTGGAAGCGGAAGTTGCCGTGCGATTTCTCCAGCGGGGCAGGGGAGGGCTCGCCAAGTGTGACGCCCGGCGGCAGCACTTCCTTGAGTCGGCGATGCAGGGTTTCGATGCTGAGTTTCGCCCGCTCCTCGTGCGGCGAGCGGACGGTGATGAGCACGAAATGCGTGAACGGCGGCTGCACCATCTTTTCCCGCCACTCGATCTCCTGCTCGTAAAATCCCGTGAAATCGTGGTGCCGCGCGAATTGGATGGCGGGGTGAAATGGCGTGTAGCTCTGCACGACGACTTCGCCCGAGACATCCCCGCGTCCGGCGCGTCCCGCGACCTGCGTGAGGAGCTGGAATGTGCGCTCGCTGGCGCGGAAATCGGGGAGGTGCAGCCCCATGTCGGCGTTGATGATTCCGACGAGTGTGACGTTTGGGAAGTGCAGTCCTTTGGCAATCATCTGCGTGCCGACGAGGATGTCGATCTTCCCGGCACGGAAGGCTCCGAGCGCTTCGCGGTAGCTTTCTTTCTTTTGCATCACGTCGGCGTCCATGCGCTTCACGACGGCGGTCGGGAAGAATTTCTGCACGGTGTCCTCGACCTTTTCGGTGCCAGTGCCGCTGTATTTGATGCCGGGGTCCTTGCAGTCCGGGCACTTCGTCGGCGCGACCGCGAGATGTCCGCACATGTGACAGACGATTCGATTTTGCGCGCGATGAAATGTGAGCGAGACGGAGCAGTTCGGGCACTCGGCGACGTAGCCGCATTTGTTGCAGAGCAGTGTCGTAGAAAAGCCGCGGCGATTGAGAAACAGGATGACCTGCTCCTTTTTCTCCAGCCGCGAGGTGATGGCCTTGGCGAGCGGGTCGCTGATAATGGGCGAGGACTTTTTCGCCTCCAGCCGCATATCGACGATGCGGATAAACGGCATCTTTTGATCGTCCACGCGCATCGTGAGTTGCAGCAACTCATACTTACCGGTGTGCGCGTTGTAGGCGCTCTCCAGCGAAGGCGTGGCGCTGCCGAGGACGACGACGCACTTTTCCAAATGCCCGCGCAACACGGCGAGGTCGCGTCCGTGGTAGCGAGGCATTTCCTCCTGCTTGTAAGTATTTTCGTGCTCTTCATCCACGATGATGATTCCGAGCTTTTCCACCGGCGCGAAAATGGCCGATCTTGCTCCGATGACGATACGCGCCTTGCCGCTGCGGATGCGGTGCCACTCGTCGTGCCGCTCGCCTTCGCTGAGATGCGAGTGCAGCACGGCGACCTCGTGATTCGTCGCTGCGAAGCGGCTCTTGAATCGTTCGACCGTCTGCGGTGTGAGGGAGATCTCCGGCACGAGTAAAATCGCGCCCATCCCAAGCTCCAGCGCGCGGTCGATTCCTTGCAGGTAGATCTCCGTCTTCCCGCTGCCGGTGACTCCGTGGAGGAGGAAGGGCTTCTTTGCATCTACAGATCCATCGATCGCCGCCGCGACCCTCGCAAAGACGGTGCGCTGCTCCTCATTCAGCTCCAGCTTCCCACTCGAAACAAACTGCTCTTTTCCAAAAGGATCGCGCTCCACCGTCTCGGGCTCCACGACCAGCCAGCCTTTCTTCGCCATCGTCTGCACGGTTTGGTGCGCGACGCCGCACTGCTCGCAAAGTTCGGCGACGGCGATGGCCTTTCCGGCTTCACGGAGAACGCTGATGACGTCCGATTGCTTCGGCGCTTTCTTCTCCAACTCCGCCAGTTCTTCATCGGAGACTTCGCGAGCCAGTCGCGCAAAGAGCCGCACTTTATGCCCCACTTCCGCTTTGCGGATTACGTTTGGCAGCACCGTCTTCATCGCCGCTTCGAGCGGGCAGCAGTAGTAGTCCGCCATCCATTGCGCCAGCGCGACCAGGCCCGGACTCAGCGCAGGCTCATCGCCGACCAGCTCCGAGATCATCCGCACGCCATCAGCCTCCGTCGTCTCGGAAAGTGCAATGATGGTGCCGAGTAGCGTGCGCATTCGCACCGGCACGCGGACGCGCGAGCCTACGACCGCAGCGAGCCCTTCCGGCACCCCGTAGTCGAACGCTCGGCCTCCGGAATCATCGAGCAATACCTTTGCATAATTGGCACCCACAGTCGGCAGAGCGAACCGTATTTCGCCATATTACCGCAAAGCATTTCTGTGAATATGTCGGGGACGACAAATTGCTTACTTCTTTGAGCGTCGGTAACGGATGATGCGGGTGATGATGAAACCCACGCGGGCGAAGATGAGCGCGGCGATGGTGACGAGGAAGATGCTCAGTGGGTTGCGAAACTTTTCGAGCGTGCGCTCGATGAGACCGGGGGCGTCTTTGGTGCCGAGAATGTCGTCCTTCACCGCGAGGAATACGGCCACTCCGGCGGACGTGAGGAGGATGCGCGGGTGGCGCTCGAGGAAGTCGAGCCCTTTGCCCCCGGTCCGCTGGAGCTTTGCGAATACGGCGGGACGCTCCGCCCTTGCAACGGTGGCGATGTCGTCGGCGGCGCGGGCGAGACGGATGGCGTCGGCTGTGGGGAGTTGCTTGGCGAGGGCGACGCCTTCTGCGCCGAGTTTCTCGGCGATGCTCGTTCCGACACCGGGATGTTTTGCGGCGATGAGAAGTGCGTCGTCGCCGAGTGTGGCGACGAGTTTCCCGATCAGTTCCGGCTCGCGACTGGCGGCACGGACGGCGGCGGCGGCGAGGTCGTCGGGCATTCTGCTGAGGCTTTGCGCCATGCGGGCTGGCGATGCTTTCATGGCTTGGATTGCGGCGGGGCCGAAGCGCTCGCAGAGCGTGGCGGCTTCGCGGGCTGCGACTTCACCGCCTTCCGCGGCGGCTTTACTGAGGACGGCGCGCACGGTGGCGTCGCCGCCGATTTCGGCGAGTTCTTTGGCGGAGGATTGTGCCATCTTTTTCAGCACAGCTTCGGTGAGTTCCGTGGCGACGCTGCCGACCTGGGCGAGCGCGGTAGTGGCGAGGCAGGCGATGAGGACGAAGAGTTTCATGGCAGTGAGTGCTGGAGTGCAGTGCGAAATGCAGCGTGGTTCGTAGTGGCTGCGTCTTCGAGCGGTTTGCGCAGACTGGCGGCGAGTTCGCCCTCGAGTTTTGTCAGGAAGCTGCCGCATTGCTCGTGGAGTTTTGTTTTGAAGGAGTCTGTCATCCACCAGTCCATGATTACTGCTGCGACGATGCCGACGCCGACGCCGATGATGGTTCCGGCTGGGCCACCCACGGTTCCCGCTGCGCCGCCGGTGGCCGTTGCGCCTGCTGCTGCGGAGCCTTCTGTGGCGATGGTGGCTGCGGTTGTCGCTGCGAGTCGTGCGAGGAGTGACGCTGCGAGGTTCGTGGCTGCCTCTCCTGCTGCGGCACCGACGGCCAGCGTAGCGATGCCGCTGATGACGGTGTCGCCGCTTTGCTTCGCGGAGAGCTTCTCGGCGGCGGCGGCGGATTCGCGCATGAGTGCGTCGATGCGGAGCGGGGGGATTTGCACAGGGCACTCCGGCATGGTGAGGGCGAGTTTCACCTCCGCCAGCGTGCGGTTGCGGTTCGCGGTGATGGCCTCGTGGAAAACGCCCAGTGTGTCGGCGATGGCTGCGTTCAACTTCACCTCCGAAACGATGTGGTCGCGGAACTTCGCGTTCACGTATTGTTTGGTCGCGGTAGCGCGCGTCGCGTCCTCCCAAAACTTCGTCCACAGATCCTTCACCGAGCGTCCGACGATCCCGAAGCGCGTCCCCCAGCCTGTGATATCTTCGGCAAAGGCAGGGATGCCGCCGTGAAATCGTTGGAAATGCGCGTGCAGCCTTTTCATCGCCGCATCCGCAGCAGCGCGGTCGCGGCGAGCAGATTCATCAAGGATCGGGGCGACGGTGCTTTCGTAATAAGCCGTAACGTCCTGCGCAGACGGGGAAGATGAGTCGCTCAAGGACCACGCGGCGATGAGCACGGCACAGCCCGAGAGAAAGCCGAACACCGCGTTGCGGATTTTGTATGGAGCGTCCTGTGGCATCGCAGATGCGACTATAGCGTCGAGGGAGGGAAATGGAACGACGAATGCCAGAGCCACAGTTTCGCTGTGAGGCTCAATTCGCTCGATTTGAGGGTTTTCTAATCGCGCCAGCGGCAATCGTATCAGTTCTAAAAAATTATGCGGCCCGCAGCACTGGGCGCGCTGCGGGCCGCATTTTATGTTCGGGTAGAGGAATTGTCGAAGGCGACCTTCTGCGCGGAACATCGCCGAGTTCTGCGTTCGCGCAAGGAATGTTTCAGGAAATTTACCTAACGATTTTAGCGGCCTATTTGCCGATGCAGAAGGAAGCGAAGATCACCCCTAGCACATCCTCGGTGTCGGGGCGGCCTACGACATCGCCGATGGCGTTCATGGTGGCGCGCAGGTCTTCGGCGACGAATTCGGGCGAGAGTCCGTCCTCCAATGCTTGCTGCGCGACGACGATGAAAGCGCGCGCTTTTTCGAGACAGGACTGATGCCGTGCGTTGATGGCGACGCTCCATTCGCTCCGCGCTGCGCCGCCGGTGACTGCGGAGAAAATGGCGTCGGTGAGTGCGTCGAGGCCGGTGTTTTGCAGGCATGAGATGCGGGCGACTTCTTCGCTCGCCCATGCTGCGTGTTGGCCGAGATCGGCCTTGTTGATGATGCGCAGGACTTTGCCGGGCGTCGTCGGCAGTTCGTCGGTCGGCGGGGCGCTGGCGTCGAAAAGATGCAGCACGAGGTCGGCGCGCTCCAGTGCGCGGCGGGTGCGCTCGATGCCTGCGCGTTCGATTTCATCCTCGGTGTCGCGGACGCCTGCGGTGTCCATGAGGCGGATGGGGATGCCGCGAAGATTCACCGTTTCTTCGAGCACGTCGCGGGTGGTGCCGGGGCGGGCGTTGACGATGGCGCGCTCGAAGCCGAGGAGGAGATTGAGCAGCGAGGATTTGCCGACGTTGGGTGCGCCATAGATGACGGTGCGGACGCCTTCGCGCATGAGCCTGCCTTGGCTGGCGGTGGCGAGAAGGCTCTCTATTTCCGCCTTCGCGGAATCCATGCGCGCTTGCAGAGCCGCGCCGACATCGGGGGAAATATCCTCGTCGGGGAAATCAATATACGCCTCCACATGCGCGAGAATCTCCAGCACTTGCTGGAGCAAGATGCGGATGCGGTCGCCGAGTCGCCCTTCGAGCTGCTCGGCGGCGGCTTGCAGTGCGAGTTCCGTCTGCGCGCCGATGAGGTCCATGACGGCTTCGGCCTGCGTGAGGTCGAGCTTGCCGTTCATGTAAGCGCGCTGGGTGAACTCGCCCGGCTCCGCACTCCGCGCGCCGCGCCGGAGAAGGGCGGCGAGGATGCGGCGCGAGACGAGCACGCCGCCGTGGCAGGCGATCTCCACCATGTCTTCGCCCGTGTAGCTGGCGGGGCCGCGAAAGGTGGTGAGCAACACATCGTCGAGCTTCGCTCCGTCTTCCACGATGCTGCCATACGCAGCAAAGCGCGGCGGCAACGTGGCGACGCTCTTTTTCCCCCGCCACAGCAGCTCGGCAATCGCGAGCGCCTCCGGCCCGCTCATGCGGATGAGCGCGATGGCGGCTTCTGCCGGTGCGGTGCTGATGGCTGCGATGGTATCCATATTCACTGCTCCACCAGCACACTCGTATCGAGAAAAAGCCTCACGCCCCGCGCCGGAAGCGTTCCGTATCTGCCTCATCCTCCGCGATCCACCTATCCATCGTCTGCTTAGAAAACCGACGCGGCGTAGGCATCTCCGCACCACCCGCCCGCAGTCGGGCAGCAAGAAAGAGAATCAACTCCTGCTTTTGCTCCGGCGACAACGCATCGGAAGCCTCCTCAATTTCAATCAGCGTGCTCACGCGTGGAAAATGCCCGATGCCCGGCAGCGCGTCAACTCACCGCTGCGGCTGGAACCGGGTTGGCCTCCCTACGGCGCGGCGTGCAGGCGGAGGAAGCGCTGCGGGTGCGCGGGGTCGCCGATGGGGTAAAGGTCGCGCACTTCCACGGTGAGAAGCGGGCCCGCGCCGGTCTCCGTCACCGTCACCCCGCCGACCAGCGCCACCATCGCCGCGCCAGCGGTGCTGCGGGCCAGGTCCGTCCAGGTGGAAAGGTCGTCGCTGCCCTGCACGGTGAGCGTCACGCCGGTCGCGGCGGTATTGCGAGGGAAAGTGATCGCGGTCTTGCCTGCCACGGCGCTGCCGAGGGGAAGCGCACCCGGCACGAGCGGGTCGCCGCCGGTGGCGTATTCGAGGATGGTGCGCAAGCCGTCGAAGTCGGTATCGCCGTCATTCGCTGCATCGGCATCGCTGAGGTGGGTGAGTTTCCATTGCTGGAGGTGCAACGACACCACCTGCTCGATGATGCCGGAGCTGCCGTTGTAGAAGCCGCCCGTCGTCGCGCCTCGTGCGCGGAGACGGGCGCTGGCGGGGAGCGAAAGGCCGGTGAGTTGCCAGTTCGCGGTGGTGCCGATGCGGTTGCCGGGACCGAGTGGGCTCCAACTCGCACCGCCGTCGGTGCTCAGCTCGAAGGAGACGCGGCTCACCTCCGGTGCCGAGCCGCCGCGCTGCCAGAGCGCCTGTGTAGCTTCGGGCCCGGTGAGGGTCTGCGTGGCGGGGTCGTTCACCAAGCGGGCAAAGAAGTTGCGCGCCGTAAGCGTGGCCGCGCCATTGGGCAAGAGAGAGGTGAAGTTGCCGCCAAGGATCACCTTCCCATCCGCCTGCACCGCCACGCTACGGACTGAGGATAACGCATAGGGATCGAAGCCGGGGGCCAGCGTCCCGTCGGCATTCACCCGCGCGATGCGAGGCCGCGAGGTAGCCACGAGCGCGCCGTTCGGCTGGAGCGTGCTGAAGCCGCCGCCCAAGAGCACCTTCCCATCCGCCTGCACCACCACGCTCGAGATCGGGCTGTTCGCATTCGGATCGAAGTCGGTGTCCAGTGTCCCGTCGGCGTTCAACCGTGCGATGCGGTTGCGTGTAGTGGCCGCGCTCGCGCCGTTGGGCTGGAGCGTGGTGAAAAGTCCACCGAGCAGCACTTTCCCATCCGCCTGCACGGCCACACAATATACCCAGTCGTTCGCCGTGGGAACGAAGCCGGTATCGAGTGTCCCGTCGGCATTCACCCGCGCGATGCGCTGCCGCGAGGTGGCCGCGCCCGCGCCGTTGGGCTGGAGCGTGGTAAAACTGCCGCCCAGCAGTAATTTCCCATCCGCCTGCACCGCCACGCCATAGACGCTGTTGTTCGCCTTGGGATCGAAGCTAGTGTCCAGCGTCCCGTCGGCATTCACCCGTGCGATCCGCTGCCGCGAGGTGGCCGCGCCCGCACCGTTGGGCTGGAGCGTGGTGAAGGTGCCCCCGAGCAGTACCTTTCCATCCGCCTGCACCGTCACTCTCAAGACGGGGAGGTTTGCATTGGGATCGAAGCTAGTGTCCAGCGTCCCATCGGCATTCACCCGTGCGATCCGCTGCCGCGAGGTGGCCGCGCCCCCACCATTAGGCTGGAGCGTGGTGAAGCTGCCGACGAACAGCACCTTCCCATCCGGCTGCACCGCCACGCCAAAGACTTCGCCGTTCGCTTTTGGATCGAAGCCGGTGTCCAGCGTACCGTCGGTATTGAGCCGGGCGATATTGCTGCGCGGCACGCCGAGCACCGCAGTGAATATCCCCCCGATGATGATCTTCCCATCCGGCTGGACTGCCGTGGCATTCACATAGCTGCCCGTG
>CAMDQC010000015.1 GCA_945905735.1 Prosthecobacter debontii | reverse complement strand
ATCGCGCAACTCACGCGGCGTCCACACTCGCCCCGCTTCATCGACCTTCAGCACTCGCTCATTTTTCGGTTCCATAGATTGCGTAATGTATGACCTACGCAATTTACGACCACCGAACTCACACGGCGCTATGCGTGACGCTTACCTTCGTTCGGCTCTACCATCAAGTCGATTTATGGACATCAGGATGGGGCAAAGAAGGGCTATAATCCTAGCAAGCCGGGGCGTCCGAGCCTCGTGTATCACAGCTATTTTATCGGGCGGCTGCGGGTATGTTTGGACGTGGAGGTGGAGTCGGGCGACCACGCTCCGGCAAAGTACGGGCACGCGGGGAATGGGCGGATTTTGGCGGAGCTGCCGCCGGAGGAGCGCCCGCTGTTTGTGAAGGGCGATTTGGCATACGGGACGGAGGAGTTTTTGTGCCAGTGTGAGGTGCGAGGGCAGCGGTATCTTTTCAAACTGAGGCAGAGCCCGATGGTCAAAACGCTCATCAACACGATGGAGCGCACGTCGGGATGGGTGGACGCGGGGCAGGGCTTTGAGGGGATCGAGAGCCGCTTGCAACTCAAGGCGTGGAGGCGAGAGCGGCGCGTTATCATCCTGCGGCGCTTGGTAAAAAGTGCTGTGCCTGCCAAAGGCGAACTGCCCTTGATGGAACAAAACGAAGTCACCGTGGAGAGCACGCCCACGCACGAGTCCATGGTGCTCGTCACGGATTTTGACGCGCCAATTTTGGGCATCGCCCAACTCTACCGCGAATCAAAGACATGGCCCGCAGCCAGACGATGGCGCGACTCGTGGCGCTCGTGTATAATTGGTGGAGCATGTTCCTCGGCCTCGTGGAACCGGACAAACACGCCGAGGCCATTACCAGTCGCCCGCAACCCCTACACGGCGTGGGCCGCGTGACGCAACGTGCTCGCCAGACCCCGCTCACTGTGACGAGCAAGCACGAGGAAGCCGCACAAACTTAAGCCCGCCAGAAATGGGTAAGGCGGTTTTTGAGCAAGCTGTGGGAGATTGCGGAGCAGTTGAGCCGTCTGGATATTTGTCGGATCATTTTGAGCCGGGTTTACTACCGCTCTCTAAAAGGCCACATCATCGGCACTCCTCACCCGCCAGATTTACCCTCGCTGGAGGCGGCGAACTGCGGTTTTTAGGTTCGAAGCGCAGGCCGCCAAAGCGTGTCCGCCAGAGCCATTCCCTATCACAACGGGTGGACCGAAAGCATCATCGGCACCATCAAAACCGAGATGCTCCATGGCGGCAGCTTCATCGACCACTCTGAAACCTACATCGACGCTTACTACAACACCCGCTGAAAGCATTTCGCCTTGGGCTACCTTTCCTCTGCTCAATTCGAATCACTTCTCACCCACAACATCTCAACAAAAACGGTCAAGAAATCGGTTGCATCAAAACCGCCTCTTGTTCGAGCGCGGGAAACACGCTGCGTTGAAGAATGAGGGAAAAATCAGTGAGTGAGTGCATCGTTCCTTCGATCCTCCCCCTTTTTGCTTCGTTCAAAGATTTTCCAAGAGAATCACTCGCCTTCACGGTTTTGTGAGAGGCTCGCTCTTTCAATTCTGATGCGTCAGCCCTGCACAAAGGCCGATCTTCCCTCGACAGAGCGCGCTCGCTTGCGGAAAGTCGGCGGCGTGCGTCGGTTCATTCAGATCATCCTGCTTTTGCTGCTGCTCATCGGCAGCGGTGGTGGCTGGTACCTTTATCGAAAAGGGCTCACCAGGCCGTGGCGCGAGCTGGTCCTCGAAGAGCTTCGCAAACGCGGCGTCGAGGTCGCGTTCGGGTCGCTCACCGTGGAGCCGTTTCGTGGGCTCGTGGCGAGGGATGTCCGGGTCTTTGATTCTCCGAAGCGGCACCGGACGCTGGCGCGGTTCAATGAGATGATCGTGGAGGCGAACTACGCAAATGCGGTGCGCGGGAAGCCGTTTCTGGATTCGCTCACGCTGGTGGATGCGGCGCTGGAAATCCCGCTGGATTCGAAGAATCCCGCTGGCCCCACGATCACCGTGGAGAAGCTGAATACGCGCATCGTTTTACCTGCGGACCGCATCGTCGTCAGTCGGCTGGATGCGGAGCTTTTCGGCATCCATGTGAGCGCAAACGGGCAGCTCGTGCATCCCGAGGCGTGGAAAAGAGAGCCGTCTTCGTCGGGGTATTCGCAGGATGAGCTGATGCTGATTTCGCGGGTGCTCGATGAGCTGCGGGCGCTAAAATTTAAGGACCATCCACGGCTCAATGTGCATTTCGGCGGCGACCTTACGAACCCAGATTCGTTCGTCGCGGAGGCCACGCTGGCGAGCGGGCGTGTGGAGCGCGGGAGCTATCGGCTCGATGGGCTCGATGTCGCGCTGAGTTGGCGCAACGAGGCGCTGCTGCTGCACCGCTTCGAGGTGCGCGATCCCGTCGGGCGGCTGAATCTCGCGGGCTCCTATCGCCCCGAGACGCGAGAGCTGGACGCCACGGTGCGCTCGGGGATGGACCTCGCGGTGCTCCTCGGCGTGAGCGGGCTGTGGGACCCCGGCGAGCTGCACTTTGAGTCCACGCCGCAGATTGATGCTGTGATCAAAGCGAAGCTGGAAAAGCCCGGAGTGCCGCGTGCGAAGCGGGATGGTGATGGGCAGATGGACTTGTCGGGCCGGATTCGGATGGGGCGATTCGCGTTTGGGAAAATCGCGTTCGACCAGCTTGCTGCCGACTTTGCGTGGGATGGCAAGCGGTGGGCGGTGCGTGATTTTTTGATGAAGCATCGTGGCTCTGGCGAGATTCGCGGCGACGTGATGCAGGACTACGATGAGGCGGGGCGCGGTGACTTCCGCCTCGGCATCAAGAGCACGCTGAACCCGGAAACGCTCGCGCCCATTTTCCAAGGCAGCAAGCAGTGGCAGCGCGATGCGGCGGCGCGACTGGCGCTGTTTAAGTTCCCCGATGCGCCCATCATTGACCTCAGCGCGCGTGGCACGGCACCGGGGCTGGAGACGATGTCTGCCAGCGGCGATGTGAAGCTCGGGCGGTGCAGCTATCGCGGTGTGGAGGCTCGGAGCGTCAATGCCAGCTTGCGTTTCAGCGGGAGCACGCTGCATGTGGATAATCTCGACGTGCAGCGGGCGGAAGGGCCAGGCGCGGGTTCGCTGACGTTCGATTTTGCCAAGGACGTCGTCCTCGTTCAGAACATCCGCCTCGGAGTTTTCCCGCAGGACATCGCGCTGTGGATAGACCCGCACCTCGTCGAAGACATCCGCCCGTATCGCTTTGGAAAGATGCCGCCTTTCCTCACCATCGACGGGGTCGTGGACCGCAAGCGGGGCGGAAAAAACACGCTGCTCAACGTGAAACTCGATGCCCCTCACGGGATGGACTACACGTTTTGCGGCAAGGAGCTGAAGTTCGGGAAAGTCGATGCGAAGATGGTTTTCGACGACGAGCGCCTGAAGCTATCGGACGTTCGCGCCGAGTTGTTCGACGGAGTTTTGAAAGGCACCGCGGACATATCTATAGTCAAAGCAAAGCCCGGCCACACGGCGGAACTCCGCTTCATAGATGTGAACTTCGAGAAGCTCACCAAGCTCTACTTCGACTACAACGACTCGAAGGGGAAGCTGAACGGCGTCTATAATTTCAACGGCAAAGGCGACGACGGGCGGACGATGCGCGGGGAGGGTAAACTCGAAATCACGGAGGGATATGTATTCGCCATCCCGTTCCTCGGCCCATTCAGCGATGTGCTAAATAAGATCGTCCCCGGCATGGGCTACAACCGCGCCCGCCGTGCAGGGATGACCTTCGCCATCGCCGACGGCATCCTCGCGACGAAGAATCTGGAGATCGAAGGCAGGGGCTTCTCGATGTTTGGCGACGGGCGGATTTGGTTTCTCGACGACAAGATGGACTTCGACATGCGCCTCAACGCGCAGGGGCTCCCCGGCGTCCTGCTCCTCGCCGTGAGTCAGCTCCTCGAATACCGCTCCGTCTCGAAGTTCTCCACACCGGACTGGAAGCCCAAAGTGATCCCGACGCTCAAGCTCCCAAAGTTGACGCCCAAGCCCGCTCTGCCGTTGCGAGCAGTGCCCGCGCGCTGAGGGTCAGCCGATTTGATCCGCTCCGAAATAGGGGCGCAGGATTTCGGGAATGAGGATGCTGCCGTCCGCTTGCTGGTAATTCTCCAGCAGCGCGACGTAGAGCCGTGCAAGCGCAGTGCCGCTGCCGTTGAGCGTGTGGCAGAGCTGGTTTTTGCCGTCCTCGCCTTTGTAGCGCAGCGCCATGCGGCGGGCTTGGTAGTCGCCGAAATTCGAGCAGCTCGACACTTCGAGATACCCGCCTTGGCCGGGTGCCCACACTTCGATGTCGTATGTTTTGGCGGAGCCAAAGCCGATGTCGCCGGTGCAAAGTTCGATGGTCCGATAGTGCAAGCCGAGCAGTTGCAGGATGCGCTCCGCATCCGCAGTCAGCGACTCCAGTTCGGCGGCGCTCTCCTCAGGGCGGCAGATCTTCACCAGCTCCACTTTGTCAAATTGGTGCATCCGGATCAGCCCGCGCGTGCCGAGCCCAGCCGCCCCAGCCTCGCGGCGGAAGCACGGCGTGTAGGCGGCATACTTAATGGGCAGTTGATCTGCGCGGAGGATCTCCTCGCGGTGCAGATTCGTCACCGGCACCTCAGCAGTCGGCACGAGGAAGAGATCATCGTCGGCGCAGTGGTAAAGCTGGTCGCCAAATTTCGGGAGCTGCGTCGTACCGATGAGCGCATCGCGATTCACCAGCAGCGGCGGCGCGACCTCCGTGTAGCCGGCCTCGCCCGTCTGTCGATCGAGCAAGAAATTGACGAGCGCCCGCTCCAGCCGCGCACCTTTGCCCATGTAGCAAACGAACGCCGGCCCGGCCACTTTCGTCCCGCGCTCAAAGCTGAAGAGCCCGTGGGCCTCGCCCAGCTCGACGTGGGATTTGGGTGTGAAAGCGAACGCGGGTTTTTCGCCCCACACGCGCACCTCCGGGTTTTGCTCTGCGCTTGCGCCGACGGGACAATTCTCGTGCGGAAGATTCGGGATGCCGAGGAGCAAGTCGCGCTGCTCCGCATCGAGCGCTGCCGTTTGCTCATTCAGTCGCTTCATCTCGTCGCCAAAGCCGCGAACCTGCGCCTCAATCGCGCTGGTGTCTTCGCCCGCCTTTTTCTTCGCCCCGATTTCTTTGCTGATGCGGTTGCGGTCGGCCTGAAGCGTCTGGAGCTGCGTCTCCGCCTGCCGTCGCTGCACATCGCACCGTAGCACAGCGTCAATCTGCGCAGGCCAATCGCCGTGGCGAGCGGCGAGGCGTGTTTTTACGGCGTCTGGATTTTTACGAATGAGCGCAATGTCGAGCATGGGGCGCGGAAATTAGCGGCGGAATCGCGGAAGGCAAGACGCACTCCCTGCCTCTCTTTCGGGTAATCCGCTGTATCCCGCACGACGCCGACATCGTCTGCCTCAAATCCAAAACTTCCGAAAGCTCCCGCTCTTCCACCCTTCTAAACTCCTGACCGTTCGGACTTCTTTATTCTCAGGAAAAATAGGCCGTTTCTACTGGCTGCACGAAAGTTACGCAAATGACCCTTTCAATTGCCAATATGATCGCTATAGAGGGCGCAAGAATTATTCCATGAAGCCTTTGCCAACTCTGCTCGCTGTGACTCTCGCGACTCACGGCTTTGCAGCAACCACACTGCCCGTTCAATACTCTGCGGGTAGGCAGCAATTTCTGATTTCGCTCCCGAGAGCGGAGAATATCCAACGCATCAATCTCATTGGCGCAGGTGCCGCCCGTTTCGCAGTGTCGGTCTCGAACGACAATTCGGTCCCCGGAGACGCCTGGGCGTTGGTGTTGAAGAATGTGCCGCTTAACTCTCGCTGGGGCGCAGACCGTCCGATCACTCGCACCGCTCGCTACATCTTGGTCGAGACCGATGCCCCTGCGAGCTTCATGCTGAATGAGTTTGCGGTTTATGGAGAGCGCCTCGCTCCTATTGCCTCGGGTGGTCGTCGCTACCTTTCCGACTTCTGGGGCACTCCGTCGCCTGCGCCAGAAACGCCGCAACCCGTCGGGGCCGGGCCTTCTAGCGGTAGCGGATACAACCCTGGCAAACTCGGCTTTCCGCCGCGCGTCACCAATGGCGGCGGTATGAGGAATAGTCTGCGCCCCATCACGATCACCGCCCCGCGCGGGCGCATCGGCCCGCCGCCCACCATCGCTCGCTAAATTGCCCTGCAAAGCATCCTTGAACATCTCGGGGTCGCTGTAGCTGCAATCACCGGCGTGCTCGCCGCGAAAGGGAAGAGCGTGGACCTTTTCGGCGTGCTGGTGCTGGCGCTCGTCACCGCGTTTGGCGGCGGTACCGTGCGCGACCTTACTCTTGGCGACACGCCGGTTTTTTGGGTGAGGGATTCCTCCTTCACCATCACCGCGAGCGTCACTGCGGTCGCCACCTTTTTCATCGCGAGGGGACGGGAACTCCCCAGCAACATCCTGCTCTTCGCTGATGCTGGCGCGCTGTCCTTTTTCACCATGCTGGGCGCGAAAAAAGCCCTGGTTTTCGGGGTTGCGCCGCACATTGCCATCGCGATGGGCGTCATCACGGGAGTCGCTGGCGGAGTCCTGCGCGATGTGCTCATCGGCCAAATCCCGCATGTTTTCCGTCGCGACATTTACATCTATGCCACCGCCGCATTTCTCGGCGCGCTGCCCTTTATCATCCTAGAGCGCATCCGCCCGAATGCCGTCGAGAATCTCCCCATCGGAGCCGCCATCACCCTCGTCCTCCGGCTCATCGGCATCCGTTGGCGCATTGCGTTGCCGGTGTTTGACGATCACCGAGAAAAGTAATCGCATCCGCGCGTGGCTTGCGATACTTCACCCCCATGAACCGCCGCCAATTCTTCACTGCGGGCGCAGCCTCGCTTGCCGCGACCGCCCTTGCCGATGACCCCGCACCTGCAAAATTCAAAAAGCCCATCAAGCTCGGCGTTTCCACGTACAGTTACTGGCACTTCGAGGAGAAAAAGTTCCCCATCGCGACCGTCATCGAGCGCGCTGCGCTGCTCGGCGTCGAGGGCGTGGATGTCCTCCACCGGCAAATGGAGATCGAAGAAAAAGGCCCATTCGACGCCGCTGCACGCGCCTACTGCCGCAACCTGAAGCGCCTCGCCTTTCGCAACGGCATCGACCTCATCTGCCTCAGCACCCACCAGAACTTTGTGAACCCCGACCCGAAAATCCGCCAGCGCGCGATTGACCACACGCTCAAGACACTGGAAATCGCCGACTCCCTCGGCGCACCATGCATCCGCGTAAATGCGGGCCGCTGGAACACCATCGCCGACTTCGACGAGTTCATGAAAAAGCGCGGCCTCGAACCGCCCATCGCCGGTCACAGCGAAGACGAAGCGTTCGAGTGGTCCATTGACGGCCTCGGCAAATGCCTCAAGCGAGCGGAGGAACTCGGCATCATCCTCGCGCTCGAAAATCACTGGGGCCTTTCCCGCTCGCCCGAGGGAATGAACCGTATCCTTGGCGCATTCACCTCGCCCTTTATCGGAGCCTTGCTCGACACCGGGAACTTCCTCGAAGACCCCTACGACAAACTCGCAGCCATCGCCCCGCGTGCCGCATTCGTGCAGGCGAAGACCTACAACGGCGGCGGGCTCTGGTACACGCTCGAACTCGACTACCCACGCATCGCAAAGATTCTCGCAGACGCGAACTACAGCGGCTACGTCGCCTTAGAAATGGAAGGCAAAGAACCCGCCGATACCGCCGTGCCCAAGAGCATCGACATGCTGCGCAAAGCTTTTGGCCGATAGTGCCGCTAAGGACTTTCCTCCTTCCGTATTCTGTTTTCGGAAAATAACCCGATGACACCCTTTGCCGACTGGACATTCTTTGGCGTGCTTCTGCTTTACGCAGTCCTGCCTGTCTGCGTGCTTGGATTGCTCGGAAAAGCGAGCGCCCGCCGCTCGTTCACCGTATCCCTGCTCGTTCTCGGCTTCGTTTACAGCGCGCAAAGCAGCGCCGTTCTCCGCATCACAGGAATCTCTTTGCCGGGACTCGGCGGGCCGGAGCTTTTGCAGCCGTGGGTGAGCACACCCGCCAGCACGCAGTTCGCCCCTTTTTACGTCTTCCTCTTCTCTGCGCTGTGGGAGTGCCTTATTTGCCTCGCCTTCGTCCGCTGGAAATCGCGCGCCTCCTTCTACGCCGCCATGTGCCTCACGCTGGCTCCGCTCTTCGCCAGCAAGCTCATGCCCTACTTTGCCGTGGATAATGCGTTCGGCTTTCTCGGCATCAGCTACGTCACCTTTCGCGCGCTGGATGTCGTCTTTTCGACTCACGACGGCGTCATCAAAACGCTCTCCCCTGCCCAGCTCTTCGCCTTCCTCTTCTTCTTCCCCGCCGTCTCTTCCGGCCCCATTGATCGCTACCGGCGCTTCGGCCAGGACTGGGCGAAAGAGCGCACGCGCGCAGAGTTTCTCGACGACTTGGACTTCGCCATCCAGCGCATCATGCGTGGCTTTCTTTATAAATTCATCATCGCCGCGCTCATCGACTATTACGTCGAAACGCCACTCGAAAAAGCAGCCGGGTTCTGGGCCACCTTCGCCTCGATGTACTCCTACACGCTCTACCTCTTTTTCGACTTCGCCGGCTACAGCGCCTTTGCCGTCGGCGTCAGCCGCCTCCTCGGCATCCGCACGCCCGAGAACTTCAACGCACCTTTTGCGGCCCGCAACATCCGCGACTTCTGGGCGCGCTGGCACCAGAGCCTCTCCTTTTGGCTCCGCGATCACGTCCACATGCGCTTCCAGCTCGCAGCGTCGAAAGGCAAATGGTTCAAGGGCAAAACCACCGCTGGCACCCTCGGCACCTTCCTCACGTTCGGCATCATGGGCGTCTGGCACGGGCTCGCCATTCACTACCTTGTCTATGGGCTCTACCACGCCATTTTAGTCACTGGCTACGACTTTTTTGCGCGCTGGAATAAGCGCACCAAACGCATCCTCGACACGCCACGCAACCTCTGGCTCTCCCGCATCGTCACCTTCCATATCGTTGCTTTTGGGATGCTCATCTTCAGCGGACGCCTCATCCCGCCGCCGCCGCCCGCCCACGAGGAAAAAGTAGAGACATGGAGCCCGAGCAACATCGAAGGCTACGTATGGCGGCGCGACAAACCCGATGGCGGGCTGGAGGTGGAGCTTTACGTGGACTGGCGCTGGGCTCTCCGAGTGCTCGTAGATGTTGAGCGCCCCGACCTCAAAGAACGCGGCTACGGCAACGGCAAACACGGCTTCAAAGCAGACCTCTCCCTCTGGTTCCGCGACGGCCAAGCCCATAACATCGAGGTCCGCGTCCGAGGGACCAATCAACCGATCGGGAAATGGAAGAAGGTCTCTCCGTAGTAAACTGCCACGCACTTCCCTTTTGAACTTTCCCTATTGTTCCAGTATCTCATGCGCCATGCTCCGTTTGCTCATTCTTTTTCTCGCGATGCTGGTGCCTGCTTTCGCGCAGCGGTTGCCGTTTGAGACGGTCTTCAAAGGGAAGGATCGCTTTGATAGCATCGTGGCGAAGGTGAAACCGCACGCGGAGCGGCTGCGGGAATCCTCAGTCGGCGAGCGGGCGGCGTGGTTTGGGCAGATTCTCGTGGGGACTCCGTATAAGGGCTTCACGCTGGAGATTGATGATTACATCGAAGCTCCGTCGGTCAATTTTAACGGTCTGGATTGCTGGACGTTCTTCGAGGTCTCGCTGGCGCTTGCGCGGATGGTGGATCTGCCGGTGGAAACGTGGACGCCGCAATCGCTGCTCCGTTTTATCGAGGAGGACCGGTATTGGGGCGGTAAGTGCGATGGGTCGTACTGCTCGCGCATTCACTATCTGGAGGATTGGGCGAAGGATAACGACAAGCGCGGCTACGTCCGCGACCTCACGCGCACCCTCGGCGGCGTGGGCGTGACGAACCAAGCGACGGAGATGACGAACAACTGGAAGGGCTACCGCTACATGGCCTGCAGCGCCGAGTGTCGCGAGGGGATCGCGGAGCTGGAGGCGGGCCTTCGCAAGCGGCCTCTCTATATGATTCCGAAGGACCGCGTCCCCGCCGTCGAGAGCCGTTTGCAGACGGGCGACATCATCGGAATCGTGAGCCGCGACGGCAGTGGCTACGGCACTTCTCACGTCGGCATCGCGCTGAGAAAAGACGGCGTGCTCCACTTTATGCACGCCAGCGCGCCGTCGAACCACGGGCGCGTGGTGATTGATTCGCGGCTGAGCGAATATCTCGCGAGGTTCAAAAAGCACGCGGGCATTCTCGTCGCGCGTCCGCTGAAATAGCCGCTTATGAAACGGACACTCTTTCTCGTGCTCGCGCTCGCCGCCCATTGCTCCGCCGCCGGGCTCACACGCGGCGATGTCGTGAAGCTGAAGCGCGGCGACACGCTCATGCTGGGCGGCAAAAAGTTCCAGCAAGCCGCGAAGGGGCAGGAGTTCACCGTGGTGAAAACGGACCTCGCCAATGTTTTCGTCGCCTACACGAACGGCGATGGCAGCGTGGTCGCGCCGTCCCTTCCTGCGGAAAATGTGGAGGTCATCACCCCCGACGGCTGGGCGGACATCATGGCGGGCGCGGACGCTTTCCGCGAACAGCGCTGGGACGATGCGCGCCGCTTGTTCACACGCGCTGGCGCAGACGCGCAGCAAAAGCCGCTCGCCGCCGCGCTGCTCCCGCGTGTTCAAGGCGCGCTCACGGCGGGCAACCTACTCCGCTCGCTCGCCGCCGATCCGGCCCGGGCGGCCACGGCGCAAAAGGGTTTCCTCACCACGCTGCAAACGCTGCGCGACACGGCGGCGCAACTGAACACGACAGGCCGCATCGCGCTCGCGGTCGCCATTGACGACGGCGCGGAAAAGCTCGCCGCCGCAGTCCTCGGCGCAAACACAGCGGGCATCCCGGCCACGAAACTCGATAAAGCCACACTCGGCGCACGAGCCGTGACGGCACAGCGCGCCGTGGCGCGGGCGCGGCAGTCCATCGGCCAGCACAAGCTTATCGAGGCGAGCGCGCTGATTGACGAAGGGCTCAAGGCCGAGCCGGGGCGCTTGGAGCTGGTGGCCTTTCAGACCAAATTGAAGAAGGACATGGAAGAGGCCGAATACCTGTACAAGACCGCCGACTCGATGCGGACACGCGGGCCGAAAGGTGTCATCCACTCACTGTCTGCGCTGGAGGACGGGCTGCGACTTTGCAGCGACCACGCTGGCCTCCGCGACCTTCGGAAGCAGATGCAGGCGCAGTATGAAGAGCGCACTTCACCGCTCGTGAACGCCGCATTTATGGCCAAGGCAAAAGGCGGCAACGACAAGGCGCTGAACGAAGGCCGCGAGCTTTACGTGAACCGCTGCACCGAGTGCCACGACCTCGAAATGCTCGACTCGCGCGGCTTCTCCGGCTGGGAAAAAACCGTCGGCGGCATGGCTCGACGCGCTGGGCTCGACGGCGGTGAGCAGTCAAAAATCATGGCCTACATCGCCGCCGCGCTAAACGTGGTCGGGGAATAGCGTATGACACTCCAAGACCTCGGCTGGAACGACGCATTCGCCGCTGCATTCGCCCCGTTTGAGAAAAGCGGCTGGCTCCCCGCCCGCCTCATTCGCGACAACAAAATCACCTACGGCGCGCTCCTCCACGACGGTGAACAGCTCGAAGTCGTGATGAGCGGCAAGGTCTATCACGACGCCGAAACCGACGCCGATTTGCCCGCCGTCGGCGATTGGGTCGCGCTGGATGTCGGCAGCGAAAACGTCATCCGCGCCCGCCTCCCACGGCAGACTTGCCTCTCCCGCAAACTGCCCGGAAAAAGCACCGAGGAACAAGTCATCGCCGCGAACGTGGATGTCGTCGTCATCGTCACCGATGCAGGCGCAGACTTGAATCTCCGGCGCATGGAGCGCTTCTTCGGCATCATCGGGCGCAGCGGCGCAAAGCCCGTCGTGCTCGTCAATAAATCCGACCTTTTCCCCGCCGCGCAAAACGAAGCCGCCGCCGAATCCATCCGCGCCCTACACCCGGATGCCGACGTTCACGTCACCTGCGCAGAAAAAGGCCGCAGCCTCCAAGTGCTCAAGCGTTACCTCAAGCGCGGCATCTCCGTGACGCTGCTCGGCTCCAGCGGCGTGGGCAAATCGTCCATCATCAACCGGCTCTTCGGCGACGACTACCAGTGGACCGACGAGGTGAACGAAGCCACCGGCAAAGGCCGCCACACCACCACCGCCCGCGAGCTGATGATCCTCCCCGGCGGCGGCATCCTCATTGATAATCCCGGCGTCCGCGAAGTACACATGTGGACGGATGAAGCCACGCTACGCGCCCAATTTACCGACCTCGAAGATCTCGCCGCGCAGTGCAAGTACCACGACTGCAAACACCGCTCCGACACCGGCTGCGCCATCCGCGCCGCTATGTCCGCAGGCACCCTCAACGCGGAAAGATTCGCCGCATTTCAAAAGCTCGACGAAGAGATCGAAAAACTCCGCCGCAACCGCAAGAAGCGCCAGATGACCATCGAACGCCGCAGCAAGCGCGACCAGCGCACCGAGGCCCGCCACACCGACGACCGCTGGGACCCCGAGCACGACGAGACCCCGCACAACCACCGGCGGAGGTAGAGCCCTTAGACAGCAAGATGGCCCAGGGCGAGGAGGCCGTAGAAAGTATATTCGGGGTCGAGGGCGTCGTCGGCCCAGTGGCCGTGGAAGCCGCCTTCCGCCGTCCACAGCGTATCTACGAAATCGAGGCAGCGCTCGCGTTGATCCTCGCTCAAAGGCCGCTCCATGCAGGCGAGGGCGTGGAGAGCGGTGGCGGTGGAGAGGAGGTCGGGGATGGGTGCGCCGGGGACTGCGAGCCAGCCGCCTTCGGGGTGGATTTGCGCGAGGAGCCAATCGGCAACGGTGTCGTTCACGGGCACGCCGAGTTGGTGCAAAAGGGTGACGGCGGCGGCGGTGGCGGGGACGGTGCCGCGCTTCATGCCGCGCACGTTTCCCCATGCTCCGTCGGGCGTTTCGAGGAACTTGAGGCACTGCACCATGCGGAGCGGATCGGGCAGTTCGCCGTCTGCGTCTTGATATGCGCCGAGGGCGACGAAGCAGCCGTAGGCGTGGCCGAAGTTCGCGCCGAGCGTCTCGTGGTATCCACCGTCGGGCGTGCGGTATGCCTCGATGCGCGGGAGGAGGTCTGCGGCGCTTTGGCCGGTGGCGGCGCGGCATCGGGCGAGCGCGCCGAGGTGGATGAAGTCGAGCCCTTCTCCATCGCCGAACGTGGCGAGCCAGTCGTGCTGCGGTGGGCTTTGCGCCAGCACCGCCTCTAGCCCGGCGAGCGCGAAGATGGTGTAGTAAAGGTCAGCTTTTCCGCCGCGATCTTGCGCGCCCCCAGTGGGGAGGAATTGGCGCAGGAGGAAGTCGCGCACGAGCCCGGCAGAGTCCCCGAGCAGCTTGGGCGCGAGCCGGGCGACTTGCAGCATCTCCAGCCGCAGACTACGCCGCATGGAGTGCGGCCCAGATGGCGTGTACGACAAGCGTGAGCAGCAGTCCGGCGACGCCGACGATGGTTTCCGTGACCGTCCACGTCTTCAACGTCTGCGCGACGCTGAGCCCGAGACACTCTTTCACGATCCAAAAACCGCCGTCGTTTAAGTGCGAGAGAAAGAGCGAGCCGCACCCGATGGCGATGATGAGCAGCTCCACGTTCACATGCGGATTCCCCGAGACGACGGGGATGAGCAGCCCGGCGGCAACGGTGATGGAGACTGTCGCCGAGCCCGTCGCTACGCGGATGAATGCCGCGATGAGCCAGCCGTAGAGCAGCGGCGGGAGGTGCGCCATTGCTGCCGCGCCACCGAGCGCCTTTGAGGTTCCGGTGATCTCCAGAATTTTCGCGAAGCCGCCGCCGCCGCCCACGACGAGCAGCGTCATCCCCACTGCGCCCACGCATTGCTCGGTAAAGCCGAGGAGTTGCTGAGGGCGGTAGCCGCAGCGCGTGCCGAGCGACCACATACAGAAGACCACGGAGGCCGCGAGCGCCAGCGTCGGGTGTCCTGCAAACATGAGCACTCCACGCAAGCCGTTCCCTTTTTCCAGCACGAGTTCCGCGACGGTGCTCACGAGCATCAGCAGCACGGGGACGAGGATGGAAAAGAGCGTGATGCCAAAGCCCGGCAGCCGAATCCCCGGCGCGAGATTCGTGGATTTTTCCGGCATCGGCGGCGGCTCCGCAGCGACGAGACGCGCGGCTCGCCGAGCAAAAATCGGCCCCGCGACAATCGCCGTGGGGATGCCAATGACAAAGCCCCACAGCAGCACCATCCCGGTATTTGCCTTGAGGCTGCCGATGGCGGCGACCGGGCCGGGGTGCGGCGGCATGAGCCCGTGCATCACGGAAAGGCACGCGATAAGCGGGATGGCGAGGAGGAGGAACGGTTTCTTCGTCTCTCGCGTGAGCGTGAGCAAAATGGGGAGCAAGAGCACGAGCCCCACGGCAAACCAAGTCACCAAGCCCACGACGAGCGCCAGCGACATGATGCAAAGCCCGACGCGCTCCGGCCCGAAGAACGCGGCGAAGCGCTTTGCCAGCACTTCCGCGCCGCCGGATTCCGCGAGCAATTTCCCGAGCATCGTGCCGAGTGCGATGATGGCGGCAGTGGAGCCGAGCGTCGCGCCGAGCCCATCCTGAAACGCCCCGAGCAGCCGCAGCGCCGTGAGAGAGCTGAGGGTTTTCCACGCGGGCGGCGTCACTTTTTTATCCAGCTCCATCTCCAGAACGCCCATCGCCACAGCGCCGAGGCCGACGATGAGCGCAGCAGCGAGCAGCGCGATGAAGGCGTTCACTTTGAACTTGGTGACGAGCACGACGAGCGTAGCGACGGCAACGAGTGCGAGGATGATGAGATTCCAATCGGTCTGGGTCATGCCGCGTAAATGCCGGGAAGCGGGGCTGGGAAACAATCACAATCTTTCCCGCTACGTTTCCGCGATGTCCTCGGTCATGGGGACAATTCGCGTGGCATTTGGGATTCGGCATGTAACCTCGGCGCGACAATTCCTCAGTCTATACCATGAACAACCAACGCATCATCATCGGGCTCCTGTGGCTCGTCAGCATCGTCGCCACCTACTTTATCGGCAACGCGACAACGCCCATCCAGCAGCCAGCCGCCGCCAATTCCGCCTCCGCGCAAGCGAGCAGCGAGCAGGGCGACTCTGCCCGTGCACGCCGCGCTGTTGTGCAAAAGCTCGACGCCTCCGACGAGGAGCCCGGACGCGGCAAAGCGAATATCGCCATGCTCATCGCCAAAGCCCGTGCGGAGCTGGGGAGCGGCATGGGCGGCATGATGAATATGCGCGGGATGTTCCGCGCCATCGCCCCGCTTGTGGACCTCGACGATTCCCAAATCCAAGAAGCCCTCGCCGAGGTCGAAAAGTCCATCAAAGAGCCCCAGCAAAAGATGATGTTTTACTCCATCCTCCTTGGCCAATGGGCGGAGAAAGACGGCAAGGCCGCACTCGCTTACGCCAACGACAAACTCAAGGGCAACGCCATGTTCGACATGGGCATCAAAGGCAGCATCGTCGGCGCATGGGCGCGCACGAACCCCGATGCCGCTTGGCGGTGGTTCGAGGCGGAGGGCAAAGCTGAAAGCGGCGACCGCAAGAATATGATGATGGTCAGCAGCCTCTTCGCCGGCATCGCATCCCAAGACCTCGACTCCGCCATCGCGCGACTCGATTCCCTCGATGAAAGCCAGCGCCAAATGGCCATCAGCGGCATCTCCATGTCTGGCATGAACGCAGAAGGCCGCCGTCGCCTCCTCGACCGCTCCGGCACACTCCCCGAGAAAACGCGCGACGCCATCCGCCAAAACGCCCTCAGCCAGTGGGCCATGATGGACTCCGACGAAGCCCTCAAATGGCTCCGCTCCCTCCCCGCCGAAGAACAAAAGCCCCTCCGCCAAAGCGTCGCGCAATCCGTGATGATGATGGACCCGAAGAAAGGCGGCGAAGCACTTCTCCAAGACGCCACCGAAGAAGAAAAACCCCGGCTTTACGACCAAATCGTCGGCCAATGGGCCTACCAAGACGCCAAAGCCAGCGGCGAATGGCTCACCAAGCAACCGCAAGGCCCCGAGCTCGACAGCGCCCGCATGACCTACGCCACCATCGTCGCCCAAAAAGACCCCGCCGCCGCGATGGACTGGGCCAAAAGCGTCACCAAGCCCGAAAGCCGCGAACAGGCTATCGGCCAAGTCTATCAACGCTGGAAACAGCGCGACGCAACCGCCGCCGAGGCCGCCCTCGGCACCAGCGGCCTCAGCCCTGAATCCATAGGCAACATCCGCAAATCCCAGACGGCCACAGGCGAAGCCACGCTCGAAAGCGCCACCCGAGTCGGCCCAAAGTAGGAAAACACTCGCGACTCCACTGTGCTGCCTCTATTTTCCCCGCATGAACGAAGACAACTACCTATCCCTGACGCGCGACGTGGAAGCCGTGCAAATCCCTGCTGGCACCCACTCCACACTGCCCGCAGGCATCCAAGTGCATCTCACTCAAGACCTTGGCGGCACCTTCACCGTCCTCGCGCCGAGCCACGGCGGGCTGTTTCGCATCCAGGGTAAAGACGCCGACGCGCTCGGTCGCACGGCACCCGAGCAAGCCGTGGCCAGCGGCCCATTTGAAATAGACCACGTCTGGGGTAAACTCCGCGAATGCTACGACCCGGAAATCCCTGTAAACATCGTCGATCTCGGCCTCATCTACGATGTCGCCGTGGATGAAGACGACTCGGGCAACGGCAAGCGCATCGCCGTGAAAATGACCCTCACCGCTCCCGGTTGCGGCATGGGCCCCACCATCGCCGCCGACGCCGAACAGCGCATCCTCACCCTCCCCGGCATCGCCTCCGCGCGCGTAGAAGTCGTGTGGGAGCCGTGCTGGAATTCCACGATGATTTCCGCTGCGGGCAAAGAGCAACTCGGCATGGAATGAGGCTGGACCAATGGCTCTGGACGGTGCGTGTCTTCAAAACGCGCGCCAATTCTGCCGATTCGATCAAAGGCGGACACGTCGAAGTCAATGGCCAGCCCTGCAAGCCTGCACGGGAGATGAAACCGGGCGATATCATCGTCGCCAAAGTCGGCCAACTCACCCGAACTCTCCGCTTTCTCGCTGAGCCCCCATCCAGAGTCGCGGCGAAGCTCGTCGCTCAATTCGCCGAAGACCTCACGCCGCCGGAAGAATACCAAAAAGGTCGCGATCCTCACTTTTTCCCCGTGAAGCAGCGCGCCAGAGGTTCTGGACGCCCGACGAAGAAAGAAAGGCGTGAATTGGACGAGCACGACGGGCTGTGAAAACGCCTCCTACAGAGAAAGACACCCTATTTCGCCGCCCGAAGTATCAGGGCAAAAAAAGTGCGGCCCCCCGGTGACGAAAGTCACCAGAAGGCCGCTGTTCCCCCCAGAACGCGGCCAGAATGCTACGTGAGCGTAATACCTGCAAGAACTTTCTTCGCTTTTTATGAAGAAAGTTTCGGCTTCTCTGAAAATGATGCACGGATGCGAGGGCCGTTTAGCGAAAGTAGTCCACGACTTTAGTCGATCTAACGGTGGCAAAGAGAAGCAGCGAACGCTTCGCAGGGAGACGTCGCCCGAGAAAACCAACCCGCTCACACCCGATGATGTCTCGCCGACTAAAGTCGTGGACTACTTTCGCGTGCCACCGAAAGGATCAGGGCAAAAAAAGTGCGGCCCCCCGGTGACGAAAGTCACCAGAAGGCCGCTGTTCCCCCCAGAACGCGTCCAGAATGCTACGTAGGCGTATTATCTGCAAGAACTTTCTTCGCTTTTTACGAAAAAAGTTTTTCCGTCTCTGTTGGAGTGGGGATCAATACACCTCGATCACTAGCGCCGTCGTGTTGTCCCGGCCCGATCGGGCCAAGGCTTCTGCCACGATTTGCTGCGCGGGGTTCGATTCAGGGGTTCGGAGGAGTTCTTCGAGCTGGCTATCGAAAAGCCCGTCGATGACCCCGTCGCTACAGAGGAGAAAGCGGTCGCCGGGCTGGTAGCCGACGACCCCGAGCTGGGGATCGACAAACTGATTGCCTGCGCCGAGCGCCTTCTGGAGCGAGTGCCGCCCCGGATGCTCGCGGGCTTCGCGTTCGTTCAGCTTGCCGTTGCGGTAGAGCCAGCCGACGTAGGTGTCGTCTTCGGTGAGCTGTTTCATTTTACCCGCTGCTGGGAGGTAATAGATGCGGCTGTCGCCAAGGTGTGCGAAATAGACCCAACCGGGCGAGAACCAGCACAGGCTCAGGGTTGCGCCCATCCCGGCGCATTCTTCGTAGCTCTTTCCGAGGGCGGTAATTGCGGCGTGGATTTGGTGGACGAGCTCGGTAAGTACGTCGTTTTTCGCCGCGCCGACGAGGGTGAACGAACGGGGAAGAAGGCGCGTGATTTTATCCACGGTGATCTGGCTGGCAAACTCGCCGGATTTTGCGCCGCCCATCCCATCGCTGACGGCGAAAGCGAAGTCCGCCTCGGCGATGCTGGCCTCGCCGTATTTGCCGAGCCGGTGCAGCTCGTTCGCGTCGAACCGCAGCCCGAGGAAGGAATCCTCGTTGTTTTTGCGCACGCGGCCCACGTCGGAGAGACCGTGCCAGCGCAGACCTTGGACGTTACTTTGCGGCTCCATCGGGTGTGGGTTCTAGGATGGTGGCGAACTCGAAATCAATGAGGCAAAAACGCCCGTCGGCGATGCGGTAAGTCACATTGCGCATGAAGGCATCATCGTGACGAACGCCGTAGGGAAGAAGCTCGGCGAACAGCTCAGCCACTCGTGCGTCGTCGAGATGCTCCACGCGCGCGCCGCAGTTGGTGGTGACGATTTGCAGCGCGTCGGGATCGGCTTCCAGTAAGCGCGGGACAAAGGGGCAGCCTTTGTTTTCGAGGAAACGGAGCACGCGCACTTCGTTGTCGAATCGCTTCTTCGCGTCCGCCCCGCGATACGTCTTGTGGACCCGCCCATCGTAACTGATGCGGACCAGCGCGCGCTGTGTGTCCTTCACGTCTCTCATATCGCGCGAGGCTACGCGCCTTTGCGAGGGCGGCAAAACTTTTCGGTGTTCATCGTCGTGGTGGCGTTGCAGCCTCGCGTGCTTGAACACCGCATACTTCACTCTGCTCGCCGCCGTGGCGCCCGTCTTCGTCGTCCTCGCGTGCGGCGCGGGGCTGCGGATGCTGGGGAAAATGCGGCCTGAAGCAGACTCCAGCCTGCTCTCTGTGGCGGTGAATTTTCTCTACCCGTGCTTCATCGCCGACGTCGTGATCCACAGCAACGCCCTGCGCGATCCGCGCAACCTGTTCATCGCGCCCGCCGTCGGCTGCGGCACGCTGCTCGTCGGGTTTGCGGTCGCGTTTGGCGTGGCGATGCTCCTGCGCTTGAACCGCCCGCAACCCGCTCGCACCTTTGCGTTCACGGCGGCGATCCCGAATTGGGGCTACCTCGCAATCCCCGTGGTGCAGAGCCTTTTCCCCGCGCAGAGCAAGGACACGCTCGGCGTTCTCTTCATCCATAATATCGGGCTGGAGCTTACGCTTTGGTCCATCGGCGTGTGGCTGCTCGCGGGGGAAAAATCGTGGCGGCGCGCTTTCAATATCCCGTTCTTCGCCATCCTCGCCTCGCTCGTGCTGAGCGTCGCCCGCGCTGTGGAATGGATGCCGACATTCGCGCTCGAATCGCTCCACTTTCTCGGCCAAGCCGCGATGCCGCTCTCGCTCCTCCTTACCGGCGCGACGCTGGCCGATCAGCTCCGGGCAAAAGATGCGCCGGCCAAGTGGTCGGCGACTTTTGCCGGCATCGCGGTGAAGCTGCTCATCCTCCCGCCGCTTATGCTCATCGCCGCACGCTGGCTCCCGTGCTCCATCGATCTGAAGCGCGTGATAGTCGTGCAGGCCGCGATGCCCAGCGCGATGGTCCCCGTCGTCCTCGCGCGGCTCTACGGCGGCGATGCGGGGCTTTCGCTCCGCATCGTGCTCGGGACGACGGCACTCGGGCTCATCACCATCCCGCTTTGGCTGAGGATTGGCTTTGGGTGGATCGGTGTGTAATTTCATCCTTCTTCTTCGTGGGGACTTTGCGTTTCCTCCGCACCGATGTTCACTTTGCTCAAGACAGATGATTCCTCAAAGGCCCGCCGGGGGCGGCTTGTGACGCGGCATGGCGTCATCGAGACGCCCATTTTCATGCCCGTGGGGACGCAGGCGACGGTGAAGGCCGTGTCGCCCATCGAGCTGCGGGAACTGGAGGCGCAGATCATCTTGGGGAATACGTATCACCTTTTCGTCCGGCCCGGCATGGAGGTGATGAAGAAGCTCGGCGGGCTCCACAAATTCATGGCGTGGGATGGGCCGATCCTCACGGACAGCGGTGGCTTCCAAGTTTTCTCGCTGGCGAAATTGCGCAAGATCACGCCCGAGGGCGTCCACTTTCAGAACCACCTCGACGGCTCGCCGATGTTCCTCGGGCCGCGCGAGGCGATGGAGATTCAGGCGACGCTCGGCAGCGATATTTGTATGCTCTTTGACGAATGCCCGCCGTATCCCTGCGAGCGCGACTACGCGGCGAAATCCCTCGCCCTCACGCTAAAATGGGCGCGCATGTGCAAGGAGATCGAGACGCCGGGACTGAAGTTCGGCATCGTGCAAGGGAGCAGCTTCGCCGACCTCCGCCGCGAGAGCGCGGAGGCACTCGTGCAGATCGGCTTCGACGGATACGCCATCGGCGGAGTGAGCGTGGGCGAGCCGGAGCCCGAGATGATGAAAGCCGTGGAAAGCGCCGAGCCCTTTCTCCCCGCGACGAGCGCCCGCTACGCGATGGGCCTCGGCACACCGCCACAGCTCGTGGAGATGGTCGCGCGTGGCGTGGACATGTTCGACTGCGTACTACCCACTCGCATCGCCCGCAACGGTACCGCCTTCACCGAGACGGGCACGCGCAATTTGAAAAACGCGGAGTTTGCGATGGACGAGCGCCCCGTGGAGGAAGGCTGCGAATGCTACTGCTGCCGCAATTTCTCGCGGGCGTATCTCCGGCACTTGGTGAAGGCGAACGAGATTCTCGGGCTGCGGCTCATCTCGCTGCACAACCTCCATTTTTACCTAAACCTCATGAAGCGCATCCGTGGCCACATCGAGGCCGGGACATTCGGAGCCTTCCGCAAGAGCTTCGTCGCCGACTACGTGCCGTGGAAGGCGGAGGGCGATGCGATAGGCGACATTTAGCGGCAGGAATCTCCTGTGGACGGCGTGATGAGCTCGCTTTAGAGTCGGCGCGTCTCGCGCCAAAAATCCTTCACTGTGAACTCGTTTCGTACACGAACTATCTTTGTCCTCCTCTGTCTTATCTTTGCTGTCTCGCTCTTCCCTCGTGGCGAAAAGGCGACGCCGCCTGCGCAGGTCGCGACGATTGAATTAGCGCCGGAGCCCGCGAGCCCGGTTCGCGTGGCGGAGATTGTGGGCAGCTCGGCGGTGGATGCGTTTGGGACGTGGACGGAGCGATTTCTCGCTGCGGAGGGGGAGGAAAGGCGGGCGTTACTGGATCAAGGGATCACGCTCGCCTCTGCGCGGCGGACGGAGCTGAAGGCGCTCATCGCGCATAATCCGCGTGAGGCGCTGGCGAGGGCGGTGTCGCCGGTGGTGCGGCAGCAGTTGCCGCGTGCGGTGGTGGAGCGGCTGGAGGAGCGGGTAAATGAGGCGGCATTTTTCGGGGTGCTGGGTGCGCTGCCGGGCGCGGGCTCGAAGGTGGGGCCGGCCATCCGGCGGCAGGTGCGGACGGATGATGGCGCGAACTATCGGGCGTTTGTCTTCGGCCAGCGCAGCACGCAGCAGACGACGGAGCGGGCGAGCATCGTGGGGATCGCGGTGGATGATTTTCTTGCGGTGGATGAGAGCCCGCTGCGCGTGGTGGCGGCGGGGGAAATCCCGAATCACCCGAACAACCTCACACAACGTCGGCGGGTGACGACGCGGGACGACGCGGGTTTTTCTGCGGGCCGAGAACTGCGCGAGCAAGCTGTCGCGAAGCCGCTGGTGGACGTTTGCCCCATCTCGGGCCTCGCGTCGCCGCTGCCGGAAAGTAGCGCGCCAATTTCCGCAGAGCAGCCGGTGATTGAGGCGGAGGGGCAGTTTCAGTTCCTGTGCTCGGGCGGGCACGTCCATGCGTACCGCGACATGCTCGTGGCGCGAGAGGGCGCGAACGGCGGTCCGGCGAAACCCTCGAATCTGCCGACGGCCACGCAGGCCACAGGCTACAAGTCCCACCTCCTGATGCGCATCGCTTTCCCCGAAGTGCGGAAGGAGAGCGTGAGCGAAAAAGACGGCTACCAGCTCGGGAAGGACGTGGAGGATTGGTTCGTGGATTCGAGCTACGGGAAGTTGAGCTTCATCACCACGGTGACGCCGCTTTTGATCCTTCCGCGCACCGAGGCGTGGTACAAAGATGTCGATTCGAGCGGGAGTGCCTACGAGGTGCTGACGGATGCGCGCATCGCGGCGAAGGCGGCGGGATTTGACCCCGCGAACTTCGATTTCGATACGGTGATCTACACGGGCTCGCCGGGGAGCTTCGGCGGGCAGGCATACGTCGGCGGCAAAGGCTGCTGGCTGAAATCGGGCACTGGCATCGGCGTGGCGTGCCACGAATACGGGCACAACTTCGGGCTGTGGCACGCGAACTCTTGGAACACGAGCGGCACGTCCATCATCGGCAGCGGCTCGCATGTGGAATACGGCGATAATTTCGATACGATGGGCAGCGCCAGCGCGGGCGATTTGCAGTTCAATGCGTGCCACAAGAACAAGCTCGGCTGGATGCCCGACAGCGTCGTCCACACGGCGAAGTCGAGCGGGACATATCGCATCTACCAGATGGACCAGCCGCGCCAAGACCCCGCGCTGCGCTACGCGATCAAAGTGCGGAAGGATAGCGACCGCGATTACTGGGTGGATTTGCGGCAGAAATCCTTCAGCAGCAATCTCTGGGTAGCAGGCGGCGTATTCCTACACTGGAGCCCGTGGGTCGCGAGCGAGGGCGGCTCGCACTTGCTCGATACGACGCCGGGGTCGCCGGATGATAAGACGGACTCGCCTATCGTAATCGGGCGGACTTTTAGCGATATGGAAACAGGCGTCCACATCACGCCGGTGGCGAAAAACGCGACAACGCCGACGAGCTTCGACGTGGTGGTGAATGTGGGCACCTTCCCCGCGAATCAAGCACCCACGCTGGCGATCGGTGCAGACCAACTCGCGGTGGCTACAAGCACCGTGGTTACTTTCACCGCGACGGCGGCAGACCTCAACGGGGACGCGCTGAGCTACTGGTGGGATTTCGGCGACAAAAACTTCGCGACGACAAATACCGCGACGACGACGAAATCGTGGACGACAGCGGGCGACTACGCGGTGCGCTGCGTGGTGAGCGATATGAAGGGCGGCACGGCATCGCAAACGCTCGTGGTGCGCGTGGGCTCGCCGACGGTCTTTTCGGTTTCGGGCACGATCACGTTAGCCGGTCAGCCGATGGCGAATGTGCGCGTTCATAACGGGCTGACTTCGACGAACTACAAAGGATCGTTCACGAATAGTGACGGCACGTTCGTCATCCCGAATCTCTCGGCGGGCACGTACACGATTGGCGCGGCAGCTTACGGCTACACGTTCACGGGGGTCTCGAAGACGGTCGGGCCGAGCGCGACGGGCGTAAATTTTACCGCGACGGAATCGGCGCGGTTGAGCATCACCGCAGTCACGCCGACGGTCGCGGAGGGTGCTACTGGCACGCTGCGCATCTCGCGGACGGGTTCGACGACGAGCGCGCTCACGGTGAACGTGGCGAACCCGCTAGGCTTCGCGACCAAGGGGAGCGACTTCACGCTCACGCCCGATTTCGGATTCTCGGACCCGTATTACACCCTCACGATTGCAGCGGGGCAGGCGGACTTAAATGTGACTTTTGCCGCGACTGCGGACACCGGGCAGGAAGGGCCGGAGAATGTGACTTTTGAGCTACTGCCGGCCAGCGGCTACGTAATCACAAACAGCACGGCGACGATTTCTATCACGGATGATGATACGACGAAGCCCCTCGTCCGCCTCATCACGCAAGACGCCGACGCCAGCGAAGCTGGGGACGCGGGACAATTCATCGTCGAGCGGTTCGGCACGACGACGGCGGCGCTAAACGTCACGGTTGCCCTGAGCGGCACTGCAACGAACGGGACGGACTACACGAGCATCCCGACGACGGTGACGATTCCCGCTGGCCAGACGCAGGCGACTGTGAACGTCACGCCCATCGCTGACAGCGCGGCGGAGAGCCTAGAGACGGTGACACTCACCATCAGCACCAGCGCAGCCTTCCCCTACATCCGCGCGGCAAGCAGCACGGACTACGCGGGCACTGTGAGCCTCGTGGACGCACAGACGCCTATCGTAACGATAGTGGCCAGCGATACGGCAGCCGCGGAGGCGGGGAATGATCCCGGCATCTTCGTCATCACGCGCACGGGCTCGACGACGGGGACGCTTCTCGTCCAGCTCGGGCTCACGGGCAGCGCGCTGCAAGGCGTGGACTACGCGACCATTCCCGCGCAAGTCACCATCCCGGCAGGCAGCGATTTTACCACGGTCGTCATCACGCCGATTGATGATGGGATCGGCGAGCCCGCGCAGACCGTCCGTCTTTATCTCCGCGCCGCGAGCGCCTACGCTGTCGGCACGGCGGGCGACGCGACGGTGACGATTACGGATAACGCGGACGTGCCGTATGTGACCGTAAGCACGACGAATTCGGCGAAGGAGTCAGGCACGAGTGGCACGTTCAAAATCACCACGCACGGCACGGGTAGCGGGAACATCACGGTGAACTACACGCTCTCCGGCGCGGCGGTAAATGGGACGGACTACACGACGCTGACCGGCACCTTGAGCATCGGGAAAAATACGACGACCAACATCTCCATCACGCCCATCCAAGACACGGAGAGCGAAGGCTACGAGAGCGTCACGCTCACGCTCACGCCCAGCGCTGCATACGGGCTGGCGATTGATAGCCAGGCGACGCTCAACCTCGAAGACGACGAAGTGCCGCAAGTGAACGTCTCCACGACGGACGACACCTTTACCGAAAACACCGGGAACACCGCGCTGTTTTTCGTCTCGCGCACCGGCTCTACGACTGCGGCGCTGACGGTGAATTACACCATGTCTGGCACCGCCACGAGCGGGGCAGACTACACTGCGCCGAGCGGCACCGTGACGATCTCCGCCGCCGCGACCGGAGCCTACGTGAGCATCGCCATCCTCGACGATTCGCTGCTCGAAGGCACGGAGACCATCACGCTGAACGTCACGCCCGAAGCGACTTACGGCGCGGGCATCGGGGCTGCCACTTACAACCTCGACGATGCGCAAACACTCACGCTCTCGCTCCGCTACAATCCTAACACGGCAACTGTCTCCGAAGCCGTGGGCACAGCGGCGGCGACGATTACTTTGAGCGCAGCATCTGCGAATACGGTGACGGTACAGACGGTGCTAAATGGCGGCACTGCACTCGGCGGCGGGATTGACCACTCTTACCTTAGCGAGGTCGTGGAATTTGCGCCGGGCGAGACGAGTAAAGTGATCAGTATCCCCATCACCGACGACACACTGCCGGAGGGAAACGAGACCATTATCCTCAATCTGGATAACCCCACGAACGCACGGCTCAGCACCACCGCTGGCAATACGGTCTTCACGCTCACCATCGCCGATGATGACGCGGCTCCCGCTGCAACCGTCGGCTTTACCGGCACGACGGGCTCGGGCTCGGAGGCTATCGGAGTTGCGCCGATCTACGTGACGCTGAGCGGCGCACAAGCGGGCGCGGTGACGGTGGATTACGCCGTAACGGGCGGCACGGCGACAGCGGCAGACCACGCGATTGTCGCGGGCACGCTGACCTTTGCGGCGGGCGAAACGGCGAAGCTGCTGCCTAACGGAATCGTGGACGATGGAGACCAAGAGGCGAATGAGACAATCATCCTGACGCTCTCCAATCCCACGGGAATCGTGCTCAACGCAAATGCGACGAATACATTCACCATCACCGATAACGATGCGATGACGCTCACGATCGTGGCGACGACTGCGGGCTCGTCGGAGCCGACGACGGACGGGCTTTTCACCATCACACGCACGGGATCCATCGCGAGCGAGGCGACGGTGAATCTCGTCATCACCGGCACCGCGACGGCGGGCGCGGATTACGTCGCGATTCCCGTCACAGCCACTCTGGCAGCGGGTTCGGCGACGACGACGATCCCCGTGAGCGTGCTCGACGATGTGACGGGCGAGGGAAATGAAACGGTGATCGTGACGTTGGTTGCGGGCGGTTATTCCATCGGGACGCCGGGCGCTGCGACGGTGACGATTGGCGACGACGAGCCCACCGTGAGCATCGGGGCGAGCGATGCCTCGGCTGCGGAAAATGGAGCGGACCCCGGCACGATTACGATTACGCGGACGGGCAGCACAGCGGCGAGCCTGACGCTCGATGCGACGATTTCCGGCACGGCCAGCGCGGCGGATGATTACGCGGCGCTTGCGCTGCCGCTCACGATTCCTGCGGGGAGCGCATCGCTCACGCTCACCGTAGCTCCGGTGGACGACATCACGCCGGAGGGCAGCGAGACGGCCGTCGTCATGCTGAACGCTGCGGCAGGCTATCTCATCAGCGGCTCGGCTAGTGCGACGGTGACGATTCTCGACGATGATGTGAACGCACCGCCAGTGGTGACGGTGAGCAGCCCGACCATCAGCACGGTTACGCTGCCTGCGGGCGTCGGGATGATTCTGGAAGCCACGGTATCCGACGATGGGAAGCCCGTCGGTGGCACGCTCACGAAGACGTGGAGCAAAGTCAGCGGGCCAGGCACCGTGACCTTCGGCGACGCCGCGCAGCCGAGCACGACTGCCATTTTCAGCGCAGCGGGAACTTACGTCATCCGCCTCGCCGCGAGCGATGGCGCGCTGGCGACGAACGCGGACATCAACGTCACGGTCCTGCAAGCCGACCAGACGTGGACCGGCACGAACATCGCCTCTGCGACGCCGGCTGGCAGCTACTCGGAGACGGATGGGACGTTCACCGTGCTTGGCGGCGGAACAAATATCAGCGGCTCGTCGGACACGTTCTATTTCGTGCAGCATCAGCTCATGGGGAACTGCGACTTCCGCGCACGAGTGGTGAGCATGACGGGCGGCGGCAGCTCGGCGAAAGCAGGCGTGATGATCCGGCAGACGACCGCTGGTAACTCACGCGGGGCGTATATGTCCGCCTACGGCAGCGGTGGCGGCACGTCGGGCTCTTGGCGAACGCGCGCGACGGATGGCGCGAGCTGGACGACGAGCAGCACAAACGGGTCGCCGTCCTTTCCGCGCTGGGTCCGCGTCGTGCGCAGCGGCAGTAGCTACACCGGCTTCACCTCTACGGATGGCATAGCATGGACCGCAGTCGGCACTGCGGGGACGGTTAGTATGACGGAGCCGATGCTCATCGGCCTCGCCGTGACATCCAATAACACGAGCGCGCTGACGACCGCCGTTTTCGATAACGTGAGCATTTTACAGACAGGCAACGTCGCGCCGTTCGTGAGCGCGGGCGGTGATGGCTCGACAGTCCTCCCACAGCCTGCCGCACTCGATGGAAGCGCGAGCGACGACGGCGCATTCACGACGCACTGGGAAAAGCGGAGCGGGCCCGGAACCGTTATATTTGCAGACGCAGCGGCGACGACGACGACGGCAGAGTTCAGCGCGCCGGGTAGCTATGTGCTGCGACTCATCGCCGACGACTCGCAGGTAAAGACGTTCGATGAAGTGACCATCACGACAAGCGTGCCGGAAGTGAACATCACCGCAAACGCGCTCACCACCACGGAGGCAAACGGGGGTGTCGCAGCTTACACCATCACTCGCACTGGCTCGGGCGACTCCACATTGGCGGTTCTATTTTCGGTCGGCGGAACTGCGATCGGGGCCGACTACACGAGCGCGACGCTCGGTAATGGCGGCCTCTCCATTCCCGTCGGCTTTTCAAGTGTCGTGATAAACGCAGCGATAGTAAAAGACGCGATCATTGAGGGCACGGAGACGCTCTCGGTCACGCTCAACGCCGCTAGCGCCTACACGCTCGGCGCAGACTCCACGGCCACCGTGAACATCCTTGATGCGCCCGTTCTTTCCATCGCCGCGACCGACCCGACCGCCACCGAACTCGGGCTCACGACTGGCCTTTTCACCGTCACCCGGAGCGGCTCGATAGGAGGCGCACTGGCCTTCACGGCAAGTCTAGGCGGCACAGCGGAGGCGGGGTTGGATTTCGTGGATACAGGAACGTCTTTCACAATTCCCTCCGGAGAATCTGCGCTTACGATTCTCCTCACCCCGCTCGCCGACACCCTCGCCGAGGGAAGCGAGACAGCGACCTTCACGCTCATCGAAAGCGACGACTTCGCCGTGAGCGGCGCATCTGCGGCAATCACCATCGCAGACCTCCCCGCAGACGATTGGCGGATAGGGAAATTCGGCGCTGGCGCTGGCGATCCCGCCATTTCCGGCGACCTCGCGGACCCAGACGGAGACGGCATCGTAAACCTCCTCGAGTACGCCTTCGCGCAAGAGCCTCTGACGTATGAGCCCGCTCCAGCACTGATGCTGAGCAGCGGCGAACTGACACTCACCTACCGCCGCAACCTGCTCGCCCTCGACCTAACCTACCTCGTGCAAAAAAGCACCGACAACTCCGATTGGCAGCCCGCTTTGCCGACAGAAGAAATCTTCTCCGACGATGGGAGCGTGCAGCTGATTCGAGCGCACGTCCCAATAGGTAATGACGCCGCAACATTCCTCCGAATCCGCGTGACGAAGTAGCCCTTCGTCGCACCTAGCCGTAACGCCCCTCGATGTATTCGGCGGTCTTCGGATTGCGTGGGTTTAGGAAGAGGTCCTCCGTCCGCGAGTGCTCCACGAATTCGCCCATGAGCATGAAGATACACTCGTGCGATGCGCGGCGCGCCTGCGCCATGTTGTGCGTGACGATGACGATGGTGAATTTCCCAGCGAGCGACCACATGAGTTCCTCGATGGCTTTAGTGCCTTCTACGTCGAGTGCGCTGCATGGTTCATCCATGAGGATGACTTCGGGCTTTAGCGGGAGGAGGCGGGCGATGCAGAGTTTTTGCTGCTGTTCGAGCTGGAGCGTGGTGGCTTTTGCGTCGAGCCGGTCTTTGAGGTCGGCCCATAGTCCCGTCTCGGTGAGCGCTTTCTCTACGGCATCGTCGAGGTCGCTGGTGGTGAGCTTTTGCGGGCTGTGGATTCGCATTCCGAAGACGACGTTTTCATACACGGAAATCGGCAGCGGGTTTGGGCGTTGGAAGACCATCCCGACTCTTTTGCGCAGCTCGGCGAGAGAGACGTCGGGCTCGTAGATGTTCTTATCGAGGATTTTGACTTCCCCTTCCGTGCGGACGTTTCCGTAGCGTTCGTTGACGCGATTGAAGCAGCGCAGAAGCGTGGTTTTTCCACATCCGCTGGGTCCGATGAGTGAGGTGATTTGCCCTTGCTTGATGTCCACGGAAACGCCGAGCAGTGCTTGGAAGTTACCGTACCAGAGCTTGAGGTCGCGGGTGGTGATGGCGTTGGTTTGTGTCATCCGAAAACTCCGTTCACGTAATCAAACGTGCGTTTGTCCGCTGGCTTGTCGCTGAAGATGACATCGGTCTTGTCGAGTTCGATGACTTCGCCGCGCCAGAAAAACATGGTGCGGTCGGCGAGGCGGCGGGCTTGTTGGGTAAGGTTGGTGACGAGGATGATCGTCATGGTTTTGCGTAGCTCTTTGAGCACGTCTTCGATGCGCATCGTGGTCACGGGATCGATGGCGATGCTGAATTCATCGAGGCACAAAATCTCGGGCGAAAGTGAGAGCGCTCGGGCGAGAGTGAGGCGCTGTTGTTGTCCGCCGCTGAGTCGGGTGCCGAGTAGGTCGAGCCGGTCTTTGACTTCGTCCCAGAGCACGCTTTGGCGCAGGCAGCGTTCGACGATTTCGTTTAGCTCTTCTTTGTTATTGATGCCCATTCTGCGCGGGGCGTAGGCGACGTTTTCCCACACGGTCATGGGCAGTCCGACGGGCAGCGGGAAGACCATGCCGATGCGGCGGCGCAGGGCGTTTGGGTCCATCTGGCGCGTGTCTTCGCCGTTGATGGTGATGGTGCCGGTGCGGGTCGCGCCGCCGATGAATTCGAGTGTGCGATTGATGGATTTGAGCATCGTCGTTTTCCCCGAGTTGGCGGGGCCGATGATGCCAAAAATTTCGTTTCTCCCGACGGTGAAGCTGACGTTTTTTAGGATGTCTTTCGAGCCGTAGCGGGTGGAGACGTTTTGGAATTCGATGTGTGGTGAAGTCATGGGCTACCAGCGTTTGCGACCGCGCAGCCAGACGCGGAGCGCGATGGAGAAACTGTTGATGATGAGGATGAGGGCGATGAGCACGGCGGCGCACCCGAACTTCATGTTTTCAGGCATCTGCGAGATTTGGTTTGAGATGATGTTGAGGTGCATGGACATGGCCATGAACGGCTCGCCGGGGCCGTATGGGAACCATTTTTCCACGCCTTCGTCGGCGATGAATTTGAAGAATGTCGCGCCAGTGAAAAGGATGGGCGCTGTCTCGCCTGCCGCACGGCTGACGACGAGGATGATGCCGGTGAGCATCCCGCTGAGCGAGTTTGGCAGGACGATGGTGCGGATGGTTTGAAAGCGGGTCGCGCCAAGATTCCAGCACGCTTCGCGGAAGGACTGCGGCACTGCGCCGAGGGCTTCGCGGGTGCTGGTGATGATGACTGGCAGGTTCATCACAGCGACGGTGAGCGATGCGGTGAGCAGTCCGGCTTCCCATTTTTCATCCCCTTCGAGGCCGAGCATTGCGTTAAAGCCAGGCAGCATCGCGAGCACGAATGCACCGAGCCCAAACAAGCCGTGAACGATACTCGGCACGCCAGCGAGACTGGTGACTGCGATGCCGATGGTGCGATTTAGCCAGCCGTCCTTGGCGTATTCGTTCATGTAAATCGCCGCCAAAATCCCGACGGGAGTGACGACGAGCAGCGAGCCGATGACGAGGTAAAATGTGCCGATGAGCGGCGCCCACAGTCCGCCTTCTTTTCCTTTGTTGGTCGGATTCTCAGTGAGGTAGTCGAATGAAAGCACAGGCGCGGCTTTCCAGAAAATATCGACGAGGATCGCGATGAGAGGCAGCACGAGCAGCATACAAAAGCCGAACATGACCCACTTTCTGTGTGCAAGGGCTTGGTCTTTTTTGCGCTCGAATTCTCCGGGCGCGAATGGATTTTTTGAGGCGGTTTCCATGCTTATGCTTTGTTCGCTTTTTTCACGCCTTTGATGATGAGGTCGCCCGCGACGTTCACCGCGCAGGTGATGACGAAGAGGACGATGCCGAGGATGAAGAGGACGCGGTAATGGTCATCGCCTTGCACGCATTCTCCCATTTCGGCGGCGATGGTGGCGGTCATCGTTCGGACGGGATCGGTGAGCGCTTCGGGGATTCGGTTGCTGTGGCCGGTGGCGAGCAGCACGGCCATTGTTTCGCCGATGGCGCGGCCCATTCCGAGCAGACACGCGGCGAGCAAACCGTTGCGGGCGGCTGGGAAAAGCACACGGCGGACGGTTTCCCACGTGTTAGCCCCAAGTGCGAGCGATGCTTCGCGAAAATTATCCGGCACAGCGCGCAGTGCGTCTTCGGAGAGCGAGACGATGACGGGCACGCTCATCAGCGCGAGAATGATGCCGCCGGTGAGCAGGTTTGTTCCTTGCGTGGTGCCGCCATCGGCGCTGGCAAGTTGTAGCGTCACCATGATTTTGCTCCACGCGCTGCCGGGTGCTGCGGTGAAGATACTTTTCACGAGTGGCCCGAGCACCATTAGCCCGATGAAGCCCCACACGATGCTGGGAATCGCAGCGAGAAGTTCGATGACGACTTTCAGCGTCTCCTTCACTTTTCCCGTCGCAAATTCGCCGATGTAAACCGCTGCGCCGAGACCGACTGGAACAGCGATAATTAGCGCGATGAAAGTCGTGCCGAATGTGCCCACGATGAGCGCAAGCGCACCGTAGCTCGCGGGGTTGCCGGGCGCTGGATTTGGAATCCAACGGGAACTGGTAAAGAACTCTACCCAGTCGAGCCGTGGCACCATCGGCCCAGCCTCTTTGAAGATGAAAACGAAGATCGTCGCGATGCCGATGATTGAGCTCCAGCCGCAAATGCGGATGAACAGTTCCATCGGCTTCTCAATGAAGTCGAAGAATTGGAATTTTCGGCGTTTTACCGGGGTGTTTTCAGGCATCAAGTGTTTGAAATGGCAGCCGCCCCGCCGGATGGTCAGCGGAGCGGCTGCTTGTTGATTCAATAGTTACTTAAGCGAGACGAAGCCTTCTTTGTTCACGATGGCTTGGCCTTCTGGGCCTTTGATCCAGTCGAGGAACTCCTTCGTTTCCCCGGTCGCTTCGCCAGCGGTGTAAAGGTAGAGGCCGCGTGCAATCGGGTAGCTCTTATCGCGTGCTGCGTTAGCGCCGGGCTCGACGCCGGGTTCGCCCTTCTTTTTGGAAACTTTGAGCCAGTTCACATGCGGCGTTTTGTAGCCCATGCCGCTGTATCCTATGGCTGTCGGCGTCTTGCCGATTTGTTCGCAGACTTCCGAGCTTCCGTTCAGCTCGCTAACGCCCTGACGGAATTCGCGCTGCTTTTTCTCAGCCGTTTTGCCGCAAATATGTTCACGGAAATAATCGTATGTGCCGGAGTTGTTCTGACGTCCGACGAGAACCATCTTGCCGGTGAATGCTGGGTTGATTTTTTCCCACGTTTCGATCGCGCCGCCTTCAGCCCAAATCTCGGTGAGTTCTTCGATGGAGATTTCCTTAATTGGGTTCGATGGGTGCGTGTAAACCGCGAGCGCGTCATACGCGACGGTGTGTTCGATGACATCCTTCGTCGTGGCCGCTTTGGTCTTTTCCTTTTCTTCGCCTTTGATCTCACGCGAAGCCATGCAGACGTCGGTCGTGTTGTTTTGCAGTGCCGCGAAGCCGGTGCCGGTTCCGCCGCCGTTGGCGTTCACGAAGACGTTCGGCTTCACTTTGCGATAGGCTTCAGCCCATGCAGTGCCGAGCTGAATCATGGTGTCCGAGCCCTTCATGCGGATTTCGATTTTCTTTACACCGTCTTTTTTGCCGCAGCCCGTCAGCACGAGGCTGGTAGCTGCTACGAGTGTCGTAAGGATGAATTGTTTGCGTTTCATTGTGTGTTTTTTGTTTTGGTTAAATCAGGAGATTTTGTCGCCGAGCACGCCTTCGCAGAGGTCGCTGATTTGCTCGTAGAGGAAGGTGTAAGTTTGCTCAAAGGCCGCTTGTTTTTCTGCTGGGTCCGCGATGGTGCTGGGGTCCGAGATGCTCCAATCGAGGCATACGGCTTTCGTCGGTTTCGGAAATGCGCGCTTCGCCGCGGGATCGAGTGCGACGATGATTTGCGCGGCTTCGAGATTTGGAAGCTGGCCGATGCCTTTGCTCTGTGGATTGCGCGGCGCGATGCCTTTGCTTTCGAGAAACGCGGCCGTCGCGGGGTCAATCGGCTGCGGGTCGAGCCCTGCGCTGGCGAAGATAAATTGCGGTTGCTCGAGCTGATTCGCGATAGCCTCGGCGAGCTGGCTGCGGCAGTGGTTGTGCTCGTCGATGAATACCATGCGCCACGTATCGCCGCCGTGGGCTTTCGGGTCTTCGCCTGTCACCATGTAGATCACTTCCTCGGCGATGTTCGTGGCCTGATCCGCCACCCGCTCGTAACGGCGGGCGATTGTCTGAAGAGGATTTGCAGCCTCCTGCGGAATCTTGCCGTCCTTCACTAGCAGGAAAATGTCGGCGTTGATTTGCGAACGGAGCGCATCCGTCTCGGCCTCACGCTTCATCACATCACGGGCGAGGTCCGCATCGCTGGTGATGAACGCCTTCACCGCGTCGCGCAGCATCGGGATAGCGATGGCGGCGAGTTGTTGAAAGCGCTCCATTGGAACCGTAGCGGATGTTTTCGTGAGTTTGATAATCTGCCGGGCAATGCTCTCCGCATAATCCCCGACGCGCTCAAGCTCGAGGTTCACCTTGATGGTGATGTAGGCAAAGCGCAGGTGGCGTGCGACGGGTTGCTGGCGGACGAGGAACTCCAGACAAAGGCGATCTACTTCTTTCTCTAGCTCGTCGATGCGGCGGTCGCGGAGGATTACCGCGTAGGCCTTTTTGCGATCCTGAGCGACGAGCGCGCCGATGCACGCGGTGAGCGCGTCTTCGCCGAGCTTGGCCATTTCGGAGACTTTCCCGCGGATGCGGTTTACGTCTCGTTCGAGTGATTCTTCGTAGTGCGATGGCATTGGTTTGTTCCGAACATTTGCCTGCAAGTGTTACGAACAGATGGCAAGAACGTGCCGTGTCCGTGACATAATGCCGGCTCTTCACCCGTTCTGACGAAATCCACAGATTTCGCCGCGTGAGTGCAGACTTGTCCCACACAGCCCTCTCTGCGCTATCTCTCGGCATACCGCCATGAATGTCCGAACTCTGAGCATCTGCCTTGTCACTCTGTCGCCCATCTTTTCCGCGCGGGCAGTGGATGCGGTGGGGGTGGAGTTTTTCGAAAAGAACATCCGTCCTGTCCTCGCATCGAAGTGCTACGAGTGCCATTCGGTGGAGAGCAAAAAGCAGAAGGGCGGGCTCTTGCTCGATACGCGCGAAGCAACTCTGGCGGGTGGAGAGACGGGGCACGCGGTGGTGCCGCGCAATCCGAAGGAGAGCCTCATTTTGGAGCGGATGCGCTCTCACGATAAGGAGGAGGTGATGCCGCCGCCTAAGCAAGGCGGGCCGCTGGCGGCGGAGGTAATCGCGAAGTTCGAGCAATGGATCGCGATGGGTGCGCCGGACCCTCGGGAGGGCGGGGCGAAGGCGGTGACGCGCAAGATTGATGTGGAGGAAGGGCGGAAGTTTTGGGCGTTTGTCCCGCCGGTTTCGGCGAAGCCGCCGGTGGGGAAAAGTGATTGGGCCCGGAGGGATGTGGATCGTTTTATCCGTGCGGCGCAGGAGGAAAAAGGGATCGCGCCGGTCGCGGATGCGGAGCCGCGTGCTTTGTTGCGTCGGGTTTATTTCGATCTCGTGGGGCTGCCGCCGAGGCCGGATGAGGTGGAGGCTTTTGTGGCTGCGCCGTCGCTGGAGAAGACGGTGGATGCGCTGTTGGCGTCGCCGCAGTTTGGCGAGCGGTGGGGGCGGCATTGGCTGGATGTGGCGCGATATGCGGAGAGCACGGGGAAGGAGCGCAATTACACGTTCCCGGAGGCGTGGCGGTATCGGGATTGGGTCATCGCGGCCGTGAATGCGGATAAGCCTTACGACCAGTTTGTGCGGGAGCAAATCGCGGGGGACCTGATGCCGCACACCTCGCCGCAAGAGCGCGATGCGCTGCTGGTGGCGACGGGCTTTTTAGCCCTGGGGCCGAAGGGGCTGAACGAGAAGAACAAGAAGCAGTTCACGGCGGACTTGGTGGACGAGCAGCTCGACACGGCGAGCCGCGCCGTGCTGGCGACGACGGTGGCGTGCGCGAGGTGTCACGACCATAAGTTCGACCCGATCACCCAACGCGATTATTACGCGATGGCGGGAATTTTCCACAGCACCGAGACTTACTACGGCACGTCGGGCGGTCAGAACCGGAACGGCTCGCCGCTCATCCCGCTGACGCCGCAAGCCGCGACGGAAGCCCCCGCGCAACCTGTCGAAGTCGCCGCGCCCGTGGGCGAGAAGCTGACGCCCGAGCAAGAGGGCCGCTTGGTCGCTTACGCGAAGAAGAAAAACCCGAAGCTCGCCGCCCGCATCGGCACGATGTCGGACGCGGAGAAGGCGGTCCTCTTCCCCCGGCTCATCGCAGCGGCGCAGAAGCAAAAGGGCAAAGTAGCCGACGCGAAGCCGCGCGACCCGACGCGCCCGGAGTGCATGGGCGTGCTGGAAACAAAGCCGACCAATGCGCCCCTCCTCATTCGCGGAGAAGTGGACCAACCGAGCGACACCATCCCTCGCGGATTCGCCGCCGTATTTTCCCTCGCACCGCCCGCCATCCCAGCGACGGCGAGTGGTCGCGCGCAGCTCGCCGAGTGGCTCACGCAGGGGAATCCCCTGACGGCGCGCGTGATGGTGAACCGTGTCTGGCAGCATCTCTTCGGCGATGGGCTCGTGGCGACGGAGGACAATTTCGGCGCGATGGGAGAGAAGCCGAGCCACCCGGAACTGCTGGATTTTCTCGCGGTGAAATATGCGACGCCTGTGGAGAGCGGCGGCCTGGGCTGGAGCACGAAGGCTCTCATCCGCGAACTCGTGCTGACGCGCACTTACGGCCTCTCCGCCGCGCACAATAGCGCGGCGAACGAGATCGATCCGAGCAACCGCTTGCTGTGGCGGCAAGAGCCGCGCCGCCTCGATGCGGAGAGCATCCGCGATGCGATCCTCGCCATCAGCGGGCAGCTCGACGCCGTGCCGCCGAACGGCTCCATTATTTACAACATCGGCAACGGCTACATCGGGCGCGGGCTGTCGCCGAGCGCGTTCACCGATGCCCAGTCGAAGAAGCGGAGCGTGTATCTGCCCATCGTGCGGGACTTCGTGCCGGAGTCGCTGGAGCTGTTCGATTTCGCCGAGCCGAGCCTCGTCATCGCATCGCGGGAGACGACGAATGTCCCGTCGCAGGCGCTCTATTTAATGAACAGCCCATTCGTCCGAGCCAGCGCACTGGCCACCGCGCAGCGCGTGCTGGCGAGCCCGCTGGACCTCGATGCTCGCATCCACCTCCTGCACCAGCTCGCCCTCGGGCGAAAGGCGACCGATGCCGAGCGCCAGCGCGCCATTGCGTATCTCGGGGAGAAAGGCGCGGAAGCCGAGGCGTCGTGGGCGACGCTCAGCCACGCGCTGTTTGCGTGCGCCGAGTTTCGCTATTTGAACTAAGCGCGCGGGCTGCGTAGGAAGGTGGACTTTCATGCTCATCTTCACCGTCTTCGCGCAAGTGCTGCTGCCGATTCTTATCATGTTCAGCGCAGGCTGGGCGCTCGATAGGAAGTGGGGCGTCGACCTCGCGACGGTGGTGAAGCTGAACCTCAATCTGTTCGTCCCGGCGTTCATCTTTTACGAGCTGACGACGACGCGACTGAGCGGCAATGAGGCGCTGAGAGCCGTGGGCTACACGGTGTCGGTCGTGGTGGTGCTCTTCGCCATCGCGGCGCTCGTCGCGAGGTTCACCAAGGCGACCCGGGAGCAGACGCGGTCGCTGCAAATCGCATCCATTTTCTACAACTCGGCGAACTACGGCATCCCGCTGATGCACCTCGCTTTCCCCGGCCCCGCAGAGGCGCTGCAGGTGTTCGTGATCCTCGTGCAGAATATCGGCAACTTCACGCTCGGCGTGTTCCTTCTCTCCTCGGCAAAGCACACGGGCTTTCGCGCGTTCGCGCCGATCTTCCGGCAGACTTCGGTGTGGGCGGTGATTATTGCGCTGATCGTCCGCGCGATTTTCGGACCCATCACGCCCGATATGGACGTGGCAGTGAGCGAAAATACCGCAACGCTTTCGTGGCCGATCTTAGACATGGTAGGGATGCGCTGGCTGTGGGTGCCGCTGAAGTATTTCCATGATGGGCTCGTCGCCGTCGCCCTCGTGACGCTCGGCGTGCAGCTCTCGAAGTCGAAGGCCGGGGCGGCGCTTCCGCGTCTTCGCTGGGCGCTCGTGCTGCGGCTGCTCGTGGGGCCGCTGGTGGGCTTTGCGCTCGTGCGGGTGTTTCAGTTTCACGGCGACTTGGCAAAGGCGATGATCCTCAGCACGAGCTTCCCCACGGCGGTGAACACGGCGCTGATTGCGCACGAGTTTAAGGCCGATACGGAGTACGCATCGGGCGCAGTTTTTTGGTCCACGATCTTCAGCATGTTCACCGTCACCGCGCTCATCGCGCTGCTGAGATGGCCAGCGGCGGCGTGGCTTTGGGGCTAGAAGCTGCGTGTGGCTTTTTCGCGCGGCATTGGGTAACGTGGGCGCATGAACCTCGATACCGCTCTGCTTCAACGAATCCCCAAAGTATTGCTCCACGAACATCTGGATGGCGGGTTGCGACCGGCGACGGTGATCGCGCTGGCAGAGGACTGCGGCTACCATGGGTTGCCGACGGACGATGCGGCGGAGCTGGGCTCGTGGTTTCATCGCGGAGCGAACAAGGGCTCGCTGCCGGAATACTTGGAAGGCTTCGCGCATACGTGTGCGGTGATGCAGACGCGGGCGGCGATTGAGCGGGTGGCGTTTGAGTTCATCGAAGACATGCACGAGGACGGTGTCGTGTATGCGGAGAGCCGCTTCGCGCCTTGCTTCCATCTGGAGCGCGGGTTGACGCCGGAGGCTGTCGTGCAGGCGGCGGTGGACGGCTTTCGGCGAGGCGAGGAGAAGTATGGCGTGCGCTGGGGGCTCATCATTTGCGGGATGCGGCACCGCACGGATTCGCTGGAGTGGGCGGAGTTGGCGATCGACTTTCGCGACCGTGGAGTCGTGGGGTTTGATCTGGCTGGCGAGGAATCCGGGTACCCGCCGAAGAAGCACGCGGACGCGTTTCAGGCGATCCAGCGGGCGAACTTTTTCTCCACGCTGCACGCGGGGGAGGCGTTCGGCGTGGCAAGCATTTGGCAGGCGCTACAAATGTGTGGAGCACATCGGCTGGGCCACGCCACGCGACTGGCGGACGACATGCACGTCGTGGATGGAAAAATCACGCACCTTGGCTCGTTGGCGCAGTACGTTCTCGACCGCCGCATCCCGCTGGAGATGTGTCTTTCCTCAAACGTCCACACGGGCGCCGTGCGGTCGATGGCGGAGCATCCGTTTAAAATGTACCACGACCGCGGATTACGAGTGACGATCAACACGGACGACCGGCTGATGAGCGATACGACGATGACGAAGGAGTTTGCCATTGCTGTAGCGCAGTTCGGGTTGGGACTGGGTGATTTGGAGAAGGTAACGATCAACGCGATGAAGAGCGCGTTCATCCATTTCGACGAACGATTGCGGCTGATCTACGACGTGATTAAGCCGGGATATAATGCTGTAAAACGCACTGGCAATGAGTCAGCCTCCCAACGATGAAACTCACCACTATCGCTCTCCTCCTCATGTTCTTCACCGGTTGCGCTTCGAGGCAGCCCGCGCGCACCGCGCTCGTGGCCCCGCCAGCCGCGAACGATTGGACCACTGAATACATCGGCCAAGGTTCCGTTAAAACCACGATTACCAATGCCGCAGCGTCAGCGCTTTTCCTTAAAGTCCGCAGCGGCGAGGCGACCGCTGCGCAAGCGGAACTCGGGCTCAATGCAAGTCGAGACTTGAATCTTGCACCCGGTCCGTACGTCACGGAGATGAAGATCACCCATGGAAGTAAGGAGAACTTTTACCGAGGGCCTGGTTTTGTCATCCCCTCTAACACCGCGCGTATGAATTTGCGGCTGCAAGTCGCCAGACATACGAATCTCGTGCCCATCAGCCGCAAGGAGTTCGAGCGGTAGAAGAGGCGGGCCGACTAGTTCGACTTTTTGATCGATACGTTGTCGAATTCGCCTGTGCCGAGTGCCCCGGCTTGGTGGGCGCAGACGAAGATGCCCACGATGGCGATCGGGCCGAGCCCAGTAGGGGTTTCTTCACCGATTTTGGTCCATGCCTGACCATCGGGAGATTCGTAGCCGGTGATGAGGGGGCCGGTGCGCGCGAGCTTAAACCAGATGGGGAGCGCGCGCTTTTCGAGGATGGCGGTTGTGGAAATTTTCCCGGGGTCTTTGCGGGAGAGAAACTGGGCTTTTTCTTTAGGACCGGCGGCAAGCATGGCGTGCGCGGATTCTTTGCTGAAGTCGTTGCGGACCATTATACCGGCTTTGCTCCACGTATGCGGGCCTTCGACTTTGGTGACTCGGGCGATGATCTCGAAGTCTCCTTCGACGGATTGTTGCGCAAAGTGAAAGGAATCTTGCGGGCCCCAGACGTCTTCACCGCTGCCTTTGATGACGTAGCGCCCGTTCTTCGAATCAAACGCGGCAGTCCCAGCGATCGTCATGGGGCCGACTGGATGCAGCGCGAGCGGAGAATCCGGGGAGAAACGGATAGCAACGGATTCTGCTGGCTCATATGAGGCCTTTGACTGCGCCGCCGCATCGGTTAACTCGACCTCGAATATGCGGGCGGATTTGTCTTTCGGGTCCCAAGAGCCTACGGGGATGGTGATGCGGACATAACGGGCGGTGAATGGCTTGACGAGGCGGTCGATGATGTCGGAGCGATTACCAAAAACATCGTCGGCTGTTTTCCATGCGGTCGAGTCGTCGCTGTATTCGAGTTTGAAGTCGCGGAGGCGGTGAGGGGTCTTCGAGCCAGGCATCGAGGGAGGCAGGGCGAGGCGCATTGCCCAGCGGCTGACGGCCTTTGGAGAGCCAAAGTCGAATTGCATCCACTTATTAGTAGAGCCTCCAGAGCTCCAGCGAGTGGTTAAATCTCCATCGATCGCAAATTCTGGTTTGTCGTCTTTTCCTTGGTTCCACGCAGAGACGGAAAGTTTGGCCCCTGTCGCTAGATTCGAGGCTTTGCGCTGCTCGGCTTCTACAGCAGCGGTTTTGTCTGCGGCGGCGATGGCCGCTTTTACTTTGGGCAAAAGGCGGCTATTTGGGCGCAGCTTTGATTGGAAGGCTTTAAGGGCACTGAGGGCAGTGTTGCGTTCGGTGGGGTTTTTCGCGGAGTTCAGAGTATTGGTTACCATTCCGAAGGTCGTGAACTCGTCCTCAAACGGACGGGCGATTTTCTTAAGCTCTGAGAGGAATTCGTATTCGCGCTGGTGGCTGCCGGTGGTGAACTGTCGAAAAAGCACTCGGGCGACTTCCAAATCGCCTGCTTCGTATGCTTTGATGGCTAGGAAAAGTGCAGCGACGGATTCGTAGTTTCCGTGGTTGTAGGATTCGGCAGAGGTCGCGGACACGGGGGCCGAGGATGCGAGCGTCGAGGCGAAGTTGGCGAAGAATTTCCCGTGCGGCGTCGAGGAGTCGAGCTTTCCGAGCGATGAGGATGCAGCTTGCGGGTTGCCAGAGAGTTGGTGTGAGAGCGCTTGGAGAATAATAGCCCACGCACGCTGGTCGCCACTTGAGGACTCCGCAAGTGCACGGAAGGATTCTATCGCTTGCGCGCTTTTGCCACTGGCGAGTTGCTCCCGTGCATCCATCCAGCCCGTGCCGAATGAGGCCAAGCTGGAGGTGTCCGCGATTTGTTGTTTTTTTTGTCCGCGTGACTTGATCAATATCCAACCGCCGACGCTGAGCCCGGCGATGAGGACGACGAGGGTGGCGATGGTGATGAGGCTGTTTGCTTTCCGCGAGCCGGCGTCTTCGATGACGACGCGGCTCTGCTGCTTGGTCGCACGTCCCTTTGCTTTGGTGAGTGCTTCATCGCGGGCAAACTGAAGCTGTTCGATGAACTCGTCGTAGCTGGCGTAGCGGTCCTCGGCGTTCTTTGAAAGGGTGCGACCGATGACGAAAGTGGTCGCATTCGTCACGTCTGGCGCCCACGACTGGATACTGACGGCGTTGGCGTAGATGTGCTTCATCGCGACGCCCGTTGAGTCCACCGCATCGAACGGCGGGCGCCCTGCGATGGCATGAAAAAGTGTCGCGCCGAGCGAGTAAATATCGCTGCGAAAATCCTCAGGCACGCGGTTTAACCGTTCGGGAGAAAGATAGTAAGGAGTCCCCCAAATCTCGCCGTCGTCGCTGGCGGCCTGCTCGAGAAACATCGCCAGTCCGAAGTCCACCACCTTTGCCGAGCCGTCTTCGCCGAAGAGCACGTTGCCCGGCTTTACGTCGCGGTGGATCAGCCCTTGCTCGTGGCCGGCGCGCAGTCCTTGGGCGACTTCGATGCCGATTTGCAGCGCCCTGGCTTCCGGCACACGGCCCAGCTTTTCCATGAGGTCGTCGAGTGTGCCTTTGGCGACGAGCTCCATCGCGAGATAGACGTGGCCTTCGTCCGTGCCGAACGAAAATACCCGGACGATATTCGGGTGGTTGATGGACGCTGTGATGTGCGCCTCGCTCTCGAATTTCCGGACGAACTCGGCATCGTTTGCATACTCGGTGCGCAACAGCTTCAGCGCGACGAGACGGTTCAGATTATTGTCCACTGCCTTGTACACGAGCCCTTGCCCGCCGCGACCGACGATCTCCATCAGCTCGTAATGCCCGAATTTCCGCCGGACATTGATAGCCGACGAGCAGACAGGACACGTCCGCTCCGCAAAAATCTGGGCCCCTGTAACGTCGAGCACCGCACCGCACGCGGGACAAGGTTCTGTTTGGGAAGCTGGCGTTTTCAAGGCTGGAATTGTGGCGGACATGGAGCGACGGTCGATTTAGCAAACGGCGTGCGAGCCGTCGGATGAAGCGCCACCACCCTACTACATCTTGCGGAATAAGCAAAAAGCCCGCCTACCGGACAGCAGACGGGCACTTGCATAAAGGTTTTCAGTGTGCGGGATTGGAACGCACGGAGTCCGCTACGGATCCCGCGAACATGCCAGTGCCGTGCCCACCGTCCAAGCATTCGACTGTGCGGCCCACGTGAGGATCGCGAGGCATCGGTTTGGTTGTGTCTCCGTCAGTCCAAAAAACGACGGGTACAAGGTGTAGGAGCATCTTTTTCATGCGGCGCGAATCTCCGGCTTCGCGCCTCTTTTCGCAAGCCCGAACTGTTTGCTTGCGATTAAGGCCGGTTGTGGGGACTGAATCGTGCCATGCGACGTTGCATTATTTTTGGAGGAAACGGTTACATCGGCACCATGCTTGCGCGGCATTTTGCCGCTGCGGGGAAGTTCGACGAACTCGTGCTCGTGGACGTGAAAAAGCCCGCCCATTCACTTCCCGAGCGCACCCGTTTCATCGAACACGATGTGCGCAAACCCATCGCCGGAGAGCTGGCCGCGCTCACCGCCGAGTGGATATTTAATTTCGCCGCCGTCCACCGCGAGCCCGGCCACGAGCCGCACGAATACTACGACACAAACCTCCACGGAGCGCGCAACGTGTGCGCCTTCGCCGTGGCAAGCGGTTGCCAGAATCTTTACTTCACCAGCAGCATCGCCAGCTACGGCCCCACCACCGGGCCGACCAGCGAGGCCTCGCCAAACTACCCGAAGACCCACTACGGCATCACCAAGCACGCCGCCGAGCTGATCCACGAAGTCTGGCTCCGCTCCGTCGAGGGCCGCCGCCTCATCGTCTGCCGCCCCGGCGTCATCTACGGCCCCGGCGACCGCGGTAACATCCTCCGCATGATCCGCGCGGTGAAAAAAGGCCGCTTCTTTTTCCCCGGCGACGCCGGCATCCGCAAAAGCTACGGCTACATCTACGGCCTGCTGGAGAGCATCGACTTCATGATGGCCCGAGCCGAGCCGCACCTCATCTACAACTACGTCGAGCGCGAGACCGAGCCCCTCCGCGAACTAGTCCGCCTCAGCGGCGAAGCCGTGGGGAGAAAAGGCAGCGTCGTCCGCCTCCCCATCACCGCACTCGTCATGGCCGCACACGTCGTCCAAAAGCTCACCGGCGGCAAGTCGCCCATTCACCCCGTCCGCGTGCGCAAAGCCGCCACGCCCACTCACATCGTCCCCCAGCGGCTCATCGATCTCGGCTTCGAGTTCCAATACGATTTCGCCAGCTCCCTTCAGCACTGGAAAAAAATCGCGCCCGAAGACTTCGCGTAGGCGACTTTTCGCTTCACACCCGCCGCGAATCGCCACACAAGACGCGCACATTTGATGAAGGTTTCTGATCTGCGCGGCATACTCACTTACGTCCCACGTTTCCGGGAGAAAATCTTCGTCGTCGCAGTGGATGGTGAAGTCGCTGCTTCGGCGAATTTTTCCAACATCCTCCTCGACCTCGCCGTGCTCCGCTCACTGAGCGTGAAGATCATCCTCGTCCACGGCGCAGCCCTGCAAATCGAGCGCCTCGCCGCAGATCGCGGCGTCACGCTCACGAGCACCGACGGCATCGGCATCACCGACGAACCCACGCTCAAAGTCGGCCTCGACGCCGCCACGACGCTGATGAACGACATCATGCAAGGGCTCACCAGCGTGGACCTCCGCGCCACCTACGCCAACATCATCATCGCCCACCCGTGGGGCATCATCGGCGGCGTGGACCAGCAGCACACCGGGCGCGTCGAGCGCGTGGACCGCGAAGCCCTCACCCTCTTCTTAAATGCGGGCATCATCCCCGTCATCCCGCCCATCGGGTTCGACGGCGAAGGGCGCACCTTCCGCGTCAACAGCGACACCATCGCCCTCGAAGTCGCCGAGGCCATGCAGGCGATGAAAATCATCTACCTCTCCGCCCGCGACGGCGTCCTCATTGGCGGCACACTCCTCCAGCAACTCTCCATCTCCGAGGCCGACGAGATCGTGAAAAAGAAACGTTCACTCGTGGACAGGAACACGCTCTCCAAAGTCGAAGCCGGAGCCCGCGCCTGCCGCAACGGCATCCCCCGCGTCCACATCATCAACGGCAACGCCGACGAAGCCTTGCTCGCCGAGGTTTTCAGCACCGAAGGCGTCGGCACCATGATCTACGGCAACGACTACCAGCAGATCCGCCGCGTCTTCAAAAAAGACATCCGCGCCGTGCTCAACCTCATCAAGCAAAGCGTCGAACACGCCGAACTCGTGAAGCGCACCCGCGCCGACATCCTCGCCCAGCTCGACGACTACTGGGTGCTCGAAATTGACCGCCAACTCGTCGCCTGCGTCGCCGTGCATCTCTACCCCGAAGCGCAAAAAGCCGAGCTCGCCTGCCTCTACGTCTCCAAGCACCACGAAGGCCAAGGCTACGGGCGCAAGCTCATGGCCTTCGCCGAGCAACTCGTCGCCCAGCGCGGAGCCCGAGCCCTCTTCGCCCTCAGCACCCAAGCCTTCAACTACTTCGTCGCCAAAGGCGGCTACGCAGAAGTCACCCCCGACGAACTCCCCCCCGAGCGCCGGAAAAAATACGACGCCAGCGGACGCAACTCCAAGGTGCTGCAAAAGACAGTCATCCCCACTGCGGTGGAAGCGGCAAGGACGTAGGTTTGAGGCGTTGCTCCGAGCGCGTTTCCCATTATAGGAGGGCGCATGATGAAACACGGACTTCTACTCATCGCTTGCGCCTCGGCTCTTCACGCGCAGACGGTCACCGAGCTTTACAACTTCCGCCGCGATGGCGAGCAGCCGATGGGGCGGCTGTTGCTGAATAACGGGGACTATTATGGGACGACTTTTCTCGGTGGCTCGGGGCTGGGTGGCCCTGGCACCGTCTTCCGGTTCACGCCTGCGGTGACGGGCGGTGCGCCGGAGAATCATCATCTCATGCACCATTTCGAGAGGTTCGCGGGGACGAATCCCGATGGCGGGGTGACGCTCGGGATGGACGGCAATTATTACTTTACCGCGCGCTTTGGCTACACGGGCTCGCAGGACGGTGTGGGCGGGCGAGGGGCGTTTTATAAAATGACGCCTGCGGGTGTGGTGACGATCCTCACTGAGGCTCCGAGTGGGGGTTCCTCGAATCCGCTCGGGGAGTTTGTGGAGCATACGGAGGGGGTGTTTTTCGGGCAGGGCGAGGATATTATTTCCAACTTCAACTCGGCGTTTTTCCAGTTCGGGGTGTCGCCCTTTTCCTACTCGGTGTTGCGGGCGGGCAGTAAGTTCAGCGAGGGTAAACCCTCCGCTGGGCTGCTGCGCGGGCTGGATGGAAAATACTACGGCGGCACTGACCGCAAGCTGCTGAGTATTGACCCGGCGAATGCGAATGCGGCGGTGGTTTTGCGGACGTCCGCTTCGAGTGGCGATGTGGATGGCTCGGGCTTTGGCTGGGGTGTGGCGCAAGGCGCAGACGGGACGCTGTACGGCGTGGGCGAGACGGGCGGCAGTGCGAATGCGGGCGTCGTGTGGAAGATGAATGCGGACGGCTCGGGCTACGCGGTGCTGCATAGTTTCGCGGGCGGCGCAGGCGGAGAGACTCCTCAGTGCCGACTCGTGCTGCATTCGGACGGGGCGCTGTATGGCACGACGCGGCGGGGAGGATTGAGCAGCGACGGGATTACTGGTTTGGGCACCGTATTCCGCATCACGACAGACGGCACATTTACCAAGCTGGTGAACTTCAATAGCCAGACCGGCACCTCCCCGCGCACGCTCGTAGCGGGGCGCAACGGCACGCTGGCGGGCATCACGACCACCGGCGGGTTGGCGGGGAAGGGGACGCTGTTTGAAATGACGACGGACGGCACGCTGACGACGCTGCATCACTTCGGCGGCGTCGGCGGCTACATCCCCAGCGGGCCGCTGCTGCTGGCGAGCGATGGGAATTTTTACGGCAGCAATGCGTGGGGCGGCGTGGGCAATGGCGCGATCTACCGCATCATCCCCGGCGCGACGCCGCGTATGGAGGAGGTCTATGCGCTGAAAAGTGGGGAGGGGAAAAACCCGGCGTTTGCGCTCACCGAGGGTTTCGACGGCGCGCTCTACGGCATCACGGATGGGAACGTGAGCGGCTTCACCGGCACGAATAACAACGTGACCTTCCGCGTGACGAAAGACGGCCAGTATTCGCAACTGCGAAGCTTCTCGCAGACGAGCGTCGCGCCGGATCGCGGCGCGACTTCCCGCTCGCCGCTCACGATGCGGACGGACGGCTCGCTCGTCGGCCTGGGCGACGGAACGGCGTATCGCGTGACGGCGGATGGGAAGTCGTTCCCCTTCGCAAACGTCAGCGGCGGCGGACTCTTTGCGCAGCCGGACGGCACGATGCTCACGCTCGCCGCCGGGACATCCATCGTGCGCATCAACCGCGACGGCACCACCGCCACCGTCGCCACCGATGCGACCGTCGTCGCCTCCACCCCGCCGACGATGGGCGCGGATGGCGCGCTCTATTTCCTCGATATACGCAACGGCGTCGCGCCCGTGCTGGTGCGCTTCCCCGTCGCGGGTGCGGTGCAAAAGACGACGCTCACCGGAGCCGTGAGCCTCCTCGATAATAGGGAAAATGTGAGCACCCTCGTCGAGCGCGAGCCCGGAGTCTTCTACGCCGTGCGGCAGAGTTCCACCACGCAAGGCGACATGCCGCAGCGGCTCGTGAAGATCGAAGCGGCGACGGGAACCGTGACAGACGTGCTCGATCTCGGCAGTGCGCCGAACATCCAGCAGCGCGCAAATTTCACGCAGTTTGTGACCTTCAACTTCGGCTCTGGGCTCCCCGGCGGCTTCCTCATCCGCCCCAGCATCCAGCTCGATGCGGAGGACAATCTCGCCATCACGCTCCCGCAAGACGTGGTGGAGCGCGGTGGGCGGCTGCTGAAAGTCACGCTCCCCGCGCGCACCGGCACGGCGCCTCTCGCCGTGGGCGGCGCGGCCAGCAGCATCACACTCAGCACCGCGACGCTGGCGGGCGAAGTGAACCCGCAAGGCACGCAGACTTTCGGCTGGATCGAGTTTGGCCCTACGACCGCTTATGGCATCCGTGGCGGGGTGACGGATGCAGGCACGGGCAGCTCGCCCGTGGCCCTCAGCGCCGCGCTGGCGGGCCTTCGCGGCGGCACGACGTATCATTTCCGCACCGTCGGCGTCAGCGCGGCAGGTGTGACATACAGCGAAGACCAGACGTTCACCACATCGCCAAACGCCACGCCTGTCGCCGTGAACGACACGGCCACCGTGCGGCTCGTGCAGCCGTATCGTGCAGTCACTTTCTCGCTGCTGGCGAATGACACGGATGCCGACAACGACACGCTTTCCATCGTCACCACCACCAACCCACGCAGCGGCAATTTCACAATCTCCGGCGGCAACATCACCTACACGCCGAATACTTCCGGCACGAATGCCTTCACGGCAGCGGGCGACACGTTCACCTACCTCATCAGCGACGGACGCGGCGGTGAAGCAGCGGGCATCATCACCATCCTCGCAGGCGTGAATGCGCCGCCCGTCGCCGTCGCCGACACCGTGCTCATTCGTGGGAAAGAGACGGTGCAAATCCAGCCGCTTACGAACGACACCGACGGGGATGGCGACACGCTGAGCATCCAGACGTTCCAGTCTGGCGCGCAGGGCACCGTCGCGAAAAACGACACGACGCTCAGCTACACGCCCGGCAGGTTTTTCACCGGCAATGACTCGTTCACCTACACCATCACCGACGGCTTCGGCGGGCAGTCCACGGCCACGGTGTCGGTGGTGAATCCGTTCATCCCGCTCGCGGGCGGCTACGAGCCGCTCGTGGGCGACGACGACGGCGTCCTCACGCTGAAAGTGACCACTGGCGGCTCACTCACTGGCAAGGTCCAGCTCGGCGCGAAGAAGTTCACGCTCAACGGGCTCATCGGCTTCGATGGCGTGTTCACCCAGGCCATCAAACGCAAAGGACTCGCCGACCTCGTCGTCTCTCTGACCTTCACAAATCCCAACCAAATCGCGACCGTCACCGGCACCGTGGATGGGCTCACCGTGTCGCCCGATGTCCGGCTCGCTGCGACTCCGCCAGCGCCTGCTTTCGCTGCAAAATACACCGTCCTCCTCACGCCGGATGCGAACACCATCCCCGCCGCGCTCAACGCATTCGGCTGGGCCACTGCCAGCCTTTCCTCGAAAGGCGCATTCGCGATGTCCGGCCTCACGCCCGACGGAAAACCCGTGTCGCTCGGCGGGAGAATGCGCGTGGATACGTCCGTCGTGCTCTTCAAATCTGCCGCCGCTCCCGGCTCATCGTTCGTCGGGAAATTCTCCTTCGCCGATGCTCTCGATAGCGACTTCAGCGGCACCTTCCGCTGGACCCGCGGCGCGGTTACGAAGGGGATTTTCCTCGGCGCGCTCGATACAACCTTCACCCTCACGGCCTGCAAATTCGCCCCGCCCGCGAAGGGCATCCACACACTCACCTACACCACGCCGCTCGCTGCCAGCGGCCTTCTCGGCCTCACGGACGGCGGGTTGAATCCAGCCATCTCGCGCCTCTTCACTGTTGATGGAAAAGACAAAGCCCTCGCAGAAGCGACCAATCCCGAGTTCTCAAAACTCACGCTCATCAACCGAGCGGACGGTCGCTTTGAAGGCACCTTCAAACACCCTTCTCTGCCGAAAAACCCCACGATCAAATTCCGTGGCGTCCAGCTCCAGACCGCCACCGCTGGCACCGGCCCGAACAAAGCGTTCGGCCTCTTTACCATCCCGACCGCTGCGGGCAGCTTCACTTTCACTCCGCAATAAGCGTGCTCTATTTCGATCACAACGCCACGCACCCCCTCAGCCCCGCCGCACGCCAAGCCTGGCTCGACGCGGTGGATAAACACGGCGCAAATCCCTCATCTCCTCATCGCCCCGGCCAGCGCGCCGACGCCGCACTCGACGCCGCCCGCGATGCGCTCGCGCGGCACCTCGGTTGCGCGGCGGATACGATTGTCTTCACCAGCGGCGCGACGGAATCCAGCAACGCCGTCCTCCACCACATCGCCGCAGCCGACGGCGAAGTGTGGCTCTCCGCCATCGAGCATCCGTGCGTCATCGAGGCGGCGCAGCAATGGCTGCCCGGTCGCCATCGCCTGCTCCCCGTGCGGACCGACGGCACGCTCGACCTCGACTACCTCTCCGACGCGCTGAACACGAGCCGCCCCGCTCTCGTCGTCACCATGGCCGCAAATAACGAAACCGGTGTCCTCCAGCCTTGGCTCATCGTCCGCGAACTATGCGAAAAACACGGCGTCCCATTCTTCTGCGACGCCGCACAGTGGATGGGGAAAATGCCCACCCTCGGCCTCGGCGCATGCGACTTCCTCTCCGGCTGCGCTCATAAATTCGGCGGCCCGCCCGGCGTTGGATTCCTCAAATGCCCGCCCGACTTCCGCCCGCTCCTCGCCGGTGGCCCGCAGGAAAATCGCCGCCGCGCCGGCACCGAAAACGTCCCCGGCGTCCTCGCGATGATCGCCGCGCTAAATGTCTGCCAGCCCCGCACCGCCGAAGATCGCCTGTGGTTTGAAAGCGAACTCCTCACCGCGCTCCCCACCGTCCGCCTGCTCGGAACTCGCGATGCCGTCTTGTGGAATACCGTCTGCGCCATCATGCCGGAGAGCCCCGACTGCCGCCGCCGCTGGGTCGTCGTGCTCGACCGCCTCGGCCTCGCAGTTTCCACCGGCTCCGCATGTGCCAGCGGCAAAGAAAAACCCTCGCACGTCCTCCTCGCGATGGGCCTCTCCGCAGGCGAAGCAGGCCGCGCCTTACGCTTTAGCAGCGGATTCAGCACCACACGCGCCGACTGGGCGCAACTCCTCGCCGCCATCCAAGCCGCCGCCCGCGAGCTCGGCTAAATACTCTCGCCGAGAAAGGTGTGGATGCCGCACTCCGTCTTCTCGAAGCCCGTCCAGCGGCCCGCACGTTCATTTTCCCCCGAACCCGCGAGATGCGTGCAAGGCCAGCAGCCGATGCTGCGGTAGCCGCGATCGTGCAGCGGGTTGTAAGGGATGCCGTTGGCCTTGATGTATGCCCACACGGCGTCGCGGTCCCAATTCGCCATCGGGTTCATCTTCGCGATGAACAGTTCCCGCAAATCGTCAAAGCGATACAGCTCAAGGATGCGCGTCTTATCCCGCGTATCGCTCTGCTGGCGGCGGACCCCAGTGATCCACACCGACAGCCCGGCCAGCTTGCGCTGAAGCGGCAGCACTTTGCGGATCGTGCAGCAAGTATCCGGTGCCTTTTTCCAAAGCTCGGGGCCGTTTTCGGCAGCTTGCTGGTCGAGCGTGAGGTCGGGCTGCACCGCCTCGATGGAAATGCCCCAGTGCGCCTCCAGCCGTTGCTTCAGCTCGTAGGTTTCCGGGAAGAGCAGATTCGTATCGAGGGTGAAAATGGGGAACTTCAGCCCCGCCTTCACCGCATGGTCAATCATCGCCAGCCCCGCCCCTTGGAAGCTCGTGCCGATGGCCGCAAGGCTGCCAAAGCGCCCCCAAGCCCACGCGAGCACATCCTGAAGCGGGGCAGTCTCAAACTCATCGGCGAGGGTTTTGACCTCGGTTGAACTCAGCTCATCAATACGCAGTGACATTTGGAAAAAAACGGGGGCGGACGGTGCGACCAGCACCAGCGCAATGCAAGAGCGGATGTGGTTATCAGATGTCGGCGTGCCTTCCTCCTCACTGCGGTCACACCCCGGACACGTGCGCAGGAGAACACTCCCGCAGCCGCCGCGCAACTGAACGCGCTGCTGAAGTAGATTACGCGGGCGTAGGTTGGCATTTTTTCATCGCACCTCGTGGGGGGATGCGAATTGTTTCGCCACGGTTCCGCGGCTTCGGCTATGGGTAGGGATGCAAAAACGTCCATTCACTGAGCTCGGCCTGTCGCCGGAGCTGCTTAAAGCGGTCGCGCATGTCGGCTACGAAGTCGCATCGCCCATCCAATCTGCCGCCATTCCCATTCTACTCGAAGGTCGCGATGTCATCGGCCAATCACAGACGGGCTCTGGCAAGACGGCGGCGTTCGCTTTGCCCGCGATCGAGAAAGTGGACCCGCTGTTGAAGGCTCCGCAGGTGCTCATTTTGTGCCCCACGCGGGAGCTGGCAGTGCAGGTCGCCGAGGAAGTTGCGCGGCTCGCCGCCTTCAAGAAAGGCGTGCGCGAACTGCCCGTCTATGGCGGCGCGAGCTACGAGCGGCAGTTCATGGGGCTGCGCGCGGGCGCACAGATCATCATCGGCACGCCGGGCCGCGTGATGGACCATCTGGAGCGCAAGTCGCTCTCGATGGAGCATGTGAAAATGGTCGTCCTCGATGAAGCGGACCGGATGCTCGACATGGGCTTCCGGGAAGACATGGAGACGATCCTCGCCAAGGCAAAACCGGACCGCCAGACGGTCATGTTCTCCGCCACCGTGCCGCCCGCCATCAAGCGGATGATTGACCGCTTTACCAAGAACGTCGCCACCGTGCACATCGAGAGCCAAACGGTCTCCGCGCCGGACATCGAGCAGTTTTACTATGAGGTGCAGCGCCGCTCGAAGCTGGAAGTGCTTTGCCGCGTCATTGATTTCCTCGACTTGAAATACGGCATCATTTTCTGCGCGACGAAGATGATGGTGGATGAACTCACCGAGCATCTATCGGCGCGCGGGTTTTCTGCCGACAAGCTCCACGGCGACATCGCCCAAGCCGCTCGCGAACGCGTGATGCGGCGGCTGAAGGAGAAGAAGATCGAGTTCCTCGTCGCCACCGACGTCGCCGCACGCGGGCTGGATGTGGATGACCTCGAAGTCGTCTTCAACTACGACCTCCCGCAAGACTGCGAGGACTACGTCCACCGCATCGGGCGCACCGGGCGCGCAGGCCGCTCGGGCAAAGCGATCACGTTTGCCGACGGGCGCGAAGTCTGGAAGCTCCAGCACCTCATGCGCTTCACCAAAAGCACTATCAAACGCCAAGTCGTGCCCACGCTCGAAGCGCTGGAAGAGCGCCGTGGCGACGCCCTTTTTGAGAAAGTGCGCGGCGTGCTGGAAAGCGGCACCTTCAAAAAATCCGACAGCTTCGTGGACCGCCTCCTCGATGCCGGCCACACGCCCACCGACATCGCTTCCGCCCTTATCTCCCTCCTCGACGGCGACGTGCCCAAGCCCGCCCAGATCGCCGAAGACCGTCCGCCGCAAAAATTCGAGCAACGCCGCGACGACCGGGGCCCACGCCGCGACGGCCCTCCTCAGCGCCGCGATGACCGCCCGCCCCAGCGGGAGGACCGCCCACAGCAACGGGAAGAACGCCCGCGCCCACAACCGCCACAGCGCGATGAGCGCCCGGTGAAACCACCGCGCGCCGCCACGCCAACTCCGCGGCCTGCTGCACGGCCATCCAATTCCCACGAGCCCGACATGGTCCGCCTGATGATGAACGCCGGCCTCGACTGCGACGTGAAGCCCGGCGACGTCGTCGGCTTCCTGCTCAACGAAACCTCGCTCCCCCGCGAAGCTCTCGGGGCAATCAGCGTCCTACCGAAAGCCACGCTGTTTGACGTGCATGAAGACCACGCACGCGACATCGTCCTCGCTCTGCGCGGGATGCGCTTCAAAGGCGTAAAGCTCGCCGTCCGCCCAGCGGAGTAAGCCGACACGGCACGGATTGCGAGAAAGTGGCTTTTCGGGCTTGCACCATCGGGCCGAACCACATACTTCCCACCCTCCGTTTTACGAAACGGGTTGGTAGCTCAATGGTAGAGCAGCGCCCTTTTAAGGCGTTGGTTGCGGGTTCGAGTCCCGCCCAACCCACTCCCCGGTTTTCTCTGGAAAGCTGATGGGGAGAGGGTTTGAGAGGGTTCGAGGCTAGAAAACGGTTTTGCACTGATTTGCACGTTTTCGCGTAAAAACGCACTCTATTCGTCAAGCAGTTGCCAAGCGGATTTCCGCCCGATGTGCGTTTGATGCGGAAAAATGGCGAAGCGCGGCGGGGCGTTTCCTGCGGGTTCGGTTCTGCGGGGCGTTTTTTCCGGTTTTGGGGAATGCAACATTGCAACGGGGACTCGCCTCTTTGGGTGATTGTTAATACGTGTGTAATAATTGCGAGGGATGGCGCGTAAAAAAATGCGGGGAGAAGCAAGCACCGTTGGGTGAAAGAGGGGTAAGGAGACTCCTTGTGTGCCGGGTGCCTTGGTGTCTATCCGCCGCAAGGTTGCGTTTGAATCGTCGGCATGGGTTGGCGGCGTGTGCTTTGGCGTGAGCCGATGGCGGGGCGTAGCGTGTGCGCCCGATTACGGACGAGTTGCGGGCGTTGGACGGCTGCGAATATGGGGATAATTTCGCAAATGGCGGAGTTGTGTTTTTCAGTGAGAGAGGCAAGCACCGCACGGGGTATAGGGCGCGGGGAGAACCTTGGTTTTCAATCGGGCGTAAAGGACTTGGAAGCGACCGGGGCTTCTGTCTCGACAGTCGCGATTCGCGAACAAATACTTCCGAGGATTTAAGCGCAATATGAAACCACTTGATGCGAGTCCAGCGTC